>CALUZR010000068.1 GCA_944325335.1 uncultured Parabacteroides sp. | reverse complement strand
TGTATAAAACGGATTCATTCATGCGACAAAGGTACAACTTTTACTCGTCTTATCCACATAAATTTTCCGCTGACCCACTCTTCGCCGTGCGTGTAGCCGTTAGTTACTACAATGACACCGTTTACAGACTTCAAGTAACCTTCGTTGTTCATTACACCTGCAGCCTTGCTGCTACCAGCCTTCACAGCTGCATCGTAGTCGTAGAATGCAGTTTGAACTTTAAAGGTTTCATCAACAGCTTGGTTGACATACTTGAACGCGAACTTAGCCTTATTGAAGTCAGCTGTACCGAGTTCGATCGTTTCGATCACCGGACCATTCTGACCGTCTGTCAAGTACAGTTTATCTTGCGTACGATAACCCCACTTGAAGGCGAGTTTCACTTCCTTCTCGTCAGCTTCCACGTCGTTGATGTACGGGTTGTTGTGCATCTTGCTTGCGGCAACAGCCTCGTCAATCTGGTTCACCAAGAAGCGACCCTTCATCGTATCCGGTTTGATCATGTGTTCCGGTTGCTGTACAGGTTCGTTCTCAGGATGGTTATCATATTCAGCATCTGTGAATTCCGGATTAACCACGAGCAAGTACTGGTAGCGGTTGTTGCCCGGACGGTTTACATAAGCCGTATCGATTACCATAGCCGGAGCGATATCACTCGCATTCGACATGTTCAAGAACTGACCATCTTCATACAATGCGTAGTCGTTGTCTTCCGCGCTATAGATGCGAACCTTGTCGTTCAACTCCTTCTTCGCATATTCCAGAGAAGCTGTTGTGGCTATTGTGAAGATGTCTACAGCTGTCGGTTCTTCGTAAGCGCCCTTCACTTGAATTGCATTGTTCGTAGAAGCACCGTAGAGCTTGTTGTCCAAGTTCAGTTCATAATATGGTTTGCCAGTAAGTTTATTGCCATCCTTATCTTGAGTAGCCTCGGTTACGTAGTTATCCCATCCTAAGCCCCAAGGCGTTACACCGATGATATTGTACTTGCCTGATTCGATAGCCTGAGCACCTTCAGCCTTTTCCTTCAATACGAAGCGATAAGCAGCGCCGAGGTCGGCAGAAGTAGAGAAGTTCTTCGAGTTCGGATCGCAAATCATAGACAGAATCGTCTGGTTCTGACTTGGATCGTAAGTCAAGTACTCATTGTTCTCGATGTTCTGCAATGCATACGCGATGATAGCCGTCGTATCGTTGTAAGCGTAAACCTTGCCACCTTTGAAGTAGTGCGGGTGAGACATTGTGTAGACTGAGTCAGTTCCCTGCGTCAGATACTTCACGCCGTCCTTCGCATAAACGCGAGCTTCCGTCATCGGCACAAGACGCCAGTTCGTTACCGTTTCTGCATCAGCCGTCAAACCTAAGAAGTGGCTGCCCTTAGCTTCGTTCTCTGTTACATAGAGCTGAGCTGCAGCATCAACAGAAAGCTGGAAGGTCTTGTCTTGCAACTGTTCTTTCGTCCAGTTTGCATAGCTATCCATGTTCTTCGCGCTTTCACCATTCTTCAATACTAAGTTACCCTTAGCAGCCTTGATGATCAATGTGTCGCGGTTTGCACGATTCCAAACAGTTGCTTGTCCGTTCCATGTTCTTCCTGCGTATCCACTGAATGCTTCCTGATCTTCATATTCTACTGCATATACGTCGTTGCCAAGTGCATGCATAGCCTTGATTGCAATCGAAGCACCGCTTTCACGGTTCGTGAATGTGAAGCGAGTATCATTCGTGATAGCTTGTTCTTTGTCTTCTGCATCAAACACACCCTTTTCGGTAGCTTCCGTCATTGAAACAGCCCATTGTCCTTCAGCCTTGTCGAACAAGAAGTAGTTCGGTTCGCTCGGGATAGGTTGGCCATCTTCCGTCAAACCTAATACTTTACCGTCTAAGTTCACATACTTGTCATTTTCGTTCAAGTATTGCATATTGCGTGCAGCCTCGAACTCGATATTCACGTAGCGATAGTTCAACGGGTTGTTCGTAGCATCCTGACCGTGAACGATGTTGTCGGCGTTGATGAACGATACGTCAGGTCTGCGATCCGGATTAACTGAGCAATGTTCTTCTACGGTTACAAACAATCTGACATGACCATTATTACCCGTATCGTCTGTACGCAAGATAGCTACATCATACCAATTGTCAGTAACAATCGGATTACCTACTTCAATACATTCGATAGGTGTAGCATCTGTCACTTTATCCAAATTGATATTACCTTCTTTGTCGTTGTAATCAGTCTTACCTGTTACATAGTTGATACGGAAGTATGGATAATAGGTTTCATTATCTAATTGACTATTCGGGTTGAGTACAACCTTCAAAACATTGCTTTCACTCAATACCGTGAATGGATAACCACCATCGATAAAGTTGTCTGTATTGCTATAATTAGGATCACCTACCGAATAATGCAATACAATATAGAATCCAGTGTTGCGATCTTTCAACAAGAATTCTTTAGCACTTTCGCGCGTATTCCACCACCAATCTGGATCATTGTCCGGAGCGATTTCTCTCAACTTACCAGTCATTGAGTCGAACTTAACCGGAACCAAATCAGCACCATCAAAGACATTGTTAACCCATTCTTTATCTGCATGAGTACTATAATCCTTGAAGTTCAATTGGAAGCTGCTACCATAGCGATGTACGAGCCACTGAGCCGTGAACTGGTCGAGCGGTGAGCGATACATACCGAATACAGAAGCGGCCATACCAGTGTTGTCCAACTTCAATGTATTATTAGTCGTATCGAATACCAAGTTTCCACCACCATTGACAGCAACCAACTGCAATGCCTTACCCGTATTGCAATCCCAACCGTAGAACTGAGTAGCACCGCCAATTGTCAAGAAGTTGTCGTTCTTCGATTCCGTACTTCTACCTTTACGGCTTTCAAACGTATAACCTACGCGACCATTGTTAGTAACTAATTGTCTGTTTACATACCACAAATCAGCTTCATCAGCATTAGTTGTTAATGCACCTGTTGCATCTTTTACATAATAGATGTCGCTTGAACCTGTAGGTTTAAATGCTAACAACACCGCGTCACTTGTTACATTTTTGATGATCGGAAGTTCACAATCGTCAAGTTCAGGAGCCGGAACAGCTACGCCAGCCAATTGGATAGTCACATTAGTTGTTTCTCCTCCAATCAGAATACCTTCAGGAACATAAGCTACATCTGAACCAGCTGTACTCAACTTTTCTCCGATACCAGCGAAATAACGGTTCAAGTTGTCATCCTGCCAACGAGACACGCTAATCAACTTACCATCTTGTAATACCCAAGCTTCAGCGTCAGCTTCTTTGTCTACCCAAGCTACTACACCTCCACTGATGCCCAGATATTTGCCATCTGTACCTTTGAAGATAACAGGAATTTGAACCTTCGGATTTTCCAGTGTTTTGTCAATAATGACAATTCCGTCAGCATCTACGCTGATCTCATCACCATACTCAGCACCCGGAGTAGAAGCGCTTGTCTCTTCCTTTTCAGTTGCAACATAAGCTGTTTCAACCTCTTCGCCCTTCACCATTTGTGCGATGATGTATTGAGCATCTGGTTCTTTATTGGCATCCGTAGTAGGTTGTAGTTTTACACCTTCTTCAATCACTTTATAAAGAGCTGCCGGTTGATTGTCCTTTGCTTCTGTTGTCAGACTGCCATCTGTTCCCATGTAAACAAGCTGTCCGGCAACTTGCAATTGACCATCTTCAGCCAATGTCACAACAGCAGCTTTCGCTGTCGATTCGCTTGTTGCAACAGAGAATTTAGAACCATCATACAATAACGACTTATTGAGTATTGACAAGGTCGTTTGTTCCAATCTCCAAGTGTTCAATGCCGTTGAAAGACCTTCTACATTGGAAACTCCACTGCTTTCTTCAGCAAAATTCACATCGCCGATAGAAAGTTTTGTGATAGGATTCAGCGTGATATTGCTCTTAGAAGCACTCTTGACAAGGTAAACCGTAGTTTCTGTACTTTCACCATTCAGAGTTTCTCCTTTGGCATTAACCAAACGAACTCTTACGTCGTTTCCTTCTTCCCCATCACCTTTTTCACCTACTACAAGTTTGTTTTCTTCTGTAATGTTTGCATACAACTTATTATTGTTTTCAGTGTCTCCAAACTGGAATGCACCGGCATCTACAATAGTCAACGCACTTGCATCTTCCTTATCTGTTGTCAGGAAAAGCTTTGAAGTATTGTCTTTAGAAGTTCCTAAACGGAAATAGAAAGTTGTACCATTGATGTCAGTACCTAAAACTTTAGATTTGTCTTCTTTGGTATCAATCTTGAACTCCTGCAAACCAGAAGTTGTCCAATCGTCTTTTCCGTAAGTTGTCCCAGAAACATTCAAAGCGTAGTTAGCACCATAAGCTCCTACTTCAACAGAAGCCACAGTTTGATTAGCTTTGCCTAAATCCAAGATAACACCTTCTTTATCAGCAGTACCTAAGATCACAGCCTTTGCAGAAGCGTCAGACAAGCCTGTGCTCTCTACTTGTGTATTCTCATCGCTCCACAAATAGATACCACCATTCTTGAAAGCCTGTTCTTTACCTGCAGCATCCTTGTAAGAAACAACCTTTGTAGTAGAGTTAAGAACTACATAAGTCGGTGTCTTTACCGAAGCCACTTCTTTGATCTGACCATCAGTCAAATCCAAGAACCATTTGCCATCTGCGTCAGGAGCCAGGAAGTAGTTTTCATCGTTCTTGATAAGATGCCAAACGGCAATCTCATCATTAGCCCCAGCTTCCTTCAGCAAGTAGCCAGCTACTTCGTCGGCAGCTTGTGCCACGTAAGTAGTTTGCACCTTTTCAATGCCTGCGTTCAAAGCGTTCACCGTGAATACCGTTGAACCGCCTACCAGCAGAACGCCGGCGCAAAGCGTAAGTACTTTTTTGTTCATAAGATTTAAAATTTTAATTATACAAAAATGTTTGATTAATAAACTCTTGATTAAATCTTACGAAGGTTAGTACAACGCACCCGGCTTTGATTACGGACATAAAGAAAGCGCGGGCCTACGTTGTCTATTATCCTTCTTGAGGTACTTGGAAAAACCCGAATAATGATAATTAAACAACAGCCCGCGCCTATACGATTATATTTTCAGCTTCTCCACAACCAATAGGTGTATTGGTATAGGAAGCACCTGCAAATAATCTGTACCCAGCGCAAGCATTTACTGTTCATTATTCCATTATTCTTAAAAAGTTTCCAAGTTTCCAAGAAGAGAATAATCTTCGTAAAATGCTTGTCAATATTTCTCTTGATTCCCTAAGGCGAAACCCCATTCGCTGCGGAATCGATGCAAAGGTAAGGAGGAAAAATGAAATAGCAAGAGTTTTAAGCAAAAAATTTCGAGTTCTTATCCGAAAGTAGGGGATTTAAGTACAAAAGGGCGGGGTTTGGAGGATGAAATCGAATTTAAACACAAAGGACACGAAGCGATTCAATGTCCAAAACTTCGTGTCCTTTGCGTGCTTTGTTTCCTTTGTGTTAAAAACAGAATGATGGTGCAACAAGAAAGTACACCGTTTCACGCTGACACCCCGTTTTCGTACAAATATTCCGGGGCAAACCCAATTTCATCGTTCCAATCTATGGTAAACGGGTCGAGCGTGAAGTTTTTGAAATAGTCCAAATCCGCCAGTTTACGGCAGATACCTTTCGTCAGTTCGCCCGAAAAATCAAAGAGTTTCTCCTTTCCATTACTAAAAAGGATACGGAGCGTATAGCCGCCCACATACTCGGCTTTCGTTACAGTAAGTAATTCGTTCGTGTCCATGCATCCAACGGATCTTTTTAATTCTTATTCCAAAGCTGGGGTTTGGAGAATGAAATCCGAAATTATTTATCTTTATTGGTAGGCGTATTTACGCGTATAAAAACAGAAGCGATGGAGACAAACACTCCGGCTCCCATAATTCCAGCAAACCATGGTTTATCCAAATAAAGAGCATAAGCCGATAGTATCGCTAATACGACAATAGATAAAAAAGCGAAGCACATGCCCCACCAATTGATACTTCCTGTCCGACTCTCGGTTTTCCCAATAATACGAATCTTTTCCATTTCAGCCTTATGGCGATGTTCTTGTTCCTTTTTTGAAACTTCAATCAAAAAGGGCACAATATCATTTGAAATCTTTTGATAAGCCGCAAGTTCTTCGGGTGAAGGCAAACAATTATCATCTACGGTAAGTGTTTGCTCCAGCTGTTTGCCAATGCCTTCTTGGGTAGAAACACGTGTCTCTCGTTGCTTTAGCTCTTGCTTACCCATGGTTCATCGCTATTTTGTGAAAGGCGCGTGCGATATCTTGCTCTATATTCGCTTTGTCTTTCGCCAAGTTCTGTTTGTCAGAGGCAAATGCCCCATCTCTAACAGAGAAAACATCTTGCTTCATTTGCTTTAAAGCGTCAGATTCACGATGATATTCACCTCGCGCAGCATCACGTAACACGGCAAATCCGTTATTTACAAATTTATATGCCTTACTTATCATACACATACGCTTATTCCTTAATATCATTTCTATGCAAAATTACTACTTATGGGCAACAAGGCAAAATTAATTGCGTAAAAATTACGGATGAAACATTCTGCTTTCACTTCACATAGCCTACTTTCGGACGAGGCAAGTTCCTTTTCCCGGATTGCAACTCCACCAAGGTCTGATTGATCAGCTCCAATTGTACCCGCGTATCCTCGTTGATATCGTTATAATCCGCGAATGCCTCTTCGATATATTCTTTCAACTCCTTAACTTCAGCCCGAAGTTCTGCTACCTCATCGAGCGGTGAAGAAACGATCATTTGACGGATGGCCACAAATGCACGCATAATATTGATATTAACTTGTATAGCTATATCGCTATTCAATATACCTGAGAGCATAGCCAGTCCTTGTTCTGTAAACGCATAAGGCAATTTCCGTACGCCGCCCCAACTTGATATCACAAATTGTGATTTCAAGATTTCCCATTCTTCAGCTTCTAATTGAAACATAAAGTCGGGTGGAAATCTTTTCATGTTACGTTTTACGGCTTGATTTAAAGCGCGTACTTCCACCTGATAAAGAGCAGCCAAATCGCGATCCAACATAACCTTCTGGCCTCTAATCTCGTAAATCTTGCTTTGAATGAATTGTAGATTGCTATTCATAATCAAGTCTGTTTTTTTATTATATCAATAATGTACTTTGTTGGAAGTTGATAATCACTTCACATAACCTACTTTTGGACGAGGCAAGTTCCTTTTTCCGGATTGTAACTCCGCTAAGGTTTGATTGATCAGCTCCAATTGCATTCGCGTGTCCTCGTTGATATCGTTGTAATCCGCAAATGCTTCTTCGATGTATTCTTTCAATTCCTTGACTTCATTTTGAAGTTCAGCGAATTTATCTGTTGGAGGTGCAGCTATCATTTGACGGATGGCCACAAATGCACGCATAATTCCCATGTTAATTTGTATTGCTGTAGGAGAATTTAAAACACTACTTAACATGGCGACACCCAATTCTGTAAATGCATAAGGATTTCGTCGAATACCCATTTTAATGGAATTGGACATCACAATTTGTGATTTCCAAAATTCTAATTCTTCATTTGTCAGCTGAAACATGAAATCGATCGGGAAACGTTCCTTGTTTCGTTTAATCGCCTGATTTAAGGTACGCGTTTCCACTCCATATAGTTCTGCCAAATCACGATCCAGCATAACTTTTTGGCCTCTAATCTCGTAAATCTTGCTTTGAATGAGTTGTAGATTGCTATTCATAATCAAGTCTGTTTTTTTATTATATCAATAATGTACTTTGTTGGAAGTTGATAATCACTTCACATAACCTACTTTCGGACGAAGCAAGCTCCTTTTTCCGGATTGCAACTCCGCCAAGGTCTGATTGATCAACTCCAATTGCATCCGCGTGTCCTCGTTGATATCGTTGTAATCCGCGAATGCTTCTTCGATGTATTCTTTCAACTCCTTAACTTCAGCCCGAAGTTCCGCTACCTCATCGAGCGGCGAAGAAACGATCATTTGACGGATGGCTACAAATGCACGCATAATATAGATATTTATCTCTATTGCGACCTCACTATTTAGAACCGAGGAAAGCATCGCAACTCCCTGTTCTGTAAACGCAAACGGCATATAGCGCGTACCGCCTCTCGCGTTTGAGGTCACAAATTGTGACCTCAAACATTCAAATTCGTCTTGTGTCAATTCAAACATAAAATCTGAAGGGAAACGTTTCAAATTGCGCTTTACGGCTTGCTTTAACACTTTCGTCTCTATACCATATAGTTCTGCCAAATCGCGATCCAACATGACCTTCTGGCCTCTAATCTCGTAAATCTTGCTTTGGATGAGTTGTAGATTGCTGTTCATAGCCAAGTCTGTTTTTTATTATTAATAATGTACAAAGGTACGAACTTATTTTTATATACATCATTTATTCCCAAACTTATCTTTCACCACGAGCTTAATCTTTTGTCAATATACTATGTATATAGGGTGAGATTTATACCTATAACCGTTTCCATTTATAGTTATAATTGCCGGAATTTACGCCGTCGTTTCCGGCAATTATAACTATCTATTTTTGAAATATACACGCTGACGAAAGCTATTCGTAATGCAAAGCCTCGGCAGGTGCGATATGGGTGGCCTTTCGTGCCGGATACCAGATAGCCAAAAGGATTGTGCATGCCAAGAGGCACCACGTCGCCAAAGAGACCCAACCGAAGCGGAGCAAACGGGCATCGGTCGTGGCAGTAGGCACTAAATCGAGTACCACGAGGTTGAAACAGACGACAAGAGCAGGAAGTGCGGCGAGCGTCAAGAGCATCAATCCTTCGAGGAAGGTGAATCCGAGGATGGAACGCCGCGAAGCGCCCACGGCCATCCGGAGTCCAATCTCCTCACGCCGCAGGTTCACGCGGAACCAGAACGACCCGATCAAGGCAAGAAAGACGTTTACCAAGAGGAACGCGCCTACGGCAGAAAGCAACTTCTGCGAACTGGCCTCTTCGCTATTGGCAAGGAAGTTATATCGAATTGCCTCATAACTTTTCACATCGGAAAGCCAGAGATTCCCCGCTTGGAGCCGGGTGCGCATCTCTTGCAGGAAATGGTGTGCATAATCCCGCGAATCAGCGGCAGGACGGATGCGGAAAAGCAGGGCGAGGTCGGCATAATCCTCTTCCGTTGCGCCTTCTTCAGCATATTTCTGCAAGGAGAGAGGATTGAAATAGGCATAAATAAGTTTCTCGTTGTACTCATCGTTGCGCAAGGTCTCGCACACGGCAGAGATACGGACGGAATCATTGCCCATCAAAACATACTGGCCTACGGCGCTCGTGGCTTTGAAAAGCTTCTCCGCTAAATTTTGGCTAATAATCATGCCTTCTTGCGGGAGCTTTTCGGCCAACGTTTCCGGCGCATCGCCCTCAGCGGTGTGGATATCGAAGAGGCGGAAGTACGCTGGCGTGACGAGATGTTGCCGGGCAGTTACCGATTGGCTGGCGGTGTCTCGTTGCATACCAGAATTCATGCAGGAGAAAGTATAAGGCTCCGAATAACTGGAAATGGACACCACTTCCACGTCGGGATGCTGGCGGATTTGCGCTACAATCTGCTGATAATCGCGCGCCACGCTGGTCCCATCGTCGTCATACTTCACATAAGAGGGCGCTTCTTTGGAACGGTGCGAGATGATGGCCTGGTACACATGCTCCGTATCATAGCCTACCGGTTGATGATAGACTTGAAATTGCCGCGTAAAGATATCCACCATCACCCACAAGACAATGAACACCACGAACAGCTCGGCCAAGATCCACAAGTTCGAGCGTATCTCCGCCCGGACGATCTTGATAATATGGAATAATATCTTCATCTTTTCTTTCTTTTTAGATTACATATTCAACGCATTCACAATAGGTGTGCGGACGGCACGCCATACAGGCACCCACGAGGAAAGCAAGTTCAACGCCAGGCACACACCGAACGCGACAACAAATACCCAAGGATCGAGCAGCATCCCGGCCGTCAGGAAATTGTTTCCATTCACTCCCAGCACCAATGTCCACAGATCGTGGGTCAGGAGAATGTCTTTAAAGCCATGAACCCACACGAACGAGAACAACAATCCCAGCACGCCGCCCGGAAGCATCAGCACCAGATTCTCGACAAACACTTGCATGAAGAGCGACCTTCGCGACGCGCCGAACGCCTTGCGGATACCGATTTCTTCCAATCGTCCCTGGATTTGCGAAGCATTCAATCCGGAAAGGTTCAGCGCCGGAACGAGGAGGAAGAGTACCGTCAGGAGTGCGAAGGCGATGTAAATGTCCTTTTGCGCAATGCCTGAAATGGTGAAGCTAGAGCGTTCCAAGGGCGGCGTCACGGCTTTTCCTTCCGTTAATGTCGTATTGAACCGCTTCATCGCCTCGTCGAACTCCTGCTGCACGGCGGGGAAATCCTTCGCTTGCCGCATGAGGATGACTGCCTCCAAATGACCACAGGCGAAACGGAACTCTTGCGCCACATTCATTCCCATCTGGTAAATCGAAGCCGTGTAGGGAAACCAAAGCTCCGCATAAGCATTAGGAAAGAGGCTGGAGACATCCTCCACCACGCCGGAGATGCGATACGCCACATCGTTCAGCAGCAACGTCTCGCCCGCCACCTTTTCCTTATGATACAGTCGTCGGGCCAGGGAACGGCTAATGACTGCAGTCCGCACGCCGGATTGGAACTCCTCCTCCGTGAAGGCTTTCCCATCGATAAACGAGAAATCGAACACCCGCCAGAAGCCGGCATTGCAGGCCCGGTACGAGACGCGGGGCGAATCATCTCCACCTGGCACTTGCACGAAGATTTCCTGTCCGAACCGGCCGATCACATTTGGGTTTGTCGAGAGCGATACGGCTTCGGGCGTTTGCATGCTGCCGAACACTTCCCGTGCCAAGCGTTCACCCAGGTTGCTTTGGAACTGCATATTGCCCTCATCTGCTTTATACGAGGTATCCGACAGATAACACACGCGGGCGCGGTGCGATTCCGGCGCAATGTTGGCCGTCCGGATGTGGTAAACCACCGCCAAGACCATCACCATCGAGATGGCCAAGCCCGTGCCCACCACATAAATCGCACTAAAGAACCGGTTCTGCTTGAATAAGTTCCAGGCTTGTTTGATGTATAATTTCCAGTACATATAATGTAAGTTTATAAGTTTATTCTATTTTGCGTAGAACGACTTTGTACAAAAGGGCACGCAGATAACGCGGACGGGCGCAGATTTACGCAGATTTTTTATTTAGGCTAACGCAATCATTTTTATCTTCCTGAAAAAAAGAAAATCTGCGGTCATCTGCGCTTTAGTCTGCGTCATCTGCGTGCCCTTTTACACAAAATCATTCCACCTGCCGCCCGTCGAAGAAACGGATGGTGCGCGAGGTCTGTGCGGCCTGTTGCGCGTTGTGCGTCACCATGACGATGGTGCGTCCGTCTTCCTGGTTCAGTTTGTGGAGGATTTCCATCACTTCGGCCCCCATCTTCGAGTCCAGGTTGCCGGTTGGCTCATCCGCCAGGATGATGGTGGGATTGCCGATGATGGCCCGCGCGATGGCCACACGTTGGCACTGCCCGCCGGAGAGCTGCGTCGGGAAATGGCGCATCCGGTGCGAAAGCCCCACCTTTTCCAAGACCTGTACCGCCGCCTCGCGCCGCTGCTTGGACGAAACGCCGCCGCGATAAAGCAACGGGAGCTCCACGTTGTCCAACACATTAAGCGAAGAAATCAGGTGGAACGACTGGAAAACGAAGCCCAGTTGCTCGTTGCGGAAGGCCGCCAAAGCGCGGTCGTCCATGTGCGACGTATCGGTGCCGGCAATCTCGACCCGCCCGCCCGATGGCAAGTCCAGCAACCCCATGATGTTGAGCAGCGTCGACTTCCCACAGCCCGACGGCCCCATGATGCTCAGGAATTCACCCTTACGGACGTCGAGGTTCACGTTCTCCAACGCCACGGTTTCTAATTCTTTTGTCCGATAAATCTTTTCTACTTGTTGTAATGAAATCATTGTTTCCATCTTTGTTCTATTTTTATCTGTTATTTTACTATTCAAAACGTTGGAAATGGGCTTGCGTCCACGCAACGGGCTTCCAACCGCGTTGGAAATGGAATTGTGTCCACACAATGGCCTTCCAATCGCGTTGGAAATGGAATTGCGTCCGCGCAATGGGCTTCCAATCGCGTTGGAAATGGAATTGCGTCCACACAATGGGCTTCCAATCGCGTTGGAAATAAAATTGCGTCCGCGCAATCCCATTTCCCACGTTTTTAAGACCTCTATCGCGCCGCCCAATTTACTCATAATGCAATGTGTCAGCCGGATTCATCCGCAGAATTTGTTTGGCCGGGATGGAGATGCCCAAGTAAATCATCAGCCCCAGCAGTACATACGTGCCGCCAAATGCCAACGCAAACCGCCAGCCGGTATAGGCCAACCGATAGGTATCCGGAATATCCAGCGCCAAAAGGTTCAACAGGATAAGCAGGACGAACGGCACGGTGAGGAGGAGCAACCAAAACCCTTCGCCATACAGCTGCCCGCACAGCCGCCGCTTCGAAGCGCCCATCGCCGCCCGCAGGCCAATCTCCGCCCGGCGCGATTGCGTGCGAAGCCAGAACGTCCCGACGATGCCAAAGAAGATATTCACCAGCATGAAGGCCGTGAGGGCGATTTGCTTCTTTTGGGCATCGAATTTCTCTTTCAGGGCCGAATCGCGAAAGTCGCAGACGGACTGGACGCTCGAGACGTAGAGGTTTCCCGCCTCGAGCCGTTCGCCTTGCGACTGGAGGAACCGCTCCATCTCTTCCTCCGTGTATGCCTTCTTCATGCGGAGGAAGCATTGGAACTGGCTGATGTCGTACGACTTCATGTATTTGACCCAATCTTGGTCGGTACGGACCACACGGTAAAGGCGCGGATCGTCTGTCGTGAAATCATCGTAACGGATGACAGACGAGACGGCGGCAATCCGATAAGTATTCGTAGAACTGGGGTCGTTCTTCACCCGTTTTCCTTGTCCCGATTCTTTTCCGAAGAACTTCTGTTCTACATCGGCCGAAATTACGAGGTCGCCCGGATGTTGCCTTAGCTCCTCTGCCAGCGGCTGGCCCTGTTTTGTCTGGAAGTGGAAGACCTGGAAATAGGGAATATCGGCGATAAGGTAATGATACACGTTCGACATCGTGTTCTCTTCCGTGATAACCGTGGTATCCGTTTCACTTACGAATACCCGGTACGCATTCGCCGGGACGTATGGACAAGCCCACATGCCGATGCCGGCCGCTTCTACTTCCGGGCATTGACGGAGGCGGGATACAAGCGTGAGCATATCTTCGCCCGTCCCGGCCCGTTGGAGCGAATCCGCCGTTTCCACATGCCGATTGATATTCACCACATACGTATTCCGCGTATCCAGCCCCAGCGGACGATGGTACGTATATAAATCCACGACCAACGCATCGGTCACGACCCACAATATCGCAGCCACCAACAAGAGTTCCAAGAAAATCCAGACGTTGCTGCGACGCTGGTTCCAAATGAGGGTTAAAATATGTCGTATCATACCTGTTTATTTATTGATTTCTTCTTCATTCTTTAACGCATCGCTAATCGGTTTGCGGGTAATCCACCAAGCGGGCAATCCGGCCGAAAGCAGATTAAGCACCAGACAAAACAAGAGCGCCAAGAGAAAAGCCGCCGGTTGGAAAAGCATCTCGCCGCTCAACGCCGTATCCGACGATCCCAATAAAAAACCTTTGCAAAGCGGCAAGGCAATAAACGAAAGCACAAATCCAATCGCGCCGCCCAGCAAGGAAATAACGCCATTCTCACAAAGGATTTGCTGGATAATCACGCGGTTCGTCGCCCCGAATGCTTTCCGCACGCCGATCTCCGCTTGCCGTTTCTGAATAGACGAGTGTGTGACGCCCAACAGGTTCAAGGCCGGTACGAGCAGCAAGAAGAGCAATAACCCGCCCGTCTCGGCTACATAACGTTTCCAACTGACAAAACTTTGTGCCCACGAGCCGCGTGCTTTGTCCCATTGCGTAATCGGATTCTGGAAAAAGGATATCTGGTAATCACGCTTCGTACGGTTGTATTGGGAGATGGATTGTGCCAACTCCGCCCGAATCGCCGGGAAGTCTGCCGCATCATGCGCTAAAATGACTACACCCAAGAATCCCGGCATATTTTCATATTCCGGATCCAGCCGCATGACGTCAGCGTCACACGTATAAGGAATCCAGATATCCGCATACGCCATATCGGCCGCTTTGCTCACATCAGGCACTACGCCACAGACACGGTAAGGCGTCAAATCCAACCGGAATTCTTTTCCTACCGCTTGCACATCGCCAAATAGCGTCCGGGCCAACGATTCCGATATCACCGCGTTCCGAATGCCCGAATCGAAATCCGCTTGGGAGAAAGCGCTTCCTGCCAGGAAACGGAACGAGCAGATTTGCCAAAAGCGGGCGTCTACGAGTTTTACTTGGTATAAGGTAAAATAACGCCGGTCCATCGGCGAAGCGGGTAATCCTTTCACGGTGTAGGCAGAGACTGCCTCCGGCGTTTCCAACCGATAAAAACACGACTTCACCACCTCGGACGACATGCTTCCATGCATCCAATTCTGGGCATTCTCGACGCTACGGATTTCCGTGCCTCCGGGATCGACAAACAACATCCGGCTCCGCTTGTTCTCTGGATAATAATCGGCCACCTGAATCTGCACCACCAGCACGACAACCATAATCATTGCAATCGATAGAGCCGTCCCTAAAACCGAGATGGCCGAAATGAGCCGGTTCTCGCGCAGCATGGCAATCGCCTGTTTTAAATACTGTTTAATCATATCTCAATCCAATTTTATTTTCCGTTTGTTCTTATAATCACCCATATCCGAGATGACGACCGCTTCGCCCAACTGCAAGCCGGAGAGGACTTCAACCTGCTCGTAGTTGCTTTCGCCCAACTGGACTTCCCGCCGCACGAGTTCATTCCCTTGGCGGACGAAAAGTTCATACTTACCCGGACCTACATAATAACTCCCGTTCTGAATGCGCAGGACGGAATCCTTCACCGCCGTGAGGATGTACACGTCCGTCTTGAGCCCGGAACGGAGCCTGCGGTGGTTGTCCTTGTCGAGCCGCACCGAGAAGGATATCACCCCATTCTTCGAGAGCGGCGTGAGGTCACTCACGATACCAGGGAGTTTCTCGTTTCCTATCTTCACCACCGCCCGGCTGCCTGCCGCGATGCGGTCGCCATACGTGTCGGCAATCTCGCCTTCGATTTTGAAATGGGACAGGTCCGACACAACCGCCACCTTTTCACCCTGCGCCACTTGTGCACCGATTTCATTATTCACGAATGTCAAAATAGCCTTTCGTGGAGCACGAATTTGGGCGTCTTCCAACGTCTGGCGCGCTTCGGCCAACGTCTTACGGGCGATGCTCAGCTCCAATTCCTTCACCTTAAAATCCGCTTCGGCTACGGCCGCCTCATGGATAAATTTCTGTTCGTCCTCTTCCAGCTTCAGCTTGCTGACGTGGTAATCCAATTCCACTTGGCGCACCTTGTCGGCCGTGCCGGCACCCAGGCTGTCCAGGTATTGTTCGTTGCGCAGCTCTACAGCTTTGCGGTTCAGTTCCATGCGCGAGACTTTCAGTTGCATCTCCATTTCCGAGAGCTTGCTTTTATTTTGGATGCGCAACTGTTCGAGTTTAAGTTCGTTCATCCGCACTTCGTTAAGCTGGTTCTCGTAGTCAGTCTCTGCACTGAGTAAGTCGAGCCGCAAGATAGGTGTCCCCACATCTACCGAATCACCCCCTTTCTTATACACTTCCAAGATACGGGAGTTGATGGGCGAATTGATAATCTCTTCGAATGCAGGTACTACCTTACCAGAAGCACCAATTGAGATGTCGATACTGCCCACGTCTACCGTCGAGAGTGACAAATCCGTTATCTTCAAACTTGGCTGCAAATATCGGAACAAAACGCTTACCAATAAAATCAATATCAACAAAGCGCTTCCCCATTTTGTCCAGAATTTCATCCGTTCGCGTCGACGTACTTCTTTCGAAATTTCTCTATCCATCTTTTTTTACATTTATTTTTCCACACAAAAGCAAATGCTATGCCAAATATATAATAGATTGATTTACAATATACACCTACTATAAGATTGTTCGAAATCGAACAGATGGTGTCCGATTTCTCCTGTTTTTTTCGAGAATGGAGAAAAATTATTCGCAAAAAACTTGCATATATAAAGAAACTGCCTTACCTTTGCAGTGCTTTTAAGAAAAGCATCGGATTGTCTCATGGTGTAATGGTAGCACTACAGTTTTTGGTTCTGTCTGTCGAGGTTCGAATCCTCGTGAGACAACAGAGTAAAATTAAGGCCTCTTGTTAATAAGAAAATTAACAAGAGGTTTTTCTTTTATTGGTACAGAAAATGAATCTGGGGTCAGCGGAAAATTTATGTGGATAAGACGAGTAAAAGTTGTACCTTTGTCGCATGAATGAATCCGTTTTATAC
>CALUZR010000067.1 GCA_944325335.1 uncultured Parabacteroides sp. | reverse complement strand
TACTCCTCTTATCCACATAAATTTTCCGCTGACCCACTTTTACTCCTCTTATCCACATAAATTTTCCGCTGACCCCTTTTCCTCTGTATTTCGCTTTTTAGCCTCCAAGCCGTTACGCCCGAAGAGGATACGTATCCAACTCCGGAGCGACTTTTCTATATCGCCCGTAGCCTAAATCGCAATCTGGTTTGTTATGATGCGAATTTGCAAGATGGAAAGCTTGATTTGGAAGAACCGATTGAGATTTATTGGTTGAACCGCACTGACCGGCCGGGCTATACAAACGGTTTAAACTTCATTCAGCGCAAAATGGCGTATGGATATAAAGTAAAACAAAAGGGAAACAACGTATGTCAAGTGACGCTCAGCGCTTATCCACGCGACATTACGATTCGCAAAACGGGCGATTCATATCAGGCTTTTGTCGATATCAACGGTTCGCCCGCTCGTCTTGTCTCCCTTTTCGTCCAGTTGAAGCCCAATAGTTCGATTAATGTGGATTATGTAGAGCTTCAGGGGTATTCGGTTTCGACCGGGAAACGCGTGACGGAAAGAATCCATCAATAATGCTTTCCTTTTCAATTATAACGAGAATCGCCGACGTTTATAACGAGAAACGCCGGCGATTCTCGTTATAAATGGAAACGATGATAGGCATAAACCGAATGCCTTCTGCCTATGGAATTTGGCAAAGTAAACGATTTGTACTATTTTTGTAGATGGGAAACCGCTGTTTCGGAAATGGCTGTTTCGCAACTAATGGATAGCGTATGAAGTTTTTTGATAGAGAAGAAGAAATCCGCATATTGCGGGAAATTCGCGAGAAGGCGCAAACGAATGCCCAGTTTACGGTGTTGACCGGTCGACGTCGTATTGGTAAGACTTCGCTTGTTTGGCGGGCGTATGAAGATGCGCCTATGCTTTATTTCTTTGTGGCGCGCAAAGTCGAAAGCGATTTGTGTGAATCTTTCCAAGCGGAAATAGAAGAAAAGCTGGGCGTTCCGATGATGGGAAAAGTCGTGCGTTTCGCAGAAATATTTGAATACCTGAT
Source organism: uncultured Parabacteroides sp. (assembly GCA_944325335.1). Taxonomy (GTDB): domain Bacteria; phylum Bacteroidota; class Bacteroidia; order Bacteroidales; family Tannerellaceae; genus Parabacteroides. The sequence continues at coordinate 16,789 of CALUZR010000067.1, read as the reverse complement.
GAAATTGTCCGAGAAAAGGCCTATTACGCTTTTCTTGGATGAGTTCCAAGACTTTTTCCGTATTAATAAATCGGTATATAGCGATATGCAACGGATTTGGGACATGTATCATACAACCGCCCGCATGAATCTGATTGTCTGCGGTTCTATCTACTCGATGATGACCAAAATATTCAAAGACAAGAAAGAACCTTTATACAATCGGCAAACCCGTTTCATGACGGTACGCCCTTTTACCACAAGCGTCTTAAAAGAAATCTTGGCAGCCCATAATCCCTCTTATACGGCAGAAGACTTACTGGCCCTTTTCGCGTTTACGGGCGGAGTGGCTAAATATGTCCAATTGCTGATGGATGCCGGCGCGACTACGAAAACGGACATGTTGAATCAGATAGTAAGTACCGATTCGATCTTTTTGGGCGAAGGGAAATCGATATTGATAGAAGAGTTTGGCAAAGATTATGCCGTTTATTTTTCCATCTTGTCTGCGATTGCAAGAGGGAAGACAACCCGGGCGGAAATAGAAAGCGTGGTGGGAAAGGAAATCGGAGGATATTTGACGAAGCTTGAAAAAGAGTACGAGTTGATTGGCAAGAAGCAACCTTTGTTCGAGAAGAGTCAGACGAAAAATATGCGTTATGCAATTGGCGATAATTTCTTTATTTTCTGGTTTCGCTTTATCTTTAAATATAACTATATGCTTGAGATAGAAGCCTTCGATAGCGTGAAAAGGATTATCGAGCGGGACTATGAAACCTTTAGCGGAAAGATGCTTGAACGTTATTTTATGCGTCAATTGATCGAATCGCATGAATATACGCGTATCGGTAGTTGGTGGGATCGGAAAGGGGAAAATGAAATCGACCTCATTGCCGAAAACGAGCTGGAGGATAAGGCGGTATTCTTTGAGGTAAAGCGGAAGGCCGCTAATTTGGACATGGAAGTCTTGAAAGAGAAAGCGGCTGCTTTTTTGCGGGCTACGGGTCAGTTCAAGGGTTATGAGATTGATTATCGCGGTTTGTCTATGGCGGACATGTAAAATTTTTCGCTCTCCGTAAGAGCTTTTTCCCTATTTCCCAGAAAAGAATATTTTAAAAATAAATAGCGTTATGGCACAAATGAATCTTACACCTTTGGAACAAGCATTGGATGAGCACTTTGGCAAAGTGGGCACTCCAAAGAGAGACCATTTCGAAAGGGATGTAGACGAGGCGTTGCATGCTTACCGCATTGGGGAAGCTATCAAGGCAGAGCGTCTGAAGCAAAATCTCACGCAAGAGGAACTGGGCAAGAAAGTGGGCGTGCAAAAAGCGCAAATATCCCGTATGGAAAGAGGATACGGCATCAGTGTCCCTACGATGAGCCGCGTGTTTAAAGCGTTAGGCATCGCTACCGCCACACTTGATTTGGGCGTGGGCGGGAAAATTGCCTTATGGTAAAATATGGAAAAGCAAGAAACGATTTCATCCTCCAAAACCGGGTGTTTCGTTTATAAATCCCCGGCTTTCGGATAAGAGTTCAAAAAAAGTTGGTCAAAACTCTTGCTATTTCATTTTTCCTCCTTACCTTTGCATCGATTCCGCAGCGAATGGGGTTTCGCCTTAGGGAATCGTTGAAATATTGACAAGCATTTTACGAAGATTATTCCTGTTATAAAAATCTGGAAAATTTTTAAGCAAAGTGGGATAATGGACAGTAAATGCTTGCGCTACATACGGGTCATATATAAGGTTTCCTATAATTCGTGCATATCAAAGTATATGTATCATCGTGGGGGAGACTGTAGATATAATCGTATAGGCGCGGGCTGTTGTCTTTTATTACTTTGCGGGCTTTTCCAGATGCCTTATAACAAATATAGACAACGTAAGCCCGCGCTTTCTTTATGTCCGTAATCAAAGCCGGGAACGTTGTACTAACCTTCGTAAGATTTAATCAAGAACTTATTAATCAAACATTTTTGTATAATTAAAATTTTAAATCTTATGAACAAAAAAGTACTTACGCTTTGTGCCGGCGTTCTGCTGGTAAGCGGTTCAGCCGTATTTACGGTGAACGCTTTGAACGCGGGCGGTGAGAAGGTGCAGACGGCTTATGTGGCTAATGCAAATGCAGAAGAAGGTGCAATTGCTGGCTATACTAAGATTGATGTTGCAACCGAAGATGCAGCTACTAATGTTTGGCACTTGGTAAAAAAGACAATTGCTGGACAAGAAGCTTATTGTTTGTCTCCGAATGGAACAGATGAGTTTTTCTTGAATGAGAAGGGCGAATTGCAAACAGAACCTGTAGCAATTTACTTGATGGAAGGTAACGGTGCTGTATCTTTTGATGACGATGAAGCTTGGGAGTTTGGTGAGGACAAAGAAACATTGTATTTGTGGTCTGAAGGCTCAATTCTGGAGGAACCTTCAGAGATAGATGCTTTGACGTTGGCTACTAAGAAGACGGTTGATGCTAAGTTAAGCGATGAAACAGTTATTGTTTCTTTTGACGAGAGTACAACATTGGTAGTTTCTGCAAAGGGTTCTACTACGGAAACTAATAAAACTGCTTGGAAATTAGATAAAGGACAGCTTACTATCGCTGGAAGCAATGGAAATGCAGCTTTCGGTTATGTTAATGATGCATTGGGCGTTATTTACGATACAAATGCCAACACTTTTGAGTCAGTGACTGTAGCTTATGAGAATAAGCAGTTAGGTATATTGGCAATAGTTGATGGAGCATCGAAAGTAACTCCTCTTTGGTTGACATCTGACAATAAGATTGTTGCAGAAGAAGAACAACCGGAAGGTGCAAGCCCTGCTGTATTGTTTGATTCAGAAGGTAATGTTGTTGAAACAGCTGAAGCGGATACAGAATATACGCTGGGTGCTGGAAGCAAAGAAGATGCTATTGCTACTGCTTACATAACAATAGAGATCAAAGCTGTTGCAGGCGAAGGTATTCCGGGAACAGAATACGGTACAATTCCGGGTATTCAATATCAAGAAGATGGTACATTAGACTTTGTAGGTGGTATTGGCGTAACAGATGCTGCTATTCCAGTTATCATTTCTCGTCCTACTGCAGATAATAAGACAGAATATCTGGGCATCAACGCTAAAGGGATCGTTGAATGGGGTTCAACTGCTACGACTTGGGTATTGGAAGATGGCAAGTTGAAGAGCTTGGATGCTGAAAAGGTAGGCAATACTGTTTATTACAATGGTGAAAACCAGAATGTGGTAACAGATGCAGCAAAAGCAACAAGTGTAGTATTCGGTGGTTCTACTCCGACATTCGCAGGTTCAACTATCACGGTAGCTGCTCAATCGTTGATGGCTTCTCCAAGCAGCAATGAATGCGAGAATCCGTTGTTAGATACGAAGAAGGATGAATATGTTTACATTGGTGGCGAAGTAAGTGGTACAATGTATTACTTCAAAGCAGATGGAACATTGACAAACGATATCACGGAGGCTGAATTGTGGAAGGTAAATCAAGGTAATAAGACTGGTAATTACTACGATTACACATTCACAAGCCGTACAGATACGGATAAGTTCTTGAAGATTGGTTCTGAAACTCACTTCCAAGGTAATGCGTATAATTATGGTGTTCAGTTGAGAACTGATGGCGGTAACGTAGAATTAGTATCAAGCAGCAGTGTAGTTGAAGATAGCTCGAATGCCGCTACGCCATTAGGATTCTATCGTTCTACTCCGACTGCGTTCACAGCTGAATGGTTGATCCATCGTTATGGCAGCAGCTTCCAGTTGAACATTACAGAAGACTATAACGACAAGTATGTAAAAGAATGGAAGGGCAATGTATTTGCTGATGCAGACTTGGTTCCAGTTGTAGTAGAAGGTCCTTTCGATCGTTTGGTTGAAATCACGGATGACCGTGCTACTCTTAATTACTTTGGTAGCAAGACTTCTTTCTTGTTAAAAGATAGAAATTCCGGTTTCTACTTGGCATTAAGATTGAACGAGCCTTGGACTGATGTTGTAGTAGATTTGGCTGGTAAGAAAGGTTATAAATTCGAATTGTTGAGCGAAGAGAACGTTCGAGAAGTAGTGAGAACAGGAGAAGTAGACGGTATTGAGTATATGCCTTACTTCCAGATCAACTATTTGGAAGGAAAGACCGAGTATGATGCTGATGTGGCTACGACGGAAGATGATGTAAAGGATAATACAGATGCCTTCTGCATCGAAGTTGGCCAAACTGAAGATAACATGGAATACGATGTTATCCTCTTGAGAGCTGGCGAAACGAACAATTGGGATATCTATGTAACTGTAAACGATAATTGCGCAAACGACAGCCGCAAGCCGACTATCAAGTTCGCTTCCGACAACGAAAACATCGTTCGCGGTGAAGACAGCAAGAACAACCCATTGCTCTTGAAGTATGTGAACATCGCATTCAAGGCTGGCGAAGGCATGCAATATGAAGAAGGCAACAAGATGATCAACTTGGACGGTAAAGTTCTTGGTATCAATGAATCTGGAACAAAAGCAGTGCCAACAGAGAAAGAGTACTTCTTGTTCGACAAGGCAGAAGGCCAGTGGATTGTAACAATGACAGGAGCTGAAGGTTTGACGGCTGCAAATACAAATGGTCAGACTGTAGGCGACTCTCGTAAGTTTACATTCACAAATCGTGAGAACCCGACCATCAAGTATAGCGTGAAGTCTATGCACTATCTGGGCAACAACACGTATGCAGTTGAATATGGATTAGATAAAGATGACAATCAGATTGATGCATTTGGTCAATACCTTGTTAAGCGTTGGAATGGTAGCGAATACGATTTGAACCGTGCAAACCGCGATACATTGGTAATCACAGAAGCAAATGTAGACAAGACTATCGCAGAAGATGCACTTGGCTTGCACAACATGGATAGCTATGCAAACTGGACGAAAGAAGATTTGCAAGATCGTACCTTCCAGTTGTCTGTAGATGCAGCTGCTCAGCTCTATGTAACAGAAAACGAAGGTAAAGACAGCCACTTCTTAGGCTTGACGGCTGATGAAACAGAAGTTACTAACTGGCGTCTCGTTCCGTTCACAGCCGCTCGTGTTCACGATAAGGATGCAGTGAAGTATCTGACTCAGGGAACTGACTCTGTTTACATCATGGCTCACCCGCAATATTACAGTGGTGGCAAGTTCTATGCTTACAACGATACAACAGCTATCATTACGTATGCATTGCAGAACATCCAGAACAACGAATGGTTGACTTACGATCCGAGTCAGAACCAAAGCATTCTTTCGATGATTTGCGATCCGAACTCGAAGAACTTCACTACGAAAGACTTGGATGAGGCTTATCGCTTTGTATTGAAAGAAAAGGCTGAAGGCGCTCAGAAGATTGAATCGGGTGCTTACAATATTATTGGTGTAAACGCTTGGGAATATGGTAACAATGGTAAGAGCAAGTATGTGGCAGATGCAGATTTGGCTCATTACACATTGAACTTCGATAACAAGCTCTACGGTGCAACTTCATATCAGAAGTTAGGTGCTGTTGAAGTAGAAGGTGCTTATGAGCAACCGACTTCAAACGACATCTTCACAATCGCCACAACAGCTTCTCAAGAATATGTATGGGCAACTCCGCGTGATACCGTTCGCATCTATGGTGCAGAAGAAAATGACTTCTTGCTGTATGAAAACGGTCAGTTCTTGAACTTAGGTAACACGGGCGACATCGCTCCGGCTATGGTTCTTGATTCGGCTTATGTAAACCGTCCGGGCAACAACCGCTACCAGTACTTACTTGTAGTGAACCCGACTTATGTTGAGGCTGAATTTGATAATCATCCGAACAGCCCGTCTGTTCCTCACATGATTAAACCGGATACGATGTACGGTCGCTTCTTGGTTAACCAGATTGACTCAGCTGTATTCGTAAGCCGCAACCATAACAATAAGTTCATCAACGACGTAGAAGCTGATGAAAAAGAAGTTAAGTTAGGCTTCCAGTGGGGTTATCATACGGGCGATGCTCTCTACTTGACAGAAGGTGAAGGTAAGAATAGTCCGGTAATCGAAAAGATCGAACTCGGTACACCTGACTTCAACAAGGCTAAGTTCGCATTCAAGTATGTAAACGAAGCTGCAGGCGACGACTTCAAGGTACAGACTGCATGGTACGACTACGATTCAGCTGTGAAGGCTGGTTTGGACAACAAGGAAGACTGGACTTGGAACAACGAAGGTTACTTGAAGTCTGTAAACGGTGTAATCGTAGTAACTAACGGTTATACGCACGGTGAAGAGTTCTTGATGGCTCAAGATGAAACGAACCCGACTGCTAACGAAACAATCGCAGCTGAAGGTGCAATCTCAGTAGTAGCAACTGACGGTGCCGTAGTAATCAAGGGTGCTGAAGGCAAGAACGTGGTGATTGCTACTATCTTGGGTAAGGTTGTCGCTAACGAGACAATCAACTCGGATAACGAGACGATCGCAGTTCCGGCTGGTATCGCAGTGGTATCGGTAGACGGCGAATCGTTCAAGGTAGTCGTTAAATAATTGACAATGGAGAATTGACAATTGACAATTATCTAAGCTCAGACATTTAATTGTCAATTGTCCCTTGTCAATTATCCATTGAAGAAAGTTCATAACATTATAAATTTAAGTTGTTAATAAATAGTTAATAAGCTGCATCAGCCCCTCGCGAGAGTCGCCGCAGCTAAGAAATACGTTAGTATTAATATTAGTAGAAAATTCTATTCAAAGCGCTCCCTTCTGGGAAGACCGGAGCGTAAAACTTTTAAGAGCCTCTTTCCGTTGACGGGAAGGGGCTTTTTCTATGTTAAACGTCACCTTCGATAGACAGAAGGAATATGCATGGGATGGATTACATACAATTTTCGGTCCAAATGCCCTTCTATCCAAGAAATATTTGTACTTTTGGCTGTTCATTTAAAAAAGGAATAACGTATGGGTATTTCATCATTTTATAAGATGCGCAAACCGCGGCAGTTCGAGCACAAACCGATTTACTGGGATCCGCACGCCGAGGAGCGGGAGGCACGTTTCCGCCGTATCCGCCGGGAAATGGGGGAGGAAAAGGAAATGACGTTGGAGGAATATAAGGAGGAAATCCGAGGAAGCTTCATCGACGGGACGAAACACCTGAAGAAAAGTGTAGATAAGGGCGATACGGCACGCTCACGGAAGTACAAGAACATGCGGCTGCTGTTGGTGTTGGTTATTTTGGTAGTATTGTTTTGGTTTATGTTCTGGGGATGAGCGATATCATACATCTACTTCCGGATAGCATTGCCAACCAGATTGCGGCAGGCGAGGTGATTCAGCGACCGGCTTCGGTCGTGAAGGAGTTGGTGGAAAATGCCATCGATGCCGGCGCGACACAGATACAAGTCCGGATTAAAGAGGCGGGAAAAACCTTAGTACAGGTGGCTGATAATGGTAAAGGCATGTCTGAAGCTGACGCTCGGATGGCTTTTGAACGCCATGCGACGTCGAAAATTGCCCAAGCCGAAGACCTTTTCGCTTTGCATACGATGGGATTCCGCGGGGAAGCGTTGGCTTCGATTGCCGCTGTGGCACAGGTAGAGCTTCGTACGCGCGAACAGGGAGCTGAATGGGGAACGAAGCTGGAGATAGATGGTTCGGAACTGCAATACATCGAAGCGGATACCTGTGCGGAAGGAAGTATGTTTTCGGTCAAGAACCTGTTCTTCAACGTTCCGGCACGGAGAAAGTTCTTGAAGTCGAACGAGACGGAATTCCGCAACATTCTGAATGAGTTCGAACGCGTTGCCCTGGTCAATCCTTCCGTGGCTCTTTCGCTCTACCACAACGATACGGAGATATTGAATCTGCCAGAGTCTGGACTTCGGCAGCGCATTATCAGTATTTATGGGAAGAACCAGAACCAGAAGCTGCTTTCGTTGGAGGCCACCAGTTCGCTGGTCTCGATTACCGGATTTGTAGGTCGTCCGGATGCAGCCAAAAAGCGGGGCGCACTGCAGTATTTCTTCGTCAACGGACGATTCATGAAGCATCCCTATTTCCATAAAGCGGTGATGCAAGCCTATGAACAGCTTATTCCGGCAGGCGAGATGCCGAGCTATTTCATCTATTTTCAAGTAGACCCGGCTACAATAGATGTGAATATCCATCCGACGAAGACCGAAATTAAATTTGAAAACGAACAACCTATCCGGCAGATTCTTTTAGCCGCTATTCGGGAAACGTTGGCCAAGTCGAGTGCGATTCCTACCATTGATTTTAACCTGGAAGACATGATCGATATCCCTGTCTATAATCCCGAACGGCAAATGGGTAGTAGCGGAGCTCCCCAAGTACAAGTACATAAAGAGTATAATCCATTCCATAGCGACTCGTCCGAACGGGCCGCACGCCCCGCATTCGATTGGGCAGAACTCTATCAAAGTTTTGAAGCAGAACGTTCGGCAGCAATACCCGACGAAAAGGTATTCGAGAAGCCTATCCTGATGCCGGAAGGGAAGTCTCTTTTTCAGGCTTCTACTCCGGCGGCGATGCCTTGTTTCCAATATAAGAACCGCTATTTACTGACTACATTGAAGTCGGGGTTGGCGGTGATAGACCAACATCGGGCGCATCTTCGTATCTTATTCGACCAATACCAGCAATCGATTCGCCAACACAAGGCCGCTTCCCAGCAGATGCTTTTCCCTGCACGTGTGGAATTGACGCCTGCCGAAGAGGCCGCTCTGCCTGCGTTGCTTGATGATTTAGGCTATTCTGGGTTTGATATTAGTAATTTAGGCGGCGGTAGTTATTCGATTAACGGTGTACCAGTCGGTATGGAGGGTATTGATTGCGTTGAATTACTTAAAGATATTATCCAAAAAGCTATCGAAACGGATAGCAAAGCGCAGGATGAGATGGTTAATATGATTGCATTCTCGTTGGCTTCGGCCCAGGCGATTCCGGATGGCAAAGCTTTGTCTGCCGAAGAAATGGATCATCTGCTGGCCTCCCTTTTCCTTTGTCCGGAGATGCATTTGACGCCAGACGGGAAAACCATCTATACGCTCTTGACGGACGAAGAGTTGGGCAAACGTTTGGGTTAAGTCCACGGGACGAACAGCACCGTCTCGCCACACTCCAGCGAACGGGGAACGTCGATAAGCCGTTGGTTCGAACTCCCGCGAAAGAGCAAGTCCTCATCGCGAAGCGCCTGGACGAAAGGCCCATCCACCAATACATCCACCTGCCGCAACAACGCCGCCTGCGCGGGTTGCTTCCGTAGGTTTTCGAACAAGAAACCTGTGTAGCACCAAATCGTCTTCCGGCTTTGCGCCTTAATCGCTGCTGCCAATTCGGCAAACCCTTCGGCCTGAAACATAGGGTCGCCTCCGCTGAACGTCACGTTGGCGAACTCGTCCGCCAGCACGCGGGAGAGGATTTCCTCCGTGTGCATCCACGTGCCGCGCTGGATATCCCACGATTCCGGATTATGGCAGCCCGGACAGGCATTGGGGCAACCGGCCGCGTAAATCGCTGTGCGGAAACCGGGTCCATCTACGGTCGTATCTTCTACAATATCTAAAATCGAAAGCATTTTTTTGAATGAAGAATGATGAATGAAGAATGAAGAATCTTTGAAAGAGGGTTCAACTGTTATTTTGCAATGATTGCAAGGCCTTCTCGCGCGGCGCGAAATCATTTTGCAATGATTGTAAAGCCTTTCGCGCGGTGCGAAATCATTTTGCAATGATTGCAGAGCCCTTCGCGCGGTGCGAAATCATTTTGCAATGATTGCAAAGCCTTTTCGCACGGCGCGAAATCTTCTTGCAATGATTGCAAAGCCTTCTCGCACGGCGCGAAATCTTCTTACAATGATTGCAAAGCCTTTTCGCGCGACGAAATATGGCACACAGATGACACAGATTCGACAGATGACCACAGATTTTTTTGTGGCTAACGCCATGCATTTCTCCGTCACCCTGAGCGAAGTCGAAGGGTCTCTGAACGCCTCGTACGTCATCTCGAGCTTGTTGAGAGATCCCTCCACTTCGGTCGGGATGACGGGAGAGAACGGTCGGGATGACGGGGGTAGCTTTAGGCAATACCGCGTCAGCTACAAAAAAATCTGTGGTCATCTGTCGAATCTGTGTCATCTGTGTGCCATATTATCAACGCACTATAGTAGAAATCAATCATGCGTCACGCGGTCGTGCAGCTCGGCGAGCTTGGCTTGGTTCCAGCGGTCGGTCGTCCCGACGAGATAACCCGTGATGCGCTGGAGCTTATCCAAATGATGGCTTCCGCACTTGGGGCAGACCTCGAGGTTCGGGGCGGCGTTCTCGTATCCGCAATCCATGCACCGGTTCCGGTTATGGTTCACCGAGCCGTAACCCATGTTGTAGCGATCCATCATATCGACTACCTGCATGATGACCTCCGGATTGTGCGTCGCGTCGCCATCCAGCTCGACGTAGAAGATATGTCCGCCGCGCGTCAGGTCGTGATACGGGGCTTCGACCTCCGCCTTATGCCGCGCGCTACATTTATAATATACCGGCACGTGGTTCGAGTTCGTGTAATACTCGCGGTCCGTGATGCCGGGGAGCGAGCCGAAGCGCTGGCGGTCCCGACGCGTGAATTTGCCCGACAAGCCCTCGGCCGGCGTGGCCAAGACGCTATAGTTATGTTGGTATTGCTCGGAGAATTGGTTCGCCCGGTCGCGCATATAGGAGACAATTTTCAGTCCTAATTCTTGGGCAAAAGCATCTTCGCCATGATGCTTCCCGACGAGGGCGACCAGGCATTCCGCCAACCCGATGAAGCCGATACCGAGCGTCCCCTGGTTGATGACGGAGGCGATCGTATCCGTCGGTTTCAATTTCTCGCACCCCAGCCAGAGCGATTTCATGAGCAGGGGAAATTGCTTCGCATAGGCCGTCTTCTGGAATTCCAACCGTTCGTGGAGCTGGCGGGCGGTGAGTTCCAGCATCGCGTCCAGTTTCGAGAAGAAGAGGGCGATGCGTTCCTCTTGGTTTTTTACGTGCATGCACTCGATGGCGAGGCGTACGATATTGATGGTCGAGAAGGAGAGGTTCCCACGTCCGATGGAGGTCTTCGGTCCGAACCGGTTCTCGAAGACGCGCGTCCGGCATCCCATCGTGGCCACTTCGTGCAGATAGCGTTTAGGGTCGTCTGCCCGCCATGCTTCGCTTTGGTTGAAGGTCGCGTCGAGGTTGAGGAAATTCGGGAAGAAGCGGCGTGCCGTTACTTTGCAAGCCAACCGATAAAGGTCGTAGTTCCGGTCTTCGGGCAGATAACTTACGCCGCGCTTCTTCTTCCAGATTTGGATGGGGAAGATGGCCGTCTCGCCATTGCCCACGCCCCGGTAGGTCGACTTCAATAATTCGCGGATGATGCAACGCCCTTCGGCCGAAGTGTCGGTCCCGTAATTGATCGAGCTGAACACCACTTGGTTCCCGCCGCGCGAATGGATCGTATTCATATTATGGATAAATGCCTCCATGGATTGATGCACGCGGGAGACGGTCCGGTTCACGGCATGTTGCAAGATACGCGCCTCGCCCGTCAGCCCGTCGAGCGGCTTCTCTAAGTAATCCTCCAGCGGCACCTGATACAGATGGCTGTAGTCCACCCCGTTCAATTGCTCCAATGTTTTCAACTCTTCGATGAAGCTATCCCGCACGTAAGGCGCGAGGTAGAAATCGAATGCCGGAATCGCCTGCCCGCCATGCATTTCGTTTTGGGCGGTTTCCAGCGAAATACAACCCAGGATGCTGGCCGTTTCGATGCGTTTCGCCGGCCGTGATTCGCCATGTCCTGCAGAGAAGCCTTCGTGCAAGATATGGTCCAACGGATGCTGCACGCACGTGAGGCTTTTCGTTGGGTAATAATCCTTGTCGTGGATATGGAGGTAATTGTTTTCGACCGCCACGCGCACCTCTTCGCTCAACAGGTAGTCGTCTACGAACGGCTTGGTGGTTTCGCTCGCGAACTTCATCATCATGCCCGCCGGCGTGTCGGCATTCATGTTGGCATTTTCGCGCGTCACGTCGTTCGATTTAATATTGATGATATCCAGAAATACGTTGCGCGTCTTCGCTTTGCGGGCGATACTCCGCTGGTTGCGGTAGGCGATGTATTTCTGGGCCACGTCTTTGCGGCTGCTGTTCATCAATTCCCATTCGACGGCATCCTGGATGTCTTCGACCGTCATCTGCGGATTACCTTTGAAAGAAATCCGGTCTGTAATCTGGCGAATCAAATGGATATCTTCGCCCTGCTGGGTGTGCAACATCGCTTTGCGGATAGCGGTGGCTATTTTTTCCTCATTGAAACCGACGATACGTCCGTCTCGTTTGACTACTGTCTGAATCATTTTTCCGTTGTATTTATAGTGTGTTGAAAACGGCTGCAAAGATACTTTCTATTTCATGCAAGTTTTCGTTTTGGAAAACTTTTAACGTGCTAATTTTTGTCAATCTACTTATTGCTAAAATATTGCGATGTAAAAATGGAAAACTTTTCTTTTTGCACAAGAAAAATAGTTTCTCAAACAAGAAAACAAAGGATGCCTCTGCCTCGACTTAAAACGATTCTCGGCCAAAGCTCGTTGGTTTCCTTTTGAAACATAGTTATAATCGCCGGCGATTATAACGATAATCCGCGCGGGTTATGCCTATGTTTGGAGCGAAACACAACGGTGTATTGTTTGAAACAAGAAAATTGTGTATCTTCGCCAAGTGTTAGAATCAAAGTAGACAGGCTTACTCATATACCTATTTATAAAGAAACATGAAAAGGACAATTTGGAGTTGTTGGTGCGGCATAGCGGTCGGGATGGCGTTGTGCGGATGTGTAGGGACGGAGAATGGACAGGAAACGGTTCGTCGCTCGGCGGATTATACGCGGGGCATTGGCGTATATCCGGGGAATCCAAAAGAGGATTTCTCGCCGGAGTTGGTGCCCGACGATACGTATCGCAATTTAGCGCGGATGCGGGCTACCCGGCAATCTTCGGCTTTCGATTATAACTTGACTTCCCAACTCACGACGGATGGACGCATCGCCCACGAACTTCCGCCTTATTTCGTCCTTTCAACACCGGAAGGCGAAGTGCCGAAGCGTGAAAAAGAGTGGATGATCGATGGCGGTCCCTATTCGCGCAATACCGTGTATGGTGAGGACACCTATTTCCAATTCGCCTTGAAAAATTACCGGAAAAGCATCCGCCAAGTGCATTTAGTAGGTACATTGGCATACGATGCCGAGAAGGCGAAAGGCGGATACGAACTGATGTGGGAAGGTTCGCCAGACGGACAGACATGGATGACCTTGGCCACCCAGCAAGGGAAAGGGCTTCCCGGTGAAGCTTCCCGGCGGAACATGCGCGTGAACGACCCGAACAAGCAGACGGGCGAGCTCTCGATGCCTGCCCGGCGATTGGATGAAACCTTCACTTTTTCCGATACCACCTTTTACGCTAATTACCGTCTTCGCCTGAAGATGAAGGGAGCATACGCGTGGATATTCCACGAGGCGGAGTTTGCCAATGCGCAAGGGGCGGTGGATTTGAAGCCTTCCCAATTCTTCACCAGCGCGTGGATGAGCGCCTCGACAGGGGAGGAATGGATCGAAGTCGATTTAGGCACCCGCTCGGAGTTCGACCAAATCGTCCTGCATTGGCTGAACAAGGCGGTGAAAGGCAAGATTCAAATCTCCGATGATGCTTCGACTTGGAAAGACTTGGTGGCTTTGCCCGGAGGCGAAAACCCGACGGATGTCATCCAAACGAAAGGAAAAGCACGCTATGTGCGGGTATGGATGGAAGAACCCGCCCATCAGGAACGATATATGTTAAGCGAAATAGAAATCAACGGACGGGGAGGATTGGTGCCTCGACCGGCATCCCAAGCGCCTGCATCCGAAGGAAAAATCAATCTCGCAGGTGGAAATTGGCGTTTGCAACGTGCTTCGGAGGTGACGGAGAACGGCGAAGTCCTCTCGACCTCCGCCTTCGAACCGAAGGACTGGATTATAGCCACGGTCCCAGGCACGGTATTAAGCTCTTACAAAAATATTGGCGCCTTGCCCGACCCGAACTATGCGGACAACCAACGAACCATCTCCGAATCCTTCTTTAATGCCAACTTCTGGTACCGGAACGAGTTTGAAGTGCCGGAAGGATTCAAGCGGGAGTGCGTCTTGCTGAATTTCGATGGCATCAATTGGAAAGCCAACATCTTCCTGAATGGGCAGAGAGTAGGGCGCATCGAAGGGGCGTTCATGCGCGGGCAGTTCGATGTCACTTCGCTTTTGCAAGCGGGAAAGAACGTGTTGGCGGTGGAAATCATCCGGAATGAGCATATCGGCGCCGTCAAGGAGAAGAACAAGCAGAGCACGGACTTCAATGGTGGTATCTTGGGAGCCGACAATCCAACCTTCCATGCCAGCATCGGGTGGGATTGGATTCCGACCATCCGCGGACGCAATATCGGGATTTGGAATGATGTCTTCCTGACTTCCACAGGACAAGTCACCGTACAAGATCCATACGTGGCCACAAAACTTCCATTGCCCGATACGACTTCCGCCCGCCTCACGCCTGAAGTCGTCGTGAAGAACCACGGTTTGTCTCGCGTAGAAGGCATCCTGAAGGGAGAAATCGGGGATATCGCCTTTGAACAACCGGTGACACTGGAGGCGAATGAAACAAAGACCGTCCGGTTCGATGCCGAGACGTTTCCCCAACTCCAGGTGAAGCATCCGCGCCTCTGGTGGCCGAACGGATATGGTACGCCTTACCTCTACGACGCGCGCTTTACTTTTACTTTAAATAAGGAAGTATCGGACACGAAGGCCTTCAGAGTAGGCATCCGGCAAATGGATTTCAATGAGGATAATCACGTCTTGAACCTCTTCATCAACGGGCGACGTTTCATCGGGATGGGAGGTAATTGGGGCTTTAGCGAGTCGAACCTCAACTACCGGAAGCGCGAATACGAGACGGCCGTAGCGTATCATGCCGACATGAACTTTACGATGCTCCGCAATTGGGTGGGCATGATTGGGGACGAAGAGCTTTACGAAGCATGCGACGAGCAGGGCATCATGGTATGGCAGGACTTCTGGCTTGCCAATCCGTCCGATGGTCCCGACCCGTACGACCCGGCAATGTTCATCGCCAATGCGCAGGATTACGTGAAGCGCATCCGGAACCACGCCTCCATTGGCTTGTATTGCGGACGGAACGAAGGTTATCCGCCTCAGGAAATCGACGACGCCCTACGGCAAATCGTGCGGGAATCGCATCCGGATATCCATTACATTTCCAGCTCGGCGGATGATGTCGTGAGCGGGCACGGTCCTTACCGGATGCTTCCTGCCAAGGATTACTTCACGCTGAAGAGCGGAAACGATAAGTTCCATAGCGAGCGTGGTATGCCCAATGTCATGACCTACGAGAGTTTCCTCCGCACCTATTCGCCGGAAGGCATCTGGCCGCAATCGGATGAATGGGGTTTGCACGATTATACGTTGGAAGGTGCACAAGGTGCCGCTTCGTTCAACGACATCATCGCCCAAGGTTATGGCAAACCGCAAAGCGCACGGGAGTTTGCTGAGCTGGCGCAATGGGTCAACTACAACGGACACCGGAGCCTCTTCGAGTCGCGGAGCGCGCATCGCATGGGCTTGCTTATGTGGATGAGCCATCCTTGTTGGCCTTCGATGGTATGGCAAACCTACGATTATTACTTCGAACCGACCGCCGCTTACTTCGCCATCAAGAAAGCTTGCGAACCGCTCCACGTCCAATGGAACCCGGCGACCGACGAGGTGGAGGTGGTGAATTATCATGCTGGCCATCATCCGGAGCTTTCGGTCGATGCTCGCGTCCTGAACATGGATGGAGCCGTCGCCTTGGCACAAGTACGACCGGTGGACAGCCGCGAAGATACGACTGAAAAGTGCATCCAATTGAAATTCCCCGACCACCTGACGAAAATCCATTTCATCTGGTTGAGATTGATGGAAAACTACCGCGTCGTTTCGGAAAACTTCTACGTCCGGAGCAAGGAGGAAAACAATTACCAGGAATTAAAGCAACTGGCACGCGTTTCGTTGACCTCGCATTTCGAATACAAGCAGGAAGCGGATGGCATGTGGCAAGCTATCGCCACAATCGAGAACCCGTCGTCCGTGCCCGCCTTGATGGTGCGTCTGAATGTGGTGGGCGAAAAGGACGGTGAGCAATTCCTTCCCATCTTCTATGCCGATAATTACTTTGCCCTCTTGCCCGGCGAAAAGAAGACGATGCGTATCCATTGGAAAGAAGAAGATACGCGCGGACAAAGGCCCCGGTTGGAAATATCCGGATATAATGTGGATTGAAATACCCGCCTGTTTGTGTGGAGCCAGAATCAATGATTCTACCTTCATGCAGCGCAGCGTGGGACAAGAATCAATGATTCTACCTCCATGCAGCGCAGCGTGGGACAAGAATCAATGATTCTACCTCCATGCAGCGCAGCGTGGGACAAGAATCAATGATTCTACCTTCATGCAGCGCAGCGTGGAGCCAGAATCAATGATTCTACCTTCATGCAACGCAGCGTGGGACAAGAATCAATGATTCTACCTTCATGCAGCGCAGCGTGGGACAAGAATCAATGATTCTACCTTCATGCAGCGCAGCGTGGGACAAGAATCAATGATTCTACCTTCATGCAGCGCAGCGTGGGACAAGAATCAATGATTCTTCTTCTCCTTTTGCATTA
>CALUZR010000066.1 GCA_944325335.1 uncultured Parabacteroides sp. | reverse complement strand
TGTATAAAACGGATTCATTCATGCGACAAAGGTACAACTTTTACTCGTCTTATCCACATAAATTTTCCGCTGACCCCCATTTCCTCCGGGATTTGGGGCTTTTGCTATCTCGTATAGAGCAACAAAAAAGCAGTTCTACATCACGCAGAACTGCTTTCAAACATATTAATCTTTAGATTATGGAATAGCTTTAAAAGCCTTTATCTTTTAACGCACGCGGCCTACGTATGAACCGTCTTGCGTATTGATTTCGATAATTTCGCCTTCGTTGATGAAGAGTGGAACGCGTACTTCGGCACCCGTTTCTACCGTAGCCGGCTTTAATGTATTCGTAGCTGTATCGCCTTTGATTCCCGGCTCTGTGTAAGTCACTTGAAGCTGAACCTTTACTGGCATATCGGCATAAAGTACAGTTTCTGTCGAAGCATCCGATACGACATCTACTACTTCGCCTTCTTTCATGAAGTCCACACCATTGATCAAATCCTTGTCGATGATTACGTCTTCAAACGTTTCTTGGTTCATGAAATGGAAATGTTCGCCTTCGCGGTAAGTATATTGGTACGGACGACGCTCTACGCGTACATCTTCCAATTTTTCGCCAATGTTGAAGCGACGTTCAATCACATAGCCTTTTACCACATCCTTCAGCGTCGTACGCATGATTGTATTTCCTTTTCCCGGCTTTACATGCAGGAAATCTACACAAAAATAAAGCTTTCCGTCCAAGCGGATACAAGTACCTTTCTTGATGTCTTGTGAGTTAATCATATTCTTATCTGTATAAAGTTATTTTCTTATCATGTGAATTTCGCCTGCAAAAATACGATTTTTCTGCCACACGTACCAATTTTATTTCGCACTTTTGTAGAAAGATTCATGAATTATGGAGAAAGTAACCATTTTTGATACAGGATATTTTTATGCAGACGGTGGTGCGATGTTCGGAGCCGTCCCGAAAACGGCTTGGAACCGTAAGTATGCGTCCGATGACTTCAATGGTTGTATCCTGGCCATGCGCTCGATGTGGATCGAGACGGACGGACGACGTATTTTAATTGATACCGGAGCGGGAAGCAAGCACCTAAAGTCCTTGTCTTATTATCGTTTCTTTGGCATGAAAGACATTCGGGAAGAGCTCCGCGCACAAGGCATCGAGCCGGAAAGCATCACGGATGTGGTGTTGACGCACTTGCACTTCGACCATTGCGGAGGTTGTACATTCCGGGATGATCGAGGTCAGTTGCAACTTTCTTTCCCGAACGCTACGCATTGGGTCAGCGAGCGGCAATGGATGAATTTCCGCCATCCGCATCCATTGGAACGGGATTCTTTTTTCTTGGAAGATATGGAACCCATAGAGAAAGCCGGGAAGTTGAAGCTCGTCGGCCAAGCACAAACCCTTTCCCCGGGCGTTTCGCTCCGTTTGGCTGATGGACATACGCCGGGACAAATCGTTCCTTACGTGGAAACCGATACGGAAACCATCGTCTTTGCCGGCGATGTGATTCCGCTCTTTGCCAGCCTTTCGCCCGAATGGATTTCGGCGTATGACCTTTCGCCCACCGTTTCATTCGACGAGAAAATAAAGCTATTGGACGAGGCGGTGCTTCATCACCAGCGCATCGTCTATTGCCATGACGCGTACACCCTTTCTTCCCGGGCGAAACGGACGGCCAGCGGTTTGTTCCTTCCCGAGCGGGAAAGCATCGTTCATACCGCGCCTCCTTTGTAATTCTTGTTGCGCGGGTGGTGTTCCAATATTTCCTTCCGAAGGAACTCCCGGTCGATATGGGTGTAGATTTCAGTTGTGGTGATCTTCTCGTGTCCTAACATCTCTTGGATGGCCCGGAGGTTCGCGCCGCCTTCCAAGAGATGCGTGGCGAAGGAATGGCGGAATGTATGCGGACTGATATTCTTATGGATACCGGCCAATTCGGCTTGACGCTTGATGATGAGGAAGACCATCACGCGTGTCAACGGAGCACCTCGCCGGTTGAGGAAAAGAATATCCTCCGCGCCCCGCTTCACAACCTGCTCGCCCCGATAATAGAGGTAATTCTGAATCTCGCGGAGCGCCGTCCGGGAAATCGGGACCAACCGTTGCTTCGAGCCTTTACCTTCGACGCGGATGAACTCTTCGTTCGGATAAATATCCGGAATACGGAGTGAAACCAGCTCCGAGACGCGCAATCCGCAACTATACAACACTTCCAGCATCGCGCGGTTCCGTTGCCCTTCTGCCGTAGTTAAATCAATGGAAGCCAATATCCTGTCGATTTCCTCTACCGAGAGGATTTCCGGAAGTTTCACGCCTACCTTGGGCGTCTCCAAGAGTTCCGTCGGATCTGCTTGGATATATCCATCAATCAGCAAGAACTTGTAAAACGACTTAATGCCCGAGATGATGCGGGCTTGCGAGCGCGGATGGATTCCGATATCATGGAGTCCCGCCACGAGTTGTTGCAAGTCTTCGTACGTCACGCCAAGCACATCCAGCCCTTCTTCGTCGAGGAAACGCAACAATTTCGCTAAATCGTCCAGATAAGCCGCAATGGTATTGGCCGAAAGAGACCTTTCCAGCCGCAAGTACATCTTATATTTGGAGATCAAGTTCTCTGTTGTCCGCTTGTCCATCGCGCCCGTTCCATTTTCTTGTAGCCCGCAAAGATACGAATTTCTGCCCAACCCATTTGTCCGGAAGCCCGCAATAAAGTTTGTTGTCCCCTAAGGAAAAGTTGGAAACCTCCGAGATATTCTCTATCTTTAGCCTAAAGATATATATCTGCAACTTAAAGATACGTATCTGCAGCCTAAAGATATGTATCTTCAATCTAAAGATAGAGAATATCTCGGAGGTTTCCAACTTTTTGTTCGGACTCTCACCCCTTTATCCCCGGCATTTCTGTTTTTTGCCCTGCGCCACAAGTAGGGAATGGGGGGATTGGAGAAATACATTCGCGCAAATTGTCGCTCTTTCTTTGCAAATCGAAATATTTTGTATACTTTTGGCGTCAAATTAAAAGTAATACAAATGAAAGACAACAAAATTATCGGATCAAAGATCCAACATATGCGAGAATCGAAAGGATTGTCGATAGAAGAAATGGCGGAACGCTCCGGCCTGAGTGTTGAACAAATCGAACGCATCGAAGGGAATGTGGATTTCCCGTCGTTGGCGCCGCTTATCAAGATTGCGCGCGTATTGGGCGTACGGTTGGGTACCTTCTTGGACGACCAATCGCAACTGGGACCGGTCGTTTGCCGCAAGGGGGATTTGACGGGCGACGGTATCGGCTTTACCAATAATAATACGGAAGGCCGCAAGCACATGGGCTATTACTCGATGGCGGAAGACAAATCGGGGCGGCACATGGAACCGTTCCTCATCGAAGTCGCTCCCTCGGCGCCGGGCGAAGCGTTTACACCTTCGACGCACGAAGGCGAGGAGTTCATCTACGTCCTCCAGGGTAGCGTGGAAATCCTTTATGGAAAGAACTCTTATCAATTGTCGGAAGGGGATAGCATCTATTACGATTCCATCGTTTCGCACCACGTACATGCGGCGGGCAACGAACCGGCGCGTATCTTAGGTGTCATTTATACCCCTTATTAATAAAGGAGAGAAGATTATGCTGGAATTACAGAATAAAACCCTCGGCCAGTGGTTGGAATATTGGACGGAACGGCAACCAGACAAGGAATACATCGTCTACTCGGACCGCGACTTGCGTTTCACTTGGAAGGAGTTCAATTACCGTGTGGATTGCATGGCGAAAGGATTGATGGCGATCGGCGTAGAGCATGGTACGCATGTCGGAATCTGGGCAACGAATGTACCCGACTGGCTTACCTTCCTTTATGCTTCGGCTAAGATTGGCGCCGTGGCTGTGACGATTAATACGAATTACAAACAGAGCGAGTTGGAATACCTGGTCGAGAACGCGGATATCCACACGATGTGCATCACCGATGGCGTCTTCGACGGTAGTTATATTGATATGGTTTATACCATGCTCCCCGAATTGCGCGATTCGCAACGTGGTTTCCTTCGTAGTAAACGCTTCCCGGAGATGCGGAACGTGGTCTACATCGGGCAGGAAAAGTACCGTGGCATGTATAATACGCCCGAACTCTTGCTCTTGGGAGAGAACATCAGCGACGAGAAGCTCAATGAGGCGAAGGCGAAAGTCACGATGGACGACGTCGTGAACATGCAATACACCTCCGGGACTACGGGTTTCCCGAAGGGCGTCATGCTTACGCACCGCAACATTACGAACAATGGCTACTTCACGGGCGAAGGAATGCATTATACGCCAGAGGATAAACTTTGTTGTTGCGTCCCGCTCTTCCATTGCTTCGGCGTGGTATTGGCGACGATGGCCATCCTGACGCATGGCGCGACGCAAGTGATGGTCGAGAAGTTCGACCCGCTCGTAGTCCTCGCCTCGGTGCACAAGGAGCGTTGTACGGCATTGTACGGCGTCCCGACCATGTTCATTGCCGAACTGAACCATCCGATGTTCTCGATGTTCGACCTTACGTCGCTCCGCACGGGTATCATGGCCGGTTCGCTTTGTCCGATCGAGTTGATGCGTGCCGTCACCGAGAAGATGCACATCACGCACATTACCAGCGTCTACGGTTTGACCGAGAGTTCGCCGGGCATGACGCACTCCGTCATCGAAGACCCCTTCGAGGAGCGCTGTACGACGGTCGGCAAGGAATATCCCTTTACCGAAGTCAAGGTGCTGAACCCCGAGACGGGCGAAGAGTGTGCCGTGGGCGAGCAGGGCGAAATGTGTTGCCGGGGTTATCTCGTCATGAAAGGGTATTATAAGAACCCGAAGGCGACGGAAGAGGTCATCGACAAGAATGGTTTCCTCCATAGTGGCGACTTGGGCGTGAAGGACGAGAAGGGGTATTACCGCATCACGGGCCGCATCAAAGACATGATCATCCGTGGCGGTGAGAATATCTACCCGCGTGAATTGGAAGAGTTCCTTTACCACCTGCCGGGCGTGAAGGATGTGCAAGTGGCCGGCGTTCCCTCGAAGAAATATGGCGAAGAGGTCGGCGCGTTCATCATCTTGCACGAAGGCGTGACGATGACCGAAGACGTCGTGAAGGACTTTTGCCGAGGCAAGATCGCCCGCCACAAAATCCCGAAATACATCTTCTTCGTCGATACGTTCCCCATGACGGGCAGCGGCAAGATACAAAAGTTCAAGCTGAAAGACCTCAGTCTGCAGCTCCTGGCCGAGCAAGGCATTACGCCGGCCTAAAAAACATACTTCCACCGGTGGAAACGCGCTACCAAGGCCTTGAAAATAGACTTTCCACCGGTGGAAATACACGATCTGATCGTAAAATAGATTGATTCTTCCTCAAAAAGCCTTATCTTTACTACCCGAAAACGATTTTCACATGTCATACGAATAAAGACGATATGGAAAACAAGGAAAATACATACAAAGAGCCCGTGAAAGGGACAGACGAAGAGTTATGGTTTGTCGCTTCGGCAGCCGACGATACGCACCGGTTCGATGCAGAAGCAGCTTACGAGCGTTTCCGACAGCGGACGGGCATCGAGGAACGCGTGCATCGGTCGTCGATGCGCTGGTTCTTTTATGCAGCGGCGGTTGTGGCGTTGCTGGTTATTGTGTCTGTTGCTTCTTATTACCAGGGCGGAAAGCAAGTGGAGAGCAGCTTTGCGGATATTGTGGTCGAAGCGCCCATAGGTTCGAAGACGAAGATGACGCTGCCCGACGGGACCGAGGTATGGCTCAACGCTGGTTCGCGGATGGTCTATTCGCAAGGATTTGGTATGACGGATAGGCGGTTGGAGTTTGAAGGCGAAGGATTCTTTGAAGTGCAACGCAATGCAGATTTGCCCTTTGCCATCCATACGCGCGAACTGGATGTGACTGTGCTTGGGACGAAGTTCAATTTCCGCAATTATGCCGACGACGAGACGGTCACGGTCGATTTGCTGGAAGGCAAAGTCGCGTTAGACAATCATTTGCAAGACATGGAGACGCGCTACTTGGCTCCCTCGGAAAAGATGGTGCTCGACAAAGCAACCGGCGACATGGAAATTGTCACCGCAGAAGCCGAACGTGCAAAAGTCTGGACTGACGATGTACTGCTATTCGACGAAGAACTCCTACCCGAAATCGCCCGAAGTTTGGAACGTGTCTACGATGTGCAAATCGTCATCAGCAACCCAACCCTCGAAACCGCCCGCTTCTACGGACGTTTCGACCGGCAAAAGCAAAGCATCTACGACATACTGAACATCCTTTCGTCGACTGGACGGATGCAGTATGAGATAAAAGGGGATGTGGTTGTTTTGAAATAGTAATCAATTAAAATAAATACATATCATGAAAAAAAGAATCTTATGGATGAGTCTTGCCTGTCTGATAGGAAACCTGACAATACAGGCTGAGAAACGAATTACCGTCCCGGTAGGGGCGGGTGACATAACCCAACAATTGCAAGCTGCCCTTGATGAAGCACACACGTATGCCGGCGAGCCCGTCGTCATCCAGTTGCAAAAAGGTGATTATCACCTTTCGCGTTCCACTTCGACAAAACGGATCTACTACATCTCGAATACGACCTCCGAACAGGAAAATCCGGACCAAACAAAGCATATCGGACTTTGGTTGAAAGGATTGAAAGAAGTAACGATAGACGGTGGTGGCGCACGCCTCGTGACGCACGGCGAAATGACCACGTTCGTTATCGACAGCTGTGAGCGCATCACGCTCCGGAACTTTACTGTCACGGCAGCTGACCCCACCGTGCCGGAAATGACCGTCGAAGAGGTAGGAAACAACTATATGAACGTGCGCATCCATCCACAATCCCATTATGAAATCAAGAACGGGAAATTCGCGTTCGTAGGCGATAGTTGGCGGCTCGACGGTGGTATTGCCCAATATTACGACTCGGAGCGGGACATCACGTGGCGTGGATGGTCGCCTCTTCCCAGTCTGAAGCGGGCGGTAGAACTGGAACCTGGACTGCTCCGATTCGAATACGAGAAGAAGCCGCAAGCCATCGCAGGACAAATATTCCAGATGCGCGACGGTATCCGCGATGAAGCCTGCGGACTGATCCAATACAGCAAAGACATCATCATCGAAGACGCCCATTTCGCCTTCTTGGGCAATTTCGGGTTGGTTGGGCAAATGAGTGAAAACATTACCTATCGCCGTGTGCGGTTCGAACCGGAAAAGGAGAGTGGACGTACCTGTGCCGGGTTTGCCGACTTTGTGCAAATGTCCGGTTGTAAAGGGAAAATCCAGTTGGAACAATGCCGTTTCGTCGGGGCGCACGATGACCCCATCAATATCCACGGGACGCATCTTTCGGTTCGGAAATGGATTGCGCCCAACCAAGTGCTCGTTCGCTACATGCACCCACAAACGTATGGTTTCCAATCCTTCCTGCCAGGAAACGAAGTGGACTTCATTGATGCACACACCCTCTTGCCCGTCGAAACCACTCATGTGGAAAAAGCCGAGATGCAGACGCCCCGCGAAATCCTCGTCACCCTGACAGAAAATATGCCGGAAGCTATCCGAAACCAGACCGAACTGGTCGTAGAAAACGTTTCCTATACGCCGGAAGTGGTGGTGCGAGACTGCTATTTCGCTCGCATTCCCAGCCGTGGATTGCTGGTTACGACGCGCCGTCCCGTCTTAGTGGAAAATAATACTTTCTTCCGGATGCAAATGCACGGTCTACTGATAGCTGATGACGCCCGAAGCTGGTTTGAATCGGGCATGGTGCGCGACGTCACCATTCGAGGCAACCACTTCATCGAGTGCGCCGAGCCGGTGATTAACATCGCTCCGGAAAACGACCAGAACGCAGGACCCGTCCATCGGAATATCCGCATCGAAAACAACCGATTCGAACTAATCGGTATTCCAGCTATCTCTGCCAAATCGGTAGAAGGCTTGAAAATCACTAACAATCTCTTCCAAGAACGGAAAGCAACTACCTTGGAACAATTGATTACCACGATTGATTGCACGCAAGTGGAAATAGAGAATAACCGGCAAGAAGTGAAACAATAAATGAAATTGCATAAAATATTCGATCTTTTCACTACCCAGAAATCGTCCGTATCTGTCTCTTAAATAAAGGCAGTCGTTTTGCTACCTTAAAAAGACAGGCAAATTAGAAAACGATTATAACTATTGATGGGTAAATTCATCGTTGTAGTTGAATAAAAATAGAATTATAAAAAACAGGAAGTTGAACCATGAAAGAAAGGAATTGCGAATGAAGAAAAGACAAATGTAAAGTATGCTTCAGGCAAGATACGAAAAGAACCGGAAAATCTGGCCCATTCTCCGGTTCGTAATCCAATCTTCGCCTCATGAATCAAGTGTAAGGACTCAAAAGGAAGAGGTACAAAAGTATGAATTCTTCTTGGAAAGGTCCGTTATTTAAAGTTTTAAATCTCAAAAAATCTAACATTTATGACTTGTATCAGTAAAGCCGTATATGCGGCAGTGGCTTGTTGTTGCCTGACCGGTACAATAAGCGCACAAAACATTGCTCTCAAAATGAACAATGTAACCGTAAAACAAGCGATGGAGGAACTGGAAAAGAAGAGCGGTTACTCGTTTGTATTCTCCTCGCAAGACGTGGATACGCGGAAACGCATCTCCGTATCCGCCGAGAATGAAGACGTGCGCACCGTCGTCCAGCAGATCTTGGACGGGCAAAACGTGACGTACGAAATCCAAGGGAAGAATATCGTAGTACGCAAGATTACACAACAGAAAGCCCCGACCGGAAAGCTGAAGACCGTGACCGGTACGATCCTCGATCCGCAAGGCGTCCCAGTGATTGGCGCTAATATCATCGTAAAAGGCACGACCAATGGAACTATCTCTGACCTTGACGGAAAATTCACCCTGGAAGTGCCAGAAGATGGAATCCTGCAAGTGTCTTATATCGGATTCAATACACAAGATATTGCCGTAGCTGGCAAAAATGATCTCGCTATCAAATTGCGGGAAGATTCGGAGGCACTGGACGAAGTGGTGGTGATTGGGTATGGGACTACATCTAAAAGGAAAACTACAGCCGCTATTACATCGTTGAATGCTGAAGATTTAGCATCTGCTCCTGTACCTAATGTTACTCAAAGTTTAGCAGGACGTGCAGCCGGATTGATCGTAACGCAAAGTGGTGGTGGAATTGGATCTACGGCAAGTATTTCAATTCGTGGTGGTGGGACACCTTTGTATGTTATTGATGATATCATTTCTGAAGCACGTGATTTTGAGAATTTGAATCCAGAAGATATTGAACAAATAACTGTATTAAAAGATGCTTCTGCAACAGCTGTATATGGTGCTCGTGCTGCAAATGGTATCATTATGGTCGTTACAAAGCAAGGTAAGGCAGGTAAAATGTCTGTCAATTATAACTTCAATTATAATTTAAGCCAGCCTTCTTATTTGCTGGACAATCGTAAATTAGATTCCTATGGAGCATTATACTATAAAAATATAGCTTATCAAAATGATGGTATGGCACCTACTACGTCAGAAGAAGACTTACGAAAGTATAAGGATGGAACAGATCCATATAATTATCCGAATACAGATTGGGTCGATATTCTTTTACGTAATGTGGCTCCAGAACAACGACATAACCTTTCTGTAACAGGTGGTAGTGAAAATATAAAAGTGTATAGTAGTTTAGGGTATTATGATCAAGAATCTCTTTACCGTACAAATGCGCATAATATGAAACGTTACAATTTCCGTACAAATGCAGTAATGAATTTTAAGGAAATAGGATTGAAAGTAACAACAGGTGTAGACGCTTATATTTGGAAAATGAGACAAGCTGCAACCAGTGGTGCGTTAGGATGGATTCATATTGACCAACCTCCTATGAATTTAGCATACAACAAATATGGGCAAATCTTTAGTGGTACTCCAGACAATCCTTTACTTGAGGTTTCTGACGAAAGTGGGTATTATAGACAAGAAAGAAGTACCGTAAAGGGGAACCTGGCATTGGAATGGAGTTTACCATGGGTCGAAGGTTTGAAGCTAAAAGCATTGGGAAATTATACGATTGTAAACGATCGCAATAAATTATGGGCAAAATATGCAACATCTTATGATTTAGAGGGTAATCCGAACGATCCTGGCAAACCCAATTTAAGTAAGAACACATATTATCACAATAATTTTACAACCCAATTCTTTGCTGATTATAATCGGACATTTAATGAATTACATACCGTAGGTGCAACATTCGGCATGGAAGCCAGTGGCAGTGAAGTGGATAATAATTCGTTATCACGTCAAGAATATCTATTAAACATTGATCAAATCAACTTTGGCCCTGTCAATACGGCTAAAAACAGTTCTACAGAAGCAACGGACTACAGACGTGCTGCATTAATCGGACGCGTTAAATACGATTATGCAGCTAAATATATGGGAGAATTTAGTTTGCGTTATGATGGAAGCGACTATTTTCCGAAAGGAAATCGTTGGGGATTATTCTTCTCTGGTTCATTAGCATGGATGATTTCAGAAGAAGATTTTTGGGAAACACTCAGAGAAAATCATATTTTTGATACTTTCAAAATTCGTGGATCATATGGTGAAATCGGATTGGATGGTAGCACAGATGGACGTTTGGGAAGATATGAATATGTTCCTTCTTACTCTTATTCAGAAAGAGGAGGATATATAGGACAAGAGTTTGTCCCTGGTTTTTCCGAAGGAGCTTTGGTTGCTACAGATATTAGTTGGTATACAAGTAAAAATTCAAATGTGGGTATTGATTTCTCCTCTTTAGGTGATAGATTGTCTGGAACATTGGAGTATTTTCGCATGTCTACAACAGGCTATTTAAGTTCTCCGTCTAATGTCGGTTATACAGATCCGTTGGGTACTTCTTTACCAAAAATCATGTCGAATGGTGAAAGCATCCGTCAAGGCATGGAAGTTTGGTTGCAATACAAGGATAATTGGGGTGACTTAAAATACAATGTTTCTGGAAATATAACATTCTACGATGATCGTTGGAACATTAACCCAGATGAATCTGAAGTTGATTTAAAAAATCCATATAAACGTAGTACACAAGTAGGTAGTTACTGGGGAAATGGATATTCTGTATTAGGGTATTATGAAGATTTCGATGATATTATCAATTCTCCTAAAAGACCAAATTCAGTCAATTTAGGAGCTGGTGATTTAAAATACTTTGATTTTAATGGAGATGGAATCATTGACAGTAACGACCAGCATCGAATTGGTACAGGAAGTTCTCCTCGGATGAACTATGGCATTAATGTGGATTTAGAATACAAAGGATGGCATTTCGGAATGTTATGGCAAGGTGCAGGCTCTTATAATATAGAAATGAATAGTACATTAAAGAGTAATAATCAAAGTGCATCTACTCCTATCGTATATGATTTTCAAACGGATTCATGGACGCCAGAAAACACAGATGCCAAATTTCCTCGATTACATAGTTCCCAAGGATATAATGGAAGTAACAATGTCGAAACATCTGATTTTTGGCTGTTAGACGCAAAATATATTCGTTTAAAAGACTTGTCTATTGGATATGATTTCAAGCATTCTGTATTAAAAAACATGCCTTGGTTATCTAAATGCTACTTAGGACTTTCTGGATATAATCTATGCACATTTAGTCCAGTAAAGAAATATGGAATGGATCCGGAAAATGCTTGGGCAGGCTATCCGATTACACGAACATACTCTATCAATTTGAATATAGGATTTTAAAATAAAGAATAAAAAATATGAAACTAAAAAATATCTTCGTATTGACAGTCGCAGCTGGGATTTTTGGATTGCAAAGTTGTAATGACTTTTTGGATACAAAACCGACAGCCATTGTAAGCGACGACATGGTTTGGGGAGATCAAAGCGGAGTTGATGCTTTTATCGTCCAGACAATGGAAAACATGATAAGTCTTTATCAAGATTTCCAGACAATGGATAAAGCTTTTACCAACAATGTTGTCCCCGTAAGAGGCGTTTGTTCTGATGAAGCACGTGGATTAAAAACTAGAGAATGGGACTGGGGATTTGGCTATTTCAGTAACATAAGAGCTTGTAATCTGCTTATCGAAAAAGCAGCCACGGCAACGGGAATAACAGAAGAGTATCGTACACAAGCTATCGCAGAAGGCAAAATGATGCGTGCTATGATTTATTTTTATCAAGCAAGACATTGTGGACGCTTTATCTGGGTAGATCATGTCTTATCGGA
Source organism: uncultured Parabacteroides sp. (assembly GCA_944325335.1). GTDB lineage: Bacteria > Bacteroidota > Bacteroidia > Bacteroidales > Tannerellaceae > Parabacteroides. Next base: position 5,944 of record CALUZR010000066.1, on the reverse strand, counting down.
AGATGATGAGTTTAACTTACCTTTGACCAAAGACATCAAAGAAAGTTATACCTATATCATACAAGACATAAATGATGCCATTAGCGGACTTCCCGATGAAGCTCCAGCGGGACGTTTTACTAAAAATGCAGCACGTGTACTTAAATCTGAAATATGTTTGACCGCTGCAGCTTATTTAGGAGCAAATGGTATAGACGGCGTTAACAATCTATATCAAGAAGCTGTAGATGCCGTAAATAGTGTTACAGGTGTTTCTTTAGATCCGGATTATGGCAGTATCTTCAATGAAAACGGAGCTTACAGTTCTCCCGAAATCATTCTAGGACATTATTATAGTAAAGACAATACTACATGTTCTGGAGTACAATTAATAAATTTACAGCCAAATGTTCCGAATTCAAAAATGGATTTAACCGGATGTGGTCCTCATTGGAATACTGATATGATTTTCGAAGGTTGGTTGGAGTTTGCACCTACTCAAAATCTAGTCGATGAATATTTGGTTATCGATGAAGAAGATGGTCAAGCTAAATACTGGAATGAAACTTCTCAATTCGTGAATGCGACAACGGAAGTCTCTTTAAATGAAATCCAAACCATTATACCTCCTATAGATATTAATGAATTAGTAGAAGGAAGTTCTTTAGCATATAAAACGAATAATGGAGAAAATATAAGCGATTTAATGTATAACAACCGTGACAAACGTTTTGAGGCAACTATTTTGCATGATGGATCTGAGTATTATGGAGAAACTTTATTTACCCGTCAAAAAGGGAATATGAACCGGGCATGTACACGTAATTACGGGAACGATCATGTACCTCTTAGCAATTATGTCTGGCGCAAATCGATGTATACGGTTTCTCCCCGTATTTTCTATAACATATATACAGACTATCATTATGTTATCTTCAGATATGGACGGGCTGTCTTAAATAAGGCTGAAGCACTACTGTGTATGGCTAAAGATGATATATCTAAACTACCAGAAGCTGTAGCAACTTTCAATGAAACAAGGACTATACACGGTGGATTACCGGCATCGACAGCTACTACGTTAGAAGAAGCTTGGAAAGATTACAAACGTGAACGCCGTGTTGAATTTGTGTTAGAAGATGACTTCTATTGGAGTTTGCTGCGCTGGGGTAAATATGGATATGAAGCCAATGATGGCCGTGCTCCGAGTGGTATGATTAACGAACTGAATATACCTGCTACATTCCCGGAAATATCTGCCGACGCTACAGCTGTATATATTGGCAATGTCCAATTCCTGAATGATGAGCGTGTTTTCCGTCCAGAGCGTGGTTATCTGTTCCCGATTCCCCAATCAGTAATCAATGCGAACAGTGCTATCGATGATTCAGATCAGAATCCTGGATGGTAATTAGTAATAATATTGTATTATCAAACAAATTGAACGATATGAAAATCATAAGCAAACTTTTACTATTCTTGTTTAGCATACCTTTGCTAACAGCTTGTTGGGATGAACTTCCCGCTTACGAAGATGCCGAAATAACCAAAGTCGGATTTTATCATCGCTTTGCGGGAAGCGGAACAGATGCCATTACAGGTGAACCTATCATGGTAGAAACCGAACTTTCTTGCCAATATGAAATCAACTCGGAATCGGCAACCGTTTATGTAGATGTCACCGTACCAGATGCAAACGGAGAGTTCACTGAGGCGGAAAGAAACAATGTGCAACAAAGCAAATTGTGGGGTTATTTCAATGTCTCTACAGCAGCTAAAGTGACGCCTATCAATGGTGCTCCGGCATTAGGAACACCTGGTGATTGGACAACTCCGCAAGAGTATCAAATAATGGCAGCCAATGGAACTACAAAAGATTGGACTGTTATTATCCGATCATTTAATAAATAAGTATCCGGTATTGTCTTGACTCGATGTATGTTTTAGCTGTGCCCTCCCGCAAACATTAGCTTAGGTAATCCGCTAATGTTTGCTGGAGTGGCACGCTAACATTAGCCGAGATACCTCGTTAGCGTTAGCTGGGATGCCCAGCTAATGCTTGCTGAGGTGTCCAGCGAAAATTGCAAAGAATAGAAATCGTAAGATTATCCAACTCTAACATAGTTTTGTCCATTGACTGCTATCTATCGTTTGGTGTATTTTTGCATACTCATTAGAAGATAAAAGATTATGAACGGAAAAACACTTTGTTGTATGTTGGTACTGGCGGTAGGGAGTGCTTCTGCCCAATATAAAATTGATTTGTCTAAGGTAAGTTATCCCCAATTGGAATATTTGCAATTGGGAAATCCGGGACCTGCAGGGAAGGAAATCCGGGTGAATAATTTATATATGGAAGAGGGTGGAGTGCCTCTGCTTCCTGTCATGGGGGAAATTCATTATAACCGGATGGATCCACGTTATTGGCGGGATGCTTTACTGAAGATGAAAGCGTCGGGGATTAATATTGTGGCCACGTATTGTATATGGAATTTACATGAGGAGACAGAAGGGCATCTTTCATGGCGTGGGCATTTGGATCTCCGCCGTTTCATCCTGCTTTGCCAGGAACTGGGATTGAAGGTGCATCTTCGTATCGGTCCGTATTGCAACGCAGAGATACGGAATGGAGGTTTGCCTGATTGGATTGTCAATAATAAGAACTTGGAGACACGTTCGAACGATCCGCTTTATTTAGCTTATAGCAGACGATGGTATGAATCCGTATATCAGCAGGTAAAAGGTTTATTGCATAAGGATGGAGGTCCGATTGTAGCTTTGCAATTGGAAAATGAATATGTTAAACCGGGACAGATTATCCCACACCTGACGACATTAAAGCAGATGGCAGTCGAGATAGGCTTTGATGTCCCGATTTATTCGATGACGCATTGGATGGATAGTGAATATCCCAAGGGGGAAATCATCCCTTACGCTGGTTTTTATATCGAAGCTCCTTGGACGGCCAAAGGAAAGGAAGAAATTCCAACGGGTAACTTTGAGTTCTTTACCTACAACCGCCTTTCGGATAATATCGGGACGGATATTATTAAGCTCGAGGGCGAAGTAGAATCCTTAAGTGGTGAGAATAACGACTCTCCCTTCTTCACGTGTGAAATCGGTGTAGGGACGACGGCCTTCTACCATCGCCGGGCGGTTGTACCAGAGGAAATGGCTGGCGAGATGATTAATCTCCGGTTGGGATGTGGCGCCAATTTAATGGGATATTATATGTATGCAGGCGGAACGAACCCGGTGGGACAGATCACTACGATGCAATCCTCGGGGCCTCGAGTAAGCTATGATTACCAAGCACCCGTGCGGGAATATGGCACGTTAGGTACTGTTATGCCGGAAGTCAAGAAATATAATTACTTTATGAACGACTTTGGGACAGAGTTGGCACCGGCGGTGGCTTATCTTCCTACTTCGAATCAAAAGCGGGAGAATCTCCAATGGGCCGTCCGGTCGGATGGAGAGAAGGGATATCTCTTCTGTTCGAACTATCTCTATAAACATGAAAGGGGTGATTATAAGGGTGTACAATTCGAAGTAAAGCTGAAGGATGAAACTTTCCGTATACCGCGTAAGAAGACGACCGTGCGTGGTGGTACTTATTTCTTTTGGCCTTTTAATCAGGACATGGGAGGCATCCGTTTGAAATATGCTACGGCGCAACCTGTTTGTTCACTAAAGGAGGGGAAAAACATAACTTATTTCTTTTTCGAAGACGACTCTATTCCGGCGGAATATTCGTTATCTTCGGAAAACATTGTAACTATAAAAACAACCAAGGGTAATTGCCAAAAGGAGAAGCGTGGCTATTTCATTCAATCACTGGAGGCTGGACAAGATTGCACTATCGAGGTGCAGAAGAAAGATGGTGGCCTGGTCCGCTTTGTGACCCTTACGGAAGAGGAATCCAATCGGCTTTGGAAAGGCGAAATCCACGGGCAGGAGTTCGTGGCACTCTCTTCGTCTGCTTTGATTGTAGATAAGGATGAAATGACGCTTATCGGCGAATCGCCCCGTGCTGAGGTGTCATTCTATGAAGAGGGACGTTTCCATGCGCAATCTTTCCAAGGCGAAGAGCGGCATATCGAAGCGCAAATACGTCCTCTTTCTCCATTAGCTGAATCGGAATGGATTGTTCCTGAAGGGAATGACAAGGTGCAACGTCTGTATAAGCTTTATACATTTTCGGACATTGAGCAGGCTTATCTTCGATATGCTTCTATGGGCGATGCGTCGTGCGCTATCAATGGAAAGGAAATAGAAGCACATAAGGCAGGCGATTATTGGTTGGCGGATGTGACGAAGGCATTGACTACAAGCGAAAACCAGCTTGCCTTCCGCACCACGCAACCCATAGCCGCCGAGGTGGAAATCTTGCTGAAGAATGGGGAACGCATCGTTTGGAATACGGACGCTACATGGCTCGCTGAAGATAAGAAGCCAGTACGGATTGCCCAAGTCAAACGTCCATTTCTTGCGTATGCGCCGGAAGAACATTTAGCTGTGTATGAAATCAATGTGCCTCGTGTCGTAGGAGATGAAGAGGAGACGCGCCTTTATATCGATTATCGGGGTGATGTGGCTAATTTGTATCAAAACGGACAATTAGTGGCCGATTCTTTCTTTGATGGCACAGATTGGATCGTAAGTGTGGACCGTTTGAAAGAGGCGGCCGATGTCAATCCGTTGTTTATTCGACTAAAAGGGCTGGAATCAGCCGATGCGCCGATTTATTTCGAGAAGTGGGTAAATCCTTCGGAATGCGTGCAGCCGGGCTTGAAAAGTATTGAAGTAAAGCAGGAATACCGTTTCCCCGTATCGTTTAAGTAGGGATAAACAGATTTTGATTATAAGAGAAAAGGGAAAAGAAGGGACAAAAACCTTCGAACCCTATATGAAAAAGTTCGCCACATGCCGGACAATTCTCTATCTTTAGCCTAAAGATACATATCTGCAACTTAAAGATACATATCTTCAACCTAAAGATATATATCTGCAGCCTAAAGATAGAGTTTTCTCCGTGAGGTCTCTGGTTTTTCCTGCCGGCCTTCCATGTTTTCTTTCCGGTTATCGAACATTTTTCCCTATCTGCTTTTTATGTCGAACTCACGTTATTTTCATATCTTTGCGGTATTAAATAAGCATATACCATGTGTAAGATAAAACATATATTACTTGTAGGATGCTGCGTCCTCTTGTCGCTGACCAGTTTGCAAGCACAAGAAGTGTTCAACCCAGCGCAGGAAGCTGTAATTAAATCTTCTCGTCCGGACGGGCGTTTCATGAGTTCGTATGCCATTGCGCATAACCTGATGAAAAGCACTAAGCCGAGCTTGGCTTTTCGTCCTGATTTTACTCCGCAGGAGTTTTTGCATTGGCAAGATGAAGTGGCAGAGGCGATGAAAGAGTTAATGTGTTTCCCCGATTATCAACCGGAGAAAGCGCCTGTTTGTATATCACGCCAGCCACGTGATGGTTATGTTTTAGAAAAATGGGAGTTTTATCCTTTGCCTAAAGCTGTTTGTACTTTCTTAGTATTGCGACCTACGGATATAAAAGGGCCTGTCCCAGCTGTGTTATGTATTCCTGGTGCCAATATGAGTAAAGAGGGATTGGCTGGAGAACCGGGTGAAACTTCTAAATTGAATGATAATTACAAGTCAGAACGGGTGGCGATGGCGCGGAATCTGGCTAAACGAGGTTATATAGCCGTTGCGGTAGAAAATCCAGCGGCAGGCGAATCGTCTGATTTAGAGAAATACACAAACGGACGGGATTATGATTATGATGTCGTTTCGCGTATGTTATTGGAAATAGGTTGGAGCTATCTGGGGTATACGGCTTATTTGGATAAGCAAGTACTGGAATGGATGAAGCAGGAGCCAGACATTCGGGCAGATCGTATTTTGGTGAGCGGATTCTCGTTAGGGACGGAGCCATTGATGGTGTT
>CALUZR010000065.1 GCA_944325335.1 uncultured Parabacteroides sp. | reverse complement strand
GCGATGCGGGCGGCGCGTTTGAAGGTGGACGATGCGTACCGCAAACTGGTACAAGTGATTAATGCATTTATTCTGGTAGAAGGCGAGGCGGATTACAAATCGTTTGTCGACAAACAAAATGAATCCATCAAGCGTTACAAACAGCAGGTATTAGGCCAGACATCAGGGGGTAAGAAGCCGGATGAAGGTGGGGACGAACCCACACCCATAACCCCCGAAATCACCAAATTCTACCCCAAAGAGAACGCGAACCCGGACAGACCGTTGGAATTTCCGCGGAATAAAACGGCGGTGCTCGAGGGCAAAGGTTTGAAACTGGTCGACTCGCCAGAAGGAAAGAAGGCTCAGCTTGTGCTGATTAATTATGTGGATCAGCGAATGCCGCATGAAGATTCCGCCATCTTGGTGAATACGGACGAGAAAATCGAATTTACGATGATGTATGACGCGGCGGAAGGTCAATACAATTTCCAGATTGAGACCTATCCGAACGGGACGGAGGAAGTGGTGATTATCAAATATCCGGAAACGATTACGCTTGTTTAAATTGAAAATTGAAAATTGAAAATTGAAAATGGAAAGGCGCGGGGGCAAGGGAGAAAATAAATCTCCGTGCCTCCGCGCCTCCGTGTTCACAAATTCTTAATTCTTCATTACTTCCACACCAAGCCGTCTTGGTTGATGCGCCATACAGTGCCATCGGCGGCCGGGAGCGTGATTTCGAACAGCGACGAGGTGCGTTCGACGGTCAGCTTGCCCAGTTGCTCGGCCGAGCAGAGGTCGCTGGCTTTCAATGTCTGGGCGGATGCGGCGTAATGTCCGGTGGCCTCTTGGTACTCTTTCTGGCGATAGTAGAGCTGGCGGAGGATCCATTTCGTGGCCTCTTCAGGTTTGGCTTGGAAGGTATCTTCGCCTTGGCCCGCTACCTTGTCCGAGAATTGGACGTAGCCCCAATATTCAGGTAAGTGAATGTTGATGACGCCGGTCGGGGCCCACACCCAGTTGTATTCGCGGATGTTCTCCTCGCCCTCGATGGGGATTTTCACGTACTTGCCATTCTCGGCCTTCACGGTCCATTCGACGCGCGAGAAGTTCACGCGGAACTGGTCGCCGGCTTGCGGACGCTTCTCGGCGCGGTCGCGCACCTGGTTCAGCGCGCTCCAGGGGAAGAAGACCTCGATGCTCCAGGCTTTGTCCGTATCGCTTGGGTTGTTGAGCGTGCCGTCCACGTGGACGCCCACCTTCTTGCCCAGGTATTCCCAGTTGTTGACGACGCACGGGCGGTTGCGGTAAGGCTGGCTCAGGTAGAGGTCCCAGTCCGTCCCGTTCGCATTGATTTCATATTCCAGGTAATTGTGCGTCGAGCCCATCGCGTCGATAAAGATCTCGAAATCGTTTTCTTTGAAGATGACGCAATCGTGCTCGGTCTGGTAAGCCCACACGTGCGGTTCCTCCATGAGGGCGGCGAAATACATGCCGTTCTCGTCGTAGGCCATCTTGGCGCGGGTCTGGAAATGGGGGGCGGGACGTTTGTCGCCTTCGATGTCCACGAAGTCCGACGTCCAGGGGATAGCGTCCCATTCCGTCAGTTTACCGTCCACTTTGATTTCGCCCGGTGCCTTATAGCAGATGTAGGTGGGCGGGTTGAGCGGCGTCACGGGCGCAAAGTCGATACTCGGTTCGTTTGCCGTCTGCGATTGGGGCGAACAGGCCGCCAGCATTGCGCAGAGCGCGCTTAATGTCAATACATTTTTCTTCATACTTGCAAGTGTTTATTATTTGTTGTCTTTGTCTTCTTCCGCCGTATACCACGAGGCATACATGTGGTAATTCTTGGCGATCTTCTGGTTTATCTCTTTGGATTGCTCCGGGTCTACCTTCTTCACGAACTTGGCCGGCACACCGGCGTAGATGCTTCCCGGTTCGATGATTGTCTTGCTGAGCACGACCGAACCAGCCGCTACGATGGCACCTTCGCCTACGACAGCATGGTCCATCACGACGGCGCCCATGCCAATCAGCGCCCCGTGTTCAATCTTCGCCCCGTGGATGGTGACGTTGTGCCCGATGGAGACGTCGTCGCCAATCTCGATGGTGGATTTCTCGTAGAGCGTATGCAGGACGGAGCCGTCTTGGATGTTGACGCCATTCCCGATACGGATGGAGTTCACGTCGCCGCGGATGACCGTCCCGAACCAGATGCTGCATCCTTCGCCGATCTCCACGTCGCCAATGATCGTGGCATTGTCGGCCAGGAAAGTATTCGCGCCTATCTGGGGCGTAAAGCCCCTTACTGATTTTATCAAAGCCATATTCTCTTGTTTGATTTATTAGATTTCCATTGTCTTAGCCCGGAGCCATTCCCGCTCGTCGTCGGTGAGGAAGGGCGAGAGCTTCTCATATACTTCCTGGTGGTATTTGTTGAGCCAGATATGTTCGCGGGCCGAAAGCATCGAGACGATGACGAGCCGCGTGTCGATATAGCAGAGCGTGAGCGTTTCCATGTGGAGGAAGCGGCCGAACTCGGTCTCGCTGTCTTCCCGCGTGACGATCATGTTCTCCGTCCGGATGCCATATTCCCCGGCGCGGTAAAGGCCCGGTTCGTCGCTCGTCACCATGCCCGGTTCGAGTGCGGTGGGGTTCTCTTCCATGCGGATACTCTGCGGTCCTTCGTGCACGTTGAGGCAATGCCCGATGCCGTGTCCCGTCCCGTGGAGGAAGTTCAGCCCGGCGTCCCAGAGGGCTTTGCGGGCGAGGATGTCGAGTTGGCTGCCGCGCGTCCCTTCGGGGAATTTGCTCTTCGCGAGGCTGATCGTCCCTTTCAAGACGCGGGTGAAGTCTTTGCGCATCTGCTCGGTTGGTTCGCCGAGGGCGATGGTACGGGTGATGTCCGTCGTACCGTCCAGGTATTGCGCCCCGCTGTCGAGCAGGTAGAGTCCTTCGGGCTTCAATGTCGCGTTGGTCTCCGGCGTGGCGGCGTAATGTACGATGGCACCATGGGCCGCATAGGCGGAGATGCTCTCGAAGCTATCCATCAGATAGTATTGCTGTTCGGAGCGGAGGGCGGTGAGCTTCCGGCTGGCATCCAGTTCGGTGATGGCCTCGCCTGCGTGCAACGCGGTTTCCAGCCAATAATAGAATTTAGTGAGCGCGACGCCATCCCGCACCACAGTCGCGCGGAATCCGTTCAATTCCGTCTCGTTCTTGATGGCCTTTAGCTTGTTGGCAGGCGAAGCGCCTTCAATCCATTTTACCTTTTCGGGCAGATGGCCGAAGATCGCCGCATTCGTGTGGGCCGGGTCGAGGAGGATGCGCGTCTTCGCCGGCAATTTTGCCAAGTAATCGTACAACTTCGTGTAATCTGCCAGGATAACGCCCTCCTGTTGAAGCCGCCGGGCGATTTCTTCCGATACTTTCTTGGGGTTGATGAAGAGGACATTCTCTTCGTTCGACACAAACAGATAGGCAATGGCGACGGGGTTGTAGGCTACGTCCGTCCCGCGGAAATTGCACGTCCACGCCACTTCGTCGAGCGCCGAGAGCACTGTGCAGTCCGCCCCGGCCTTGTGGAGCATCAGGTGGATGTCCGTCAGCTTGTCTTCCGTGGATTTCCCGCTGAACTCGACGGGCATTTCAAAGATAGGGGCATCGGGGAGGGCGGGGCGGTCCGTCCAGAGCGCGTCCAAGAGGTTGATGTCCGTCCGGAGGTAAATCCGTCCCCGTCCCAACGTGTGCGAGAGGTTCTCCACCTCGGCCTGGCTCATCGTTTCGCCATTTACGCCCACCCACGCGTCCTTGTCGAGCTCATCCAACAGGAATTCGCCGATCGTGGGCGTCTCCGGCATCTTGAGGCGATACAGGTCGATGCCCGTCCCTTCGAGCTGCATCTCAGCCTGGAGGAAATAGCGCGAGTCCGTCCAGAGCCCCGCCTTGTTGGCGGTAACGACGACCGTGCCAGCCGAACCTGTGAAACCTGAAATCCATTCCCTGTACTTCCAGCACGCGGCGGGGTATTCGCTCATGTGCGGATCGGCGGTCGGAATGAGGTACGCCGATATATCGTTCTTTTTCATCTCTTCCCGCAAGGCGGAAAGACGTTCTTCAATTCGTGTTTTCATTGCATTCTTTTTTATTGATTCTTCGCAAAGGTAATCATTTTGTCTGAACATCCCTATTTTTTCCTGCGAAAATGGGGAATCCCGCGCTTCCGACCTGACCTGAAATCCCTTTTCGCCCCCGAAATCCCACTCTCGGAGTCGCCGAAACCCGATTTCGGGGCCGAAAATGGCCTTCCAATCCGGACGGGAGCCGTTTTCGGGGTCGAAATTTCACTTCCGTTTAGGTTTGGAGGCGTTTTCTGGCCCGAAATTTTACTTTCGTTTTGATTTAATCCCCGTTTCGGGGCCGAAATTTCACTTTCATTTTGATTTAGACCCTCATTTCGGGCCCGAAAACCGATTTCCGACCGGATGGGAAGCCCGAGCGCATCCGTTTTTGCCCTATTCCGCATTATTCAGACGGGGCGATATACTTTTTTACCCATTTTCCCGTTCTGTTTAGAGGAAATCAGTAACTTTGAACCCGTTTTTAAAGAAAGATGATGAGAAAATACCTATACATTATATATATGTGCGTGCTGGCGGTGGCGGCGCGGGCACAGGTGGGCGACGAGGCATATAGTTTCTTATTGCTCCCGACTTCGACGCACGCGGCGGCGCTGGGCGGACATACGGTGTCGCTCGTCGAGACCGACCCTTCGCTGGGTTTCCACAATCCGGCGCTCTTGGGGGGCGAGATGGACAATATGTTGAACCTGACGTATATGAATTATATTTCGGATATCAACGTCGGGAGTGCGATCTACACCAAAGCGTTTAAGGACAAAGGTGCGTGGGGCGTGGGTGCGAGCTTCTTCAGCTATGGGAAAATCGAAGAATATTCGGAAGAGAATATCTACGTGGGTGATGCTTCAGCGAAGGACATCGACGTGCAGGGTTTCTTTGCCTACGACCTGAGCGAGAAGTGGCGCGGCGGCGTGTCGCTCAAGCTGCTCTATTCGGCGATGGCGGATTTCTCGTCGTTCGGGCTGGGCGTCGACGCGGGCTTGAGCTATTACGATGCGGAGAAGAAGTTCTCGTTTGGTTTTGCCCTGAAGAACGTCGGTGCGCAGCTTAAAGCCTACCACGAAGAGCGGCAGAAGATGCCGTGGGACATTCAAATGGGTATCTCGAAGCAGATGGCTCATGCGCCGATCCGCCTTTCGCTGACGGCGATGTATCTGAATAAATGGGACTTCGACCATATAGACGAAGATGATGCCGAATATGAAGGCGACAGCTTCGGGCAAACGTTGCTGAAGCATTTCGTGGTGGGTGTCGACTGGTTGCCGTCGGAAAACTTCTGGGTGGGCGTGGGCTACAACCCGAAACGGGGTATGGACATGAAGCGCGAGGGCGGTAGCTTCCTGTCGGGCTTCTCGGCGGGCGCAGGTTTGCATATCAAGATGTTTGATGTAGGCGTATCGGTGGCGAAATACCATCCTTCGGCGATGTCGCTGATGATGAACGTGGCGGTGCGCTTCTCGGACTTCAAATTATAAATTGAAAATTAAACACGGAGACACAAAGACACGGAGTTTTTAATTGTTCATTATTAATTGTTCCGTGTCTCTGTGTCTCTGTGTTCATAATATAAAAGGATATGGACAAGAAAATAATCATTGCAATAGACGGCCATTCGTCGAGCGGAAAGAGTACGATGGCCAAGGATTTGGCGCGCGAGTTGGGCTATGTGTATATCGACACTGGGGCGATGTATCGCGCCGTTACGCTCTATGCTTTGCGGCATGGATTTATTAAGGATGGGAAGATTGACGAGCCAGCGTTGGAAGCTGCATTGCCCGACATCCACATCACGTTTCAATTCAACGCCGAGACCGGCCGCCCGGACACTTACCTGAACGGCGAAAAGGTGGAGCGCGAAATCCGGGGTATGGAAGTGGCCGATTGGGTCAGTCCGATTGCCGCGTTGGGCTTTGTGCGCCGTGCGTTGGTCGGGATGCAACAGGAAATGGGGAAGGAGAAAGGCATTGTGATGGACGGGCGGGACATCGGTACCGTCGTTTTCCCCCAGGCCGAGTTGAAGCTCTTCGTGACGGCCTCGCCCGAAGTGCGCGCCCAGCGTCGGTTGGATGAACTACAGGCGAAAGGCGAAACCGCTTCCTATGATGAGGTACTGGAGAACGTGAAGAAGCGCGATTATATCGACTCGACTCGCGCCGAGAGTCCGCTCCGCAAAGCCGACGATGCCATCGTCCTGGATAATTCCCACATGACGATCGAAGAACAGAAAGCGTGGCTCAGGCACCAGGTGCAATTAATAATGAACAATGAATAATTAAAAACGACGGAAATCCCCCGTTTTTACTTTTTACCTTTTAATTTTTAATTGAATAACGTGATAGTCGAAATAGATAAAGGCTCTGGTTTCTGTTTTGGCGTGGTAAATGCCATCAGCAGTGCCGAGCGCGAATTGAAGAATACGGATACGCTCTACTGTTTGGGCGACATCGTCCATAACAGCCTGGAAGTAGAACGCCTCGAAGCTCTGGGCTTGCGGACGATAGACCATGCGGAGTTCGCCCGCCTCGAAGGAAAGAAAGTGCTCCTCCGTGCACACGGTGAACCGCCTTCGACCTACGAGACGGCTGAGCGGAACCGGATTCAAATCGTCGACGCGACGTGCCCCGTCGTGCTCCAACTGCAGAAGAAAATCCACCGTTGTTACCAAGAGACACGCGGTAGCCGTACGCAAATCGTAATTTATGGGAAGAAGGGGCACGCCGAAGTGAATGGCTTGGTGGGGCAGACGGACGGGACGGCTATCGTGGTGGAAAAGATTGACGATCTGGACCGTTTGGATTTCTCCCGCAATATCAGCCTCTTTTCGCAAACAACCAAATCGTTGGACGGTTTTCGCACCATCGTCGCTGAGATTGAGAAGCGGTTGGAGGCGGGTGTCCAGTTTGATTACCACGACACGATTTGCCGCCAAGTAGCGAACCGTTTGCCTAATATCCAGAAATTCGCCCTGGCGCACGATTGGGTTTATTTCGTAGCCGGGAAGAAGAGTTCGAACGGGCGGATGCTTTTCGAAGAATGCCGGAAGGCGAATTCGCATAGCCAGTTCATTTCGTCGGAAGAGGAGATTACTGAACCGCTCGCCAAAGAGGTCAAATGCGTCGGTGTCTGCGGTGCTACTTCCACGCCGAAATGGCTCATGGAAAAAATTGCGGAGAAAATTCGGCGGATTAATGGATAGTTTGACAAATAAGTATTATTTTTGTCTCGAACTTTAAAACAAGAATTTTATGCCTGCAATAAAGTGTGTTGGTATTTTGACTTCCGGGGGCGATGCTCCGGGAATGAACGCAGCCATCCGTGCCGTGACACGCGCTGCGATTTATAGTGGTATCCGAGTAAAAGGAATTTACCGCGGTTACAAAGGTATGATTACCGATGAAATCGAGGAATTCAAGACTCAGAACGTAAGTAACATCATCCAGCGGGGCGGAACGATCCTGAAGACAGCCCGTTGTATGGAATTCAAGACGCCGGAAGGACGTAAGCAAGCCTATGATAAGTTGTGCGAGCATGGGATCGACTCATTGGTCGTAATTGGCGGCGACGGTTCGCTGACGGGTGCGCGCATCTTTGCCGAAGAGTTTAATATGCCGATTGTGGGTCTTCCTGGCACCATTGATAATGACCTGTGGGGAACAGATATCACGATTGGATATGATACGGCTTTGAATACGATTATGGAATGCGTCGACAAGATCCGCGATACGGCAACTTCCCACGAGCGTTTGTTCTTTATCGAAGTGATGGGTCGTGATGCTGGATTCCTTGCCCTCAACGGTGCGATTGCGTCGGGTGCCGAGGCTGCGATTATTCCGGAAATCTCGTTAGAGAAAGACCAGTTGGCCGAAATGATCGAAACCGGTTTCCGTAAATCGAAGAACAGTAGTATCGTGTTGGTGGCAGAAAGCGACGTGACGGGCGGTGCCATGGGCGTAGCTGAACGCGTGAAGAAGGAATATCCGCAATTCGAAGTGCGCGTCTCGATCCTTGGACACTTGCAGCGCGGTGGTTCGCCCACGGCCCAAGACCGTATCCTTGCGACTCGCATGGGCGTGGCAGCCGTAGATGCCTTGCTCGACGGGCAGCGCAATGTCATGATTGGTATCCAAAACGATGAAATCGTGAACGTGCCCTTCTCGAAGGCTATCAAGAACAACAAGCCCATCAATCGCGACTTGCTGAATGCGTTGCGTATTTCTTCCATTTAAAGACCTAATATTTTTTTTCATAGAAATGAAGCCGCTTGGGAAATTCTTTTCCCGGCGGCTTTTTGTGTACACTTTTTGATTCGCTGGAATTATAGTTATAATCGTTTGGGATTATAGTTATAATTGCCGGCGATTATAACTATGTTTTCCGGAAAAGACAACGTGGATTGGGAGAAAGAGTATTGTGGTAGTCTTGGTAATGGTTCGTCTTCCGCTATGCTGAAATCCTCTTGATTTATGCCGAGGCGAAGTGCGAACTGGGCGAATGCACGCAAGGCGTATTGGACGAGACCATCAACAAGTTGCGGGACCGCGTCGAAATGCCGCACCTCACGACTTCGCCCGTGGCCGACCTCAAGCCGTTGGATTATGGTTATACCCTCTCGCCGCTGCTCTATGAAATCCGTCGCGAGCGCCGCATCGAGCTGGCTTTGGAAGGTTTCCGTTACGACGATATCATGCGTTGGAACGCAATGAAGCTCCTCGAAAACCCGAAGACATTCCTCGGTATGCGCATTACGGATAAGGTGAAGGAATTGTATCAACCCGAAGTGTTCGAAGGCTCAACCGCCCGTTCACTGGTTGAATATGATGGTAATACCTACATCCAGATGTATCCGGGCAAGGCATTGAACGATGCAGGTCGCCGCTGGGAGGCCAACGACAAACGTTTGTTCTACCCGATTCCGCTGAGCGAAATCGTGCTGTCGAACAGTAACGGCGGTCAATTAAAACAGAACCCAGGTTGGGAATAGCAAACAGATAGAATTAATGCGAGCGGTCGCCCCAGTGATGGGGTGGCCGTTTTTTTGTTTGACGGGCATATCTATTCCCACCGGTATATTTCGCGGAAATTCTTCGGGCGGTGCGCCTGGCGGTAGTTGGTAGGCGATGTTTTTTCCAGCTTTTTGAAACGGTAGGAGAGGGCTTCTTGGTATTTGAAGCCGCATCGCCGCGCGATTTCGGTGGCGGTTAAATCCGTGCAGGCCAGATACTCTTTCGCCTGTTTCATGCGGTAAGCCTCGATGAAATCGTCGGGATGCTTTATCCCCGTCAGGATACGCAGCGCGCCGCCCAAATCCCGTTCGTTCACGCCCAACTTTTTGGCAAAATCCAAGACATGAAGCAGCTGCGTGTGGAGCAGCAACTGGCTGATGGCGTCCATGATGCGCGAACCCGTTTGCGGCGCCCGTTTGTCTGTCGTGATCCATTTCAGGGAGTCGTCTGCCTGCGTTTCCAGCCGTGCGGTAACGACGGGGACGTATATCATGTCGACTGTAATAGGTTTAATGAGTGATTCCATACGTTTTTCTTTTTTGCGAAGATAGGCATTTTCTCCGGTTTGCGCAACGTTCCACCCATTTTATTAGGAAAAGCCGACAGGGAGGAAATAATGCCGGCGTCATCGCGATTATATCCAACAGGGAGGAAATAATACCAGTGCCATCGCGATTATGTCCAACAGGGAGGAAATAATACCAGCGCCATCGCGATTATGTCCGACAGGGAGGAAATAATGCCAGCGTCATCGCGATTATATCCAACAGGGAGGAAATAATGCCAGTGCCGGCAGGATTATGATTTAAAATAAAACTTGCGTCTTCCCGTGCTGGGGAAAGCGTTTGCAGATTGCGCAAATATTCCCTATATTTGCCCCGCTTTAAAAAATGGAAGATATGGAATTTAAGTATGTGGTTGACCAATTTGCCGACATCCAGGTCCTGCGCTACCAGGTGCCGGGCTTCGAGGCATTGTCGTTGAGGCAAAAGCAGTTGCTCTATCATTTGTCGGAGGCGGCGTTGATGGGGCGCGATATTTTGTATGATCAGAATGGACGTTATAACTTACAAATCCGCCGGACGTTGGAGGCGATTTACCTCCACTATGCGGGCGACCGGACGACGGACGACTACCGCGCGTTCGAAACCTACCTGAAGCGGGTGTGGTTTGCGAACGGCATTCATCACCATTATGCGGAGGACAAGTTCGTGCCGGGTTTTTCGGAAGCGTTCTTCGAGCGGGAAGTGCGCGCGTTGCCTGCCTGCCATCTGCCTTTGCAAGAGGGCGAAAGCGTGGATGATTTTCTGGCGAAACTGAAACCCGTGATCTTCGACCCGGACGTGATGCCCAAACGGACGGTGCAGAGCGGGGACCAGGATTGGATCGCCGCCTCGGCCAACAATTATTACGGCGAGGGCGTGACGCAGGCGGACGTCGAGGCGTTTTATGGGCGCATGAAGGCTGCCGACCGAAGCGCGACGCCGGTGTCCTACGGATTGAACAGCCGCTTGGAGAAAATCGGCGGCCAGTTGGTGGAAAAGGTGTGGAAAGTAGGCGGCCTCTATTCGGAGGCGATCGAACGGATTGTCGCGGAGCTGGAAAAGGCCGTTCCCTTTGCCGAAAACGAGAAGCAGGCGGAGATTATCCGGACGCTCATCGCCTATTACCGCTCGGGCGACCTCCGCACGTTCGACGCTTATTCCATCCTCTGGGTGGAAGATACGGAGTCGCAGGTGGATTTCGTGAATGGTTTCATCGAGACCTACGGCGACGCGCTGGGATTGAAGGCGAGCTGGGAATCGACCGTGAATTTCCGCAACGAAGAGGCGACGCGCCGCACGCGGACCATCAGCGAGCACGCGCAGTGGTTCGAGGACCATTCGCCCGTCGACGCGCGCTTTAAGAAGAAGGCCGTGAAGGGCGTGAGCGCGAAAGTGATTACGGTGGCGATGCTGGGCGGAGATTGCTACCCGTCGACGCCGATCGGCATCAACCTCCCGAACGCGGATTGGATCCGGCGGGACCATGGCTCGAAGTCTGTCACGATTGAAAATATCATGCAAGCCTACGACCAGGCGGCGCAGGGGAGCGGCTTCAGCGAGGAGTTTGTGTGGAGCGACGTGGAGCGGATGCGGATCCGGCGGTATGGTTTCATCACAGACGTGTTGCATACGGACCTGCACGAATGCTTGGGGCATGGCTCTGGGCAATTGCTTCCCGCGACGGACCCCGACGCGCTGAAGGCGTACGCATCTACGCTCGAAGAGGCGCGGGCGGATTTGTTCGGACTCTACTATTTGGCCGATCCGAAGATGATAGAACTTGGTTTAGTCCCCGACGCTGAGGCTTATAAGGCAGAATATTATAAATATATGATGAACGGATTGATGACGCAGCTCGTCCGCATCGAACTGGGGAAGGACGTGGAAGAGGCGCACATGCGAAACCGACAGCTCATCGCCCGCTGGGCGTTCGAACAGGGTGCGGGGAAGGTTGTCGAACTGAAGCAACGCGACGGGAAAACCTTTGTGGTGATCCACGATTACGAGCAGTTGCGCATCCTGTTCGGGAAACTCTTGGCGGAAGTGCAGCGCATCAAGAGCGAGGGCGATTACGAGGCCGGGCGCGCGTTGGTCGAGAATTACGGTGTGAAGGTCGACCCGGCCCTGCATCGCGAGGTGCGCGAGCGGTACGAGCAGCTGCACCTTTCGCCGTATAAGGGATTTGTGAATCCTGTCATGCACGTAGTGAAGGACGCGGACGGTACCGTAAGCGATATTACATTAGATTATACAGAAGGCTACGCAGAGCAGATGCTTCGCTATAGCCGCGATTATTCCTATTTGAAATAAGATGGAAGAAATACTCAGAAACATACGCAAGCAACTGCGCTTGGCGATGAATGGCGTCATAGCCAATAGCCTGCGCCAGAAAGGAATGAATTACAAATTGATATTCGGCGTGCCGCTTCCGGAGATTAAGCAAATCGCCGCCTCGCATACGCCGGATGCCAGTTTGGCGCGCGCCCTTTGGCAAGAGGATGTGCGCGAGATGAAGATTTTGTCTACGATGCTTTTCCCGCCAGAAGCGATGACGCACGACGAGGCGCGGCGCTGGGCGGCAGAGATTCCCTATCCGGAGATTGCGGAACAATGTGCCAACAACCTGTTCCCCTTCGTGCAGGAAGCAGACGCGCTGGCGGTTTCATTCTTGTCGGACGTGAAGCCGCCCTTCTCACGTACAGTAGGTTTCTTGCTCTTTGCACAATTATTTAAGCGGAAAAAGGAGGTGAAGCCGGCTTCCCAAGAGGTTTTCCTGAGTGAAAGCCTCTGCACGTTGCAACCGGAAGACGGACGCGAGATTTCGTGGAGCGAGAAGCGGGCGGTGGTCCAGGCGTTGCGTTTCTTCGGACGTTTATCTGCAGAAAATGCGCGCGAGGCGTTGGAAATAGTCCACGCTGAATCCCCCACCGACGAACAGCGGGAGTTTTACGAGGAGCTGAAGTTTGAGTTCGAATACGAGGAGTAGGAAATCATCCGAACGCTGTCCATAAGGCGACGAAGATACCCATCGCCAGCTCGACCAGATTGTTCACACGGACGGCCCGCTGCATGTCTTCGGTGGTGAAGGGCCGTTCGTTCGTCCCAATATACGGCTTCTCGACCGGCGTGCCGAAGTAATCGTGCGTGCCTCCGAAGCGGCAATCCAGAATAGCGGCCAGGGCGGCTTCCGGATAGCCGGAGTTGGGGCTGGCATGTGCCCGTCCGTAGTGGAAAAGGAAATCCCGTTTGTCCCAATTGTGGGTGACGAGCAGCATGAGGAAGGCTGTGAGGCGGGCGGGAATGTAATTGGCGAAATCATCGAGGCGGGCGGCGATACGTCCGAAGTCACGGTAGCGTTCTGTCCGATAACCGATCATCGAATCCAGCGTATTCACCATCTTATAGGCCGCCATGCCTGGAAGTCCCAGCAAGAGAAACCAGAACATAGGGGCCACGACGCCGTCGCTCAAGTTCTCGGCCAGTGTTTCGAGGGCGGCGGTGCGGATCTCTTGCGGGGAAAGGGAGGCGGTATCGCGCCCCACGATGCGGGCGACTTGGATCCGTCCCGCTTCCGTGCTGCAATCGACGGCCTCGAAGACGGCTTTGACTTCTGTAATCAGTGTCTTACCCGACAGGAAATAAAACACGCCTATCGCCGTCAGTACCGGAGGAAGCCACGGATGGACGACGCCAGAGAAGTGCAACAAACCGTAAGTCAATAAATAAACCCCCAGAATCAGCCCTATGGCAAACAAACCGCCCTTCAGGATGCGGTCCTTTCCCCGGTTCCAGTGCTTCTCTCCGTATGCGATGGCTTTCCCGAACCAAACTACTGGGTGCGGCCAATTCTCCGGATCGCCCAATAGTCTGTCTCCCAGCCATCCCCATAGGAAGGGAAGCGTCTTTTGCGCCAAAAGCGGCGTATTGAATATCCACATTTTACCTTTATCCTTTCTTTTTTATGGGGCAAATTTACGTAAAAATATTTCTTGGACGAAAAAACATAGGCATGAACGGAGCGGATTATAGGCATAAACGCCGGCAAAGATAGGCATAAACGGTAGCTTTCATGCCTATCTTTATTTCGGTAGAATAAGTAGGATTTTCGGACAAATCCTGACTTTTATCGAGAAATGATTTTGAAATCCAACAAGAAGTCCTTATCTTTGTGTCATGCTTAGGATTATCGAACATATCGAACAAATGCTGTCGGTGCACGATTGCGTAATCATTCCCGGCTTTGGCGGGTTTGTGCTTCAGGTGACGCCGACATGGTACAACGCGGAGGCGCATCGTTTCGAACCGCTCCATAAGGAATTGGTATTCAATGAAACTTTGCAACATAACGATGGCCTGCTGATTGAATCGTATAGGCAATCGGAAGCGACGGATTATCGCTCGGCTTATCAGTTGGTACAAGCGGATGTCGCGGAATTGAAAGCGCTTTTGGAGCGTGATGGACAGGTGGAAATGGCGCCCATTGGTGTTTTCCGTCGGGGCGAGGAGGGGCAACTTATCTTCGAAGCTTCGCGCGATACGGATTGGCTGAATGCTTCGATGTTTGGCTTGCCTGCTTTTACAATAGAACCTTTGGCTGAGGAACTTCCAATACCGATGAATGTAGAAAAGATGGAAAAGCGGCGGCCGGATGTGTATTATATCCCGGTCAATCGCCGGTTGGTGCGCTGGGTAGCGGCGGCCGTAGTGGCGATTGTGGTGTTCTTGTCCGCTTCCACGTCGGTCGAGGAGGTAAACCGTTCGGCTTATACCGCCAGCTTCGTGCCTACCGAAATGCTGAATGCCAATATGCAGAAGGATGAACCATCGCCTGCGGAACCTGAACCTACTTCTGCAAAAGTAGAAGTAACGCCTCGAGCAGAAACCAAACCAGCTCCGGTCGAAAAGCCGAAGTCCGAAACAAAGGTGGCGAAAGCGTCAGCTCCCAAGCGGGAAGCCGCGAAAACGGTCGAAGCCGCTCCGCAAAAACGGTATTACATTGTCATTGCCAGCCTGGCTTCCAGCGAACAAGCCGCGCAATACATGAAGGGAGTAGGGCAGAAGGATTGCCCGAATATGGCGGTGTTGCAGACGAAAGGAAAATATCGCGTCTATGCCGACCGTTTCACGGATAAGGCCGCGGCCGAAAAGTACCAAAACACGCTTCGGAAGAACCCAAAGTATAAAGATGCTTGGTTATTCACGTGGACTTCCAAATAGATACAGACAACCAGGAATTTCAAGAAGCGCTCCAGCTCATTTCGTTCACGCGGCAATCGGTATTTCTGACGGGAAAGGCGGGGACAGGCAAATCCACTTTCTTGAAATACATTTGCAAGACGACGAAAAAGAAGTTCGTGGTGCTGGCGCCGACCGGTATTGCCGCTATTAACGCGGGCGGCGTGACGCTCCATTCGTTCTTCAAACTTCCTTTCCGCCCGATGCTGCCCGACGATCCGGATCTTAGCCTCTCGCATGGCCGCATTTTCGAGTTCTTTAAATATAGTCGCCAGCACCGGAAATTGTTGGCCGATGTTGATTTGGTGATTATCGACGAGATTTCGATGGTGCGGGCGGATATTATCGATTGCGTGGACCGTATCTTGCGCGTCTATTCGGGCAATATGCGGATGCCTTTTGGGGGAAAGCAGTTGCTCTTTGTGGGGGATTTGTTTCAGTTGGAGCCCGTCGTTCCTTCCGACCAGCGCGATATCTTGAGCCGCTTCTATCCTAATTCTTTTTTCTTCTCGGCGCGTGTTTTCCAGGAGATTCATCTCATCCCGATTGAATTGCAGAAAGTATACCGGCAACGCGACCCGGCGTTTATCGGCGTGCTGGACAAAATCCGGAAGAACGAGGCGCAGCAGGCGGAATTGGAGATCCTGAACGGTCGCTATTTCCCGCAATTCGAGCCTCGCAATGAGGATATGTACGTCACGCTCGCCACGCGCCGCGACCAGGTGAACTTCATCAACGAGCGCAAATTGGAGGAACTTCCGGGCAAGGAGTTCGTCTTCACGGGCAAAATCACGGGCGATTTCCCTGAATCCTCCCTCCCGACACCGCTGAAGCTCTCGCTCAAGGAGCAGGCGCAGGTGATTTTCATCGAAAACGACCGCGAGCGCCGCTGGGTGAACGGCACGATCGGCATGGTCTCCGGCATCACGGACGACGGGAAGGTGTACGTCCTCCTCGAGAACGGGAAGGAGCACCTGGTCGAGCCTTCGTCGTGGCGCAATTACAAATATAAATACAACGAGGCGGAGAAACGCATCGAAGAGGAGGTGGTGGGGACGTTCGAGCAGTTGCCCGTCAAGCTGGCGTGGGCCATCACGGTGCACAAGAGCCAGGGCCTGACGTTCAGCCGCGTGGTGATCGACTTCACGGGCGGCGTCTTTGCGGGCGGGCAGACGTATGTCGCGCTGAGCCGCTGCACTTCGTTGGAGGGCATCGTCCTGAAGTCCCGCATCTCGCCCCGCGATATCTTTGTCCGCAAGGAGATTGTCGCCTTCAGCCGCCAGTTCAACGACCACCGCCTGATTGAGCAGAGTTTGCGCGAGAGCGAGGCCGAGATGCTATATGTGCGCGCCGCCCGTTCGTTCGACAAGCGCGACATGCGTGCCGCCGTCGAATCGTTTGCCGCTGCCGTGCAGAAGCGGAACGAGTTGGGGAATCCGCTCGTCCAGCGCCTGATCCGTCGGAAATTGCAGCATTTCCAAGCCCAACAGGAGAAAATCAAGGCGTTGCAATCGGAGTTGCACCAGATGCGGGAGAACCTCCGCGAGTTTGCGCACGAATATTACCTGATGGGAAACGAGTGCATCACGAAGGCGCACGACGCGCAGGCCGCCCTTCGTTCGTTCGACAAAGCCCTGAAGCTCGCGCCCGATTATGTGGATGCCTGGGTGCGCAAAGGCGTCACGCTCTTCGATTTACACGAGACCTACGAGGCGCAGAAATGTTTTAATCACGCCGTTTCGCTCAACCCGCAATCCTTCAAGGCGCGCTACAACCGGGCGAAATGTTTCTATCAGCTGAAGCACTACGACGAGGCGTTGCTGGATTTCCAGAAAGCCGCCCAACTGAAAGAGGACCACGCGCCTACGCACGATTACCTTTCCGAACTTTTCCGCCTCGCGGGCGACGAGCGCCTTTCCGACTATCACGCCGACCTTGCCGAAGCGTTGCGGAAGAAGAAAAACAAACGGAAATAATGCTCTTGTCGCTGGTATTATTTTCTCCCTGTCGGCTATAATGCCGACGTCGCTGGCATTATTTCCTCCCTGTTGGCTATAATAGCGATGACGCTGGCATTATTTCCTCCCTGTTGGCTATAATAGCGATGACGCTGGTATTATTTCCTCCCTGTTGGCTATAATAGCGATGACGCTGGCATTATATTACAACCCTGTTCTATTGTGGATGCGCCGTCGTTTACTGAAGCAAGAAACGTTCGGCTTCGATGGCGGCTTTGCAACCGCTGGCGGCGGCGGTGATGGCTTGCCGGTAGTGCGGGTCGGCCACGTCGCCTGCGGCAAATACGCCGGGGAGCTTCGTGCGCGGCGTGCCGTCGAGGGTCCGGATGTATCCCACTTCGTCTGTTTCGAGCCAAGGCTTAAAGATGTCGGAATTAGGCTTGTGGCCGATGGCGAGGAAGAAACCGTCGATGGCGATGTCCACCTTTTCCTCGTCCGGCTCACCAAGGCGTTTCACCAGGTGCGCGCCCTCTACGCCGTTTTCGCCAAAGAGCCCGACGGTGTTGTGTTCGAAGAGCACCTCGATGTTCGGCGTCTTAAAGACCCGTTCCTGCATCACCTTCGAGGCGCGCAAATAGGATTTGCGGACGATGAGATAAACCTGCTTCGCGAGGCCGGCCAGGTAGAGCGCTTCCTCGCACGCCGTGTCTCCGCCGCCCACGACCGCTACGCGCTTTTTGCGGTAGAAGAACCCGTCGCACGTTGCGCAGGCCGAGACGCCCATGCCGGCATACTTCGCCTCGTCGGGCAGGCCGAGGTATTTGGCCGTCGCGCCGGTGCAGATGATCAGCGTCTCTGTTTCAATCGTTTTCTCTCCGTCGATCGTGATCTTGTAGGGCGAGGCCGAGAGGTCGGCAGCCGTCGCGATGCCCATGCGGATGTCGGCACCGAAGCGTTCAGCCTGCTTTTTGAGGTCTTCCATCAGTTGCGGACCCGTCACGCCTTCCGGATAGCCGGGGAAGTTTTCGACTTCAGTCGTGGTGGTCAATTGTCCGCCCGGTTGGATTCCTTCGTACAAAACCGGGGCGAGGTTGGCCCGCGAGGCATAGATAGCCGCTGTATATCCAGCTGGTCCGGAACCGATGATGAGGCAGCGGACCTTTTCGTTTGTTGTTGTTGTCATGATGTTATAGTGTGTAAAATGTTATCTCAAATCAACGATTTCAGCGTCCGGATAGTCGGTTTCCGGGAAGGTAAAGAAGCTGTCCGGCTGGTTCGTTTGGGTTTTCCATTCGCTGATGACGATGGCATACGTCGCGCCGTTCTTATCCGTGATGGTGAACGAGGCGGGGACGTTGGTGAGCTTCTCGACCTGCAGGGCGACCGATTGGATATCGCTCTTCCGCTTGGGCGTCAGCTCGATGTCGTAGGCCGTCTTAGCTTGGCGCGTGGTGCTCGTCCCGATGTATTTCGCCTTGAATCCGTTCTTGTAGGAGCGGAGGAGGACGGCGGGATTGGTGAA
>CALUZR010000064.1 GCA_944325335.1 uncultured Parabacteroides sp. | reverse complement strand
CATTGTGGACGAAAAATTCTTCCTCTACAGGCTTTCTATGATTTATGCCTACCCACATTGATTTTCCGCTGACCCATGACCTTGTTTTCGAGGGCTTGGTTTACCCCGCATACGCAAACAAGGCTTTGGCTCAATGGCTTGGGGCGGCAGGAATCACCCGTAACGCCACATTCCATTGCTTTAGGCACACCTTTGCGACCCTGCAACTTGCCAGCGGTACGCAGATAACCACCATACAGAAAATGTTGGGGCATAAGAACATCGGCACTACGTTGGTGTATGCCAAGACATTGGAGGAAGCAAAGAGAGAAGCGGCAGAAAAAATAAAAATCCTATAAACGAATTAAGAATATGGAATCTTTTGAAATAATAAAATTGGCACAAAATATAGTTTTTGTGATTGACAATATAAATATAGGGCAACCAGATTATTTAAATCAATCAGAAATAAAAGAATTAGAGAATGTATGCGATAATGCTGAAACTGTATGGGCTTATATTCTTGATAAAGGATGTAATGTAGCTCTAAAAATATTAGGGAAAGATAGTGACTTATACCGCAGCCTTAACAATATTTGGGGTAAATATCAATTTACACGAAACACTCAAATTAAAATAGCAAGGGGATTAAGAGTATTATTGAATCTAAATCAACTTTATTATGCGAATGCTTCAACAGAAACTACAAGCCCAATTTTACCAGATGATTTTTGCGAAAAAGGCAGAACGATGAAAATAACAACAGATGTTCTTATAGAACTCTTGAATAAAATAGGCATCAATGAAAACAACTCCGATAAAACTAAAATAGCGAAATTTATCTCCTACCTTACAGGATTTAGTGAAAACACTATACGGCAAAGGCTTTGTAATAAAGAAGAACTAACTTCTAAACACAAAGACGAAATCGAAAAGGTAAATAAAATCCTATCCGGATTAAATATGGAAATATCAATCAAATATAATAGTAACCGATAATCTGTAAGGGGGTTACAGAACCGGTTACAACCTATTTTTCTTTGTTCTTTTGTGCCGTTATCTCATTCGAGGTAGCGGCTTTCTTTTTCTTTCCATGGCGGAAACAGAAAGCCTGAACACAGCCAGCAGAACAGAAATATGAACGAAACGATTACTTTCGAGACCATGCCTAAAGCAATGGCATATCTTATCAGGAAGGTAGAAGATTTGGAGAAAGCATTATTGGAAAAGAGCGAAGCTCCAGCCGCTCCGGTGGATCGATGGTTAAACATTGACGAACTCAAAGCATACCTACCCGACCATCCGGCAAAAACAACTATTTACGGATGGGTAAGCAAACGGGAAATCCCCTATCACAAGGGAAGCAAGAAATTGCGTTTTCTGAAGTCTGACATTGATAAATGGCTATCAAACGGAAAACGGAAGAGCGAAAGTGAATTGAGGGATGAAGCAGAAACATATTGTAAAACGCATAAATTCAATTAAATATGGATATAAGAAAAAAGGTAGCCTCATCGACTACCAATCTTCCCAACGACAAGGGCAAAGATATGAATTTTCATTCGCAATACCAAATGGTTTATCAATCTTTTAAGGAGAAGCCCAAAACGATGCTTGATGTATTCATAGAAACCGGCATTCTTCGATGCAATATTTGTAGATATGTAGCGGACATGGAAGAGAAAGGAATCATCCAACTTCTTTATAAAAAAGAAGACAAACATACAAAATTCAAAGCAGGATATTACACTACAGATAAAACGTTGTTCCATAGAGTTGATAACAATCAATATAATGCATCGGAGGTTGAGTAATGGGAGGATTCAATTTTTATCAAGCAATAGATACAGAACTGAAAAAAGCGGATCAGTTGGCAGAATCCGTGCCGGAACAGATCGGAATGCTCGAAATAAAGACCGCCAACCGTACAATAATGGAAGCGGCGTTAAGACCCGATCCCGATGCCTTGTATTTGACATTGTGGTATGAGGGTGAGGTTTGCTGTTTGTTTTCTGATAGCAATTTAGGCAAATCGATCCTTGCGATGCAGATAGCCGCCCAAATAGCAGAAACAAAAAAAGTGCTTTACTTCGATTTTGAACTATCAGACAAGCAATTTCAGTTAAGGTATTCTGATGAACAAGGTAACCTGAACGTTTTCCCGGATAATCTTTTCAGGGTAGAAATAAATCGAGAATCGTTGGATGTTTCCAACTTTGAGGAGGCTATAATACTGGATATCGAGCAAGCTGCATTACAGACGGGTGTAAAAGTCCTTATTATTGATAATCTCACATATCTGTGTGTTGCAAGTGAAAAAGGAGATGCCGCCGCGATTTTAATGAAGCAACTCATGTCCTTAAAGAAAAAACACGATTTCTCAATACTCATTCTTGCTCACACTCCGAAACGGAGTTTATTCAATCCTATCACTCAAAACGACCTCGCCGGAAGTAAGAAATTGTTCAACTTCTTCGATAGTGTGTTTGCTATTGGTAAGAGTGCAAAAGATAGTAATCTGCGTTACATCAAACAGCTTAAAGTAAGGTATGGCAATTACACTTACGATAGCGATAATGTGATTGTCGCTACCATTGAAAAAATAGGAGCATTCTTGCAATTCGTTAATATCGGATACGCAACCGAAAAAGAACACCTGAAGGAACCATCCGAGAAAGACGTGTCCCAAGAGATAGAGAATATCAAACAGCTATCGGGACAGGGTAAATCTATTCGAGAGATAGCTAAAGAGCTGAATATTAGCAAATCTAAAGTTGGTAGAATTTTAAAGAAGTGAAAGTGTCCCACGTCCCAAGTGGCGGACACTGGACATAATGGGACACTTGGGACAGCGGGACACTTAAAAAATAAATGATATGAAAAGCTACAAACAACCATATTTAGAAAAGTACACTGGGCGAACCTCACGGCACAAATGCCCGAAGTGTGGCGACCCTCATTCCTTCGCTTATTACTTGGATGGGAATACCGGGAAGCCAATAGATAAAACCGTAGGCAGATGCAACCACGAAAGCGGATGTGGTTATCATTACACGCCTAAACAATTCTTCATTGATAATCCTATGAAGAAAGAACAATACAATGTGTCAGTCACACCACCGACAACACCCAAACACCAACGGGAAATAGGGCATATTCCTTTTTCATTCGTGGAGAGAGCTGCAAGTTATAACAGTACTTTTGTCCAATTTCTTTGCGGATTGTTCGATCGTTACACCTTGGAATCCCCCACGATTGAACGGCTCATGCAGGATTACGCATTGGGTGCTACCACAGACGGAAGTGTGATTTATTGGCAGATAGACACCAAAGGACGGGTAAGAACCGGTAAAGTAATGAAGTACAATCCTGAGACAGGCCACCGCATTAAAGATGCTGGCGGTGTTAATTGGATTCATTCTATAATGAAGAAACAGAAATTGTTGCCCAAAGATTATAATTTAACACAATGCCTTTTCGGGGAACACCTGTTAAAAATGTACCCCAATAAAGTAGTCGCATTAGTAGAATCCGAAAAAAGCGCGCTTATCGCTTCGGGTGTTTATCCTGATTACGTTTGGTTGGCAACGGGTGGAAAATCTCAACTTTCCATTGATAAGCTAAAAGTCCTGAAAGGCCGGACGGTTATCATGTTTCCGGACGTGGACGGCTTCGAGTATTGGGCAAATAAAGCTGAGGAATTGAAAACTATCGGTTGTAAGGTAATTGTTTCTGACTTATTGGAGAAGAATGCGACCGATGAGGATAGGGCAAACAAAATAGATATCGCAGATTGGCTCATATGCTATCTTTCAAACGGAACGATAACGGAAGCCAAAAATGAATTATCGGAAGAGGAAAGAATCTTGCAATCAATGATAGAAAATAACCCAGCTCTGCAAACGCTCATTGATACGTTTTCACTAAAACTTATTGTATGAGTTTACAGAGCTAAATAATAGTAACAATCAAATTAATTCAAAAAAAATGAGAAAAACAGAAAAGTTTTGGGTAGAGAATATAGGCTTCGGATTCGTGGCCCGGTTCGGTGAAAGGCTTTTTCCGCTTGACTACAAACAAGCAGAGAAGTTTGCACTAAAGTTGAAAGCCATGTTGGTTAATGGCGGTACAGATATTGACACATTCTGCATCTTTTCCACCGTTTTTAATTCGTATGCTAAGAAAGAAGAGTTTATTGTCACTCGTGCCGATGTTTATACCGCATGGATTGAGTTTAAGAGATATTACAAGATGGTTTAACTATTAAATTGGTAAAAAATGGGACGTATGACTAAAGAAGAAATCAGAGTATTAGCTTTGGAAGAATCCTTGAACAAGGCACGTAAAGAACATGATGAGGCAGTTAATGCCATCATGCAGGGTAAAGGACACGGACGATTCGGTAATGAGTATGACGCTAAAGAAATCGAATTGCGCCATGAGATTGAACGACTGGAGAAAGAATACAGAGAGGCTAAAAGTCTTGTCGGTGCTATCTCTGATGAAGAAGCAGAATCTATCGCAGAATCAATTGTTCGAGGTGCATCCGGGAAATCGGATGTATTGAGCGAAGGCGAACAAGAATTTCTGGATATGCTTGCTGCAAACCTTTGATGTTTAACTATGTTCCACCGCACCATGTTTTTGTGTGGTGGAATTTTAATCATTAAGCTATGGCAATTTGTGATAAGTGTTTTCACAAGCTAAGGAGATTCGATGAATACGAGGGATTGCGGATAGTATGTACCGCACATTGGCAGACTATCTTACCCGATCCGCTCATGGGTAATGAAGTATCTAAAGCTGTACAAAATAATGAGTGTTTGTTTTTCAATCAGATTACCCAATTGGATAGGGACGGATTCCCCCACATTGTTACTGATGGAGAAGCAGATTTTTATAATGAAAATGAAAGAGATAATGATTTTACCTATTATGGTGGATTATAACTAAAGTAGTTTTAAGTAGTATGAGACAAAAGAATGATGGTAGGGGGCGTTTAGGTGGTAGAGCTAAAGGGACACCCAATAAGACAACAGCAACAGTCAAGGAATGGCTTGCTTCATTGATAGACAAGAATCGGGAACAGGTGGAAGCGGATTTGCAAGCACTTGAACCTAAAGACCGACTGCAAATGCTTGAACGGCTCATGCAGTATGTCGTACCTAAGCAGCAAGCGACACAATCAGATGTTACCCTGAAAGATGTCGGTACGGGCACAATGAGTGAAGATGATATTATCCTTGAACTGAATAGGCTTAGAGAACTTAGAGAATATAAACAAACATCTATCAATTAAAAAATGCAATATGCTTAGTATTCGAATTAATATCAATGGTAGAGGATTTGAAGGTTATGATTATAACGGTAAAACGTATATTAATGATATAATCCTTAATTCATTTCTTATTAAAGACTTAAAACCATCTAGACTTCGGAATCTTGTCGGATTGAAATGTGCAAAATGCTTTACAGGATTAGATTCTATCACCGAAGATGACATACAACTGATGCTTATAGATGGTGAGCCATTACCTAGGAATGGGCATTGGGCATTTCGTAGTAAAAATTGTAAAGTAATAGCAGTTGAGAAGCTCAAAAATTATTACTTGTATTGCAAAAAAAATGGGCTTGAAGAAGATGATACAAAAAATCTTGTTGAATTTCTAACGCGTTTTTAGAAATGAATAGCTTAACAAAGGAACTGAAATTAGAACGGGCATTGCTAAGGCTTCAAGCTCCTAAGATATTTTGTCGATTCCTTGACTATATCGACAACGGTTATCGTCGGCAGTGGTTTCATACAATCATTGCCGATCAGTGCCAGAAGCTCATTGAAGGTAAGATTAAGAACCTTATGGTTTTCATGCCGCCACAGCACGGGAAATCACAGATTGTTTCCCGTTGCTTCCCCGCATGGGCTTTGGGGAGAAACCCTGATCTAAAGATAGTCGGTTGTTCTTATTCGGCAATATTAGCACAGCAATTTAGTAGAGCCATACAACGGATTATTGATAGTAAGGAATATCAATGTATATTCCCGAATACTTACCTTAATGGTACAGCGGTGAGAAATGAAGCAAAGGGATATTTGCGCAATGTGGATTTATTCGAGATTGTCAATCGAAAAGGATTCTACAAATGTAATGGTGTGTGCGGATCACTGACAGGAACGCCCGTCGATATTGCAATTATAGATGATCCTGTGAAAGACGCATTAGAGGCATATTCTCCGGTTTACCGAGATCGGGTTTGGGAATGGTACACATCTGTTTTGTTGACCCGTTTGCATAATGATAGCAAGCAACTTTTCATTATGACCCGTTGGCATGATGATGATTTAGCCGGGCGAATACTAAAATACGAACCGGATAATTGGACGGTACTTTCTATCCCCGCAATCCGCGAAAGCCTGAATGACGGGAATACATTCGACCCGCGAAATATTGGTGAAGCATTATGGGAGGAACGACATTCGTTGGAAAATCTGAAAGAACAAGAGACACGGTCGGCGCGTATGTTTTCCGCCTTGTACCAACAGCATCCGACTGTAGAAGGTGGTAATATTATCAAAGAAACATGGTTTAAACGTATATCCCGTACGGAGTTCAATAAAAAATTCTACGGTAAGTCTATCGTCTTCTTTGTTGATACCGCTTACACGGACAAGACATGCAACGACCCGACCGGAATAATCGGCACTTGCCGGGCTGGAGGAAATCTCTATATCACTTGTGCCACTAAGGTTAATATGAAATTCCCTGATTTGTGCCGTTTCATTCCTAAATTTGTAATGCAGAATGGCTATACGTATAGAAGCAGTATCCGTATAGAACCGAAAGCAAACGGATTATCAGTGATAGACCAGCTTATTGAGTATACGCATCTTAATGTCGTGGCAACACCATCACCCAAGGAAAGCAAAGAAACAAGGCTTAACGCTATATCTCCTTATGTGGAATGTGGACGGGTGTATTTGGTGGAAGATGGATGGAATGGCATGTTTATTGATGAGGTGTGCGGATTCCCTGCAAAGCCGCATGATGAGTTCGTGGACTTACTTTGTTATGCCATTGACTACCATCGTAGACAGGAAGGAACACCACGCGATGAGGATTTGCTGAGAGATTTCTTATAAAGTGTCCCATTTTGTCCCGCTGTCCTATATCTCTAAAAGTGGGACAAAGTCAATATAACTATTTGATATTATATTGTTTATCTGTCCCAAAGGCGGGACACTTTATATTTATGGATATGGGACGATTATTCTACTTTGATAGTTATATCTTTCCCGCAATGGGGGCAGTTGATCGTAAGAGCGTCTTTCTTGGGTTGTTCAAATAATTCTGTTACAGGACACCCAATAGCATCTGCAATCCTTAAAAGGACTTCCGTAGATGGATTTCCATTCACATGAGTACTGAGAGTAAAACGTGATATACCCATTTTCTGGGCTACCTCATTAATTGAGGTGTTGTGTTCTTTTATTGCATCTTTAATTCTTAGTCGTTCGATCATACTTTATGATATTTCGTTTTTGACAAAGTTACAGCAATATTAGATATGTGGCATTATCACACCACTAATTAATGTTAAGCATAGTTGATTATATCACATATTATTTGTTTATGTGGTATAAAAGCACCACCTTTGTACCATCAAACTTAAACAATAAAGAATAATTGATATGATACGAGTAAAAGAAAATGGCGATGCCTATTTAGATTTTGGCACAGGTCACACGATGAGTGAAGCCATTAAAGGTGCATGGGCTAACATCAAACTGCGTGCCTTGCTGGGCAAGAAAGTGGTAGAGTTCTATTTCAAGAAAAACGACGGCACGTTAAGGCAGGCATTCGGCACGTTGATGAGCGAGAACAGGTGAAAGAATGGTAACTATAAACAATACAATCATGGAATTTACAGAAATCGGAGAAAAGTTAGGTGGTCTGACCACAGAGCAAGTGTTTGAATTGGCAAAGTTTGGTAAGGACATATTAAGTCATGTCGGTATATTCGGATTATCAAACGGCCTGTTGGGCTTAGTGAAAAACGCAATGAACGCTGATAACTTCAATCTCATAGAGAACCAGTCAGCAATAGAAACATTGATTTATATTGCCTCAGTCGCTAATGGACTTAACGAAAAGTGTTGGGGCGAGCGTAAAACGCCATTCGGACTTATAGGGGTAGGTACTGACAACTTTCTCTTTGGACTGAAAAACGAAACTAACATCAAAGCGATATAATCAATATGGAAAAGGAATTGATAGAAAACACATTCATTGAGAACGTGAAAGACATTCGGATAAGCGAAGAAACAAAGGCATTGATGCTTTGCAAAGCAAGGTTGAGCTGCATTTATGAAACAGTTGGCAACGTGGTATGCAATACTTATAACAAAGGTATAGATGAAGTTTTCGAGGGATTCTCATACAAATTCCATGAGCTTGACCACAAGCTGATGGAAGTCATCAGCGCCTATGTTGAGGCAACATCTCTGAGTAGCAACTATACCAAAATGTAAGCAATGTCCGAAACTGTAAGAGGGCAACTAATACGTATTAATATGAGCGAAGATAGAGTTTTGACAATGGCAAAGAGTGCGCTAAAGCAGGCACATTATCCGGTACGAGAACGGACATGAAATCATAGACATTAGCCTATTGCGCACAATCCCGGACGATGAACTTATGAAGTATCGCAATGTAGGTAAAACTACGATTGAGAAGATACGGGAAATAAGAAAGTCGCTCGACTGGATGTAATGGTTATCCCTGCAGACCGGAACGACCGGGCATTGCGGAGCGAGACCGCAGCAGGGAACAAAATGCACGCTTAACCGGCAATGATAGCCGGAGGCGAAGATACAGGGTGCAAGCAGATGCGGGCGTATGCCTGTTGAGAGCGGCCTTTTCGGTTGCATAGGGTTCTTTTCTATGGGTGACGCTATGTGCGTTCAAATAGGCTTTCAGTAGCACCAGCCCTACCCTGCACGAATTATCAGGTTCTACCCTTCGATGGGATGCAGGGCACAAAACGATATTGTCTCCATGGCCTTTGCAACCTTACAAGAGAAATAAACACGCATATCAAAGAAAAGGCTTATATCTGCATTTGTTTATGGTTTCTTATGTTTGTCTATTGTTAAAAAGGACACACTTAGACCATATTTGTACCACGATTTTGTAAATACTTGATATACATTCTTAGTTATACTTTGCGTCGAGTTCAAAAATCGGGGTTTGTTGATAACAAATAAGCGACAAAAACGGGTAATGAATCCGACATAAATATATTGAACATCAGATGTTTATAACATTTTTAAAAATACTCTTCATTTATCGCAGCGGTGTTATTCTTTTGCTATAATTTTGTTGCTAAAACGTTGCTAAAAATAATTCGAGCAACAATAGCAACAAACAGCAACAAGATTAACAAAAGAATACATATATGGCACAACAGAAGAAAGAACAGGTGTACCTTAGAAAAAGGCTTATGCCTTCAGGGAATATAAGTTTATATCTCGATACTTTCACACGGGATGGAAGAGTATATGAATATTTGAAGCTCTACCTCATTCCGGAACATTCTCGTGCTGACAAGGGATTCCGTCTATGGCATCCTGCAATTCCACGAAATCAAGCGTGAGAAGCACGGACGCTTCGTCCGTTTCCTCAAAGTGGACTTTGACAAGGTGATGGGATGTAAATAAACAGCAGCATTCCCTATCCGACCATAATTATTTCCAAATTATTCTGCGCTGAATGGTGTCTGCAAGTTTTCATTGCGGAGCTTTGCGGCAAATTCAAACCAATCAAAAGTATTTCGACCATGCAAATGTGCAAAACCGTAACATTGAGGACACGCGAGTTGAAGAACGACATGCTGTCCTTCTACTTGGATTATTATCCGGGCTTCCGTGACCCGGAAACGATGAAAGTCACCCGGCATGAAGCGTTGGGCATTTACATCTACGCCCATCCTAAAAACACACGGGAGCGAACCTTCAATGACTCCATGACAGAAAAGGCCAAAGCCATAAGGTGCCGACGGTATGAATCCATTGTGAACGACCGCTACGATTTCTTGGACAAGAACCGCATGAAAGGCGATTTCTTGGAATATTACCGCCGCCAGTTGCGCAAGCACGACCAAAAATGGGAGTTCGTTTACCAGCATTTCTACAATTTCGTCCACGGCAAATGCACTTTCGGTGACATTGATGTGGACCTGTGTAACCGTTTTCGGGAGTACCTGCTCAATGCCCGACAACTGAAACGACCCGAACGCCCCGTGTCGCGCAACTCCGCAGCTGGTTATTGGTCAACCTTTCGCGGCCTGCTCAATATCATGTACCGTGACAAGCTCATCCGTACCAACGTGAATGATTTTCTGGAAAAGATTGAAAACAATGATGTCATCAAGGATTATCTCTCCGTGGAAGAACTCTACAAATTGGCTGAAACGCCCTGCGAAAAGCCCGTACTGAAAGCGGCGTCACTCTTTGCCTGCCTGACAAGTCTTCGCATCAGCGACGTTCTTGCCTTGCGTTGGGAGGACATCGTGGACTATTCCGCCGGAGGCAAATGCGTCCACATCATTACCAAGAAAACACAGACGGAAGACATCATCCCTATCGGAGAAGAGGCTTTGGAGCTTATCGGCTACCACCCGGACAACACGGGTTTAGTATTCAAAGGACTGAAGCGTTGCTGGACGCAAGCCCCCATGAAGCGTTGGATTCGCTCTGCCGGAATCAACAAGAACATCACTTTCCATTCTTACCGCAGAACCTACGCCACCCTTCAGGCCGCAGCCGGTACGGACATCCGCACCATCCAAAGCAACATGGCGCACAAAAGCATCACCACCACGCAACGATACATGAAGCCCGTTGACACAAACAAGCGTGATGCGAGCAATCGCATTTCCTTAATGCGGAAGTAATCAGTACATGCAATCCCACTCAAAGACAGACGGTTCGAGTATGAAATCGAGTATGATTTTGGCTCGAACCGTAATTTGTCATAAATATCAGCCCCTGCTTGGGATTATTTCGCAGTATTCATAAGTATCTGCATAACTTTGCAATCAGAAACTCAAAAGACTGATTACAATGAATGACAAACAGAAAACTTTGGTGAGAAGATCGAGTCTTGCCCTCATCGTCTTTGCAATGCTATTCGCCGCATTCAGCAGCTACCTTTACACCCGTTTCCACATCGACCTTATGCTTGTGGCCACTCCGCTACTCATTGCATTCTTAGTTGTCCTCTTTGGCCACGGCATTATCAAACGACTTATCACCGGCTGTGCCATAACACGACAGCAGCTTTCTTCTTTTGGCCAGCAGAAAGCATTGCCTGCCGACATTAAAGGAGCTGAAAGTGGAAACAAGCAGACTGAGACCAAGGCTATAAAAGAAGTTGCCCCTTCTTCTGCCCTTGACTTGTATGAAACCATGCAACTCGAAGAGCAGCGAAAGGAAGCGGAACGGAGAAAAGACATTCTCAACTGCATCAATGACTATGTGAGACACATTGCGGTCGGCTATCTTTCACAGAAGAGCCTGAACACCTTGCTTTTCAAGATTGAATGCCTGGCTTTCGGGCGCACAGATGAATACAAGCCGATCCGTTCAGACATGGATAAGAAACTCAAGTCGCCTGACCTCCGCCATCTCGCTTGGAATATAGGTGAACGCTTGGGAGTATCGCGCCGCGTCCGGGCAGAATTCATCCTTGCGTCCTTCCCCAAAGAACTGGAACAGGCCACGGTCAACTATCTGGAAGCGAACTTGCGTGACACAATTCCATGCCACATCAAAATAGACGTGCCGGACAAGGGGGACTACCGCTTTCATTGTACACCGCAAGCAGCAGCCTAAGAAACTTCCGCTGACTGGATAATTAAACCTTGCTGTCCTTCATCTGCAATACTTCATTGAGTTGGTTTGCAGCATATTAATTCAAAATCGGATTATTATGCCAATAACATCAATCAACTTCAATGACCTTCCGCAGGTCGTGGAAAATCTCTTCAACAAGGTTGAGGGGATTGAAACAATGCTCCGCCAACTCATCGAACGTCAGCCGGAGAAAAAAGAAACGGACAAACACGTACCGCTTACAGTTGAACAAGCGTGTGAGTACCTTCAAATACCCAAGGCCACATTCTATTACAAGGTAGGACGCGGAGAAATCCCTTGCATCAAACAGGGAAAGCGGTATTACATTTATCAAGACGAACTGGACAAGTGGTTGGAGTCGGCACGGAAGATAGCCGTACCGCAGACTTTTGAGGAGCAGAACGAGGACTTCCTTTCCGGGCATCGCCGTAAACCGAACCCTAAAAGCTGGTAGCCATGGAACTAAGGGAAAGACAGGACATCTGCCAGGACGTGGCTATCAGCCTGTGGCAGAAGTCCATTCTCAGTGTGGAAGGAGAATACGAACGGCAGCAGGAGATGCTGATAGTCGGCGATACGTGCATCGGCACGCTGGGCAACTTCAGCGCGTCCATAGGCAAAGCCAAGAGTAAAAAGACTTTCAACTTGTCGGCTTTGGTCGCATCGGCATTGACCGACCATCCCGTATTGTGCTATTCCGCCCATTTCCCGGAGGACAAACGAAACATCCTCTACGTGGATACGGAGCAAAGCACCTACCACTGCCAACGGGTAATGAAGCGCATCCTGCGTCTGGCCGGATTGCCAGAAAGCCATGATGAGCCCAGGTTGCAATTTCTTGCCCTTCGCAAGAATACGCCAGAAGAACGGCTGGCTATCGTAGATACTGCCATCAGGCATACTGACAATCTTGGGCTGGTCATCATCGACGGTGTGCGTGACCTTATCTATGACATCAATTCGCCAACCGAAGCCATTTGTATCATTTCTAAACTCATGCAGTGGACGGACGAGCATCAGATTCACCTGCACACCGTCCTCCACTAGAACAAGGGCGACGACAACGCCCGCGGACATATAGGCACCGAACTGAACAACAAGGCGGAAACCGTTATGCTGGTGGAAAAAGACAAAACAGATTCGGACATCAGCGTGGTGGAAGCCGTGCACATCCGCAGTATGGAATTTGAGCCGTTCGCCTTCCGCATCAACGAACATTCCTTACCCGAATTGGTAACTGACTATAAACCGATGACAGGCAAAATTGGCCGTCCGGCCAAAGAGCCTTTCGACCCTTATCGTGACATTTCGGAAGCCACGCACCGCGAGGCGTTGGATATGGTTTTCACCAACGGCTCTATCAAAAGCTATAAAAACTTGATAAAGGCGTTACAGGATGGCTACGGCAAAGCCGGG
The DNA here is from genome assembly GCA_944325335.1 of uncultured Parabacteroides sp. GTDB lineage: Bacteria > Bacteroidota > Bacteroidia > Bacteroidales > Tannerellaceae > Parabacteroides. Next base: position 5,552 of record CALUZR010000064.1, on the reverse strand, counting down.
ATGAAGCTCAACTACAACAAGGCCGTGGCTTTAGCGACCTTTTTACGCAACAAGCGGATGATGGTTTTGGAGAATCGGGCTTACACCTACAAGCCCGATTTCTACTACTAAGCCCGACTTGACTTTATTCGCCGTGCCGTACATACAGGAATAAACCAAAGTCACATTTTTAAGCCGGCCACGCAACAATACCGCAAGGTCGGCTTTTGCCATTTCATTTTCCGAGAATATTACGGCTAATGGCTTCGCTTCTTGAGCGAACATTATCAAAAGCAACACTTACACATATTGCCAGTGAAAAGAGAACATCATATCCGATAGTCCAAAGTGATAATTTTCATTTCTACACTCGCTGACAGAGTGAAATTATCTCCCGATGTTCTTCCAATAATTGCGCTACTAACGTTCCATTACCTATGCCATCAAGTTAATAGGTTTTACGTTGATAAACGCCACAAGCCATACCAAATCTTTTTGCCATTACTACCATTGGTTATTTTTCAGGCAAACTAACCTGTCAATGGTTGGCAAAACTTGCGATTAAAGCATCATAATCCGCTAATTCACAAAAGTCACTATCCGCTCCAACCTTTTATTCGAACATTTCAATCATCCATTTCTCGGTAAAAATCCAATTCGACTTACAACCATATTTGCCACCACCAATACCGTTCTAAATGCCTTTTGAGCAACATAAAAACGGTACATTTTGTTACTCGTTAGCTAAAAATGAGATAAATTCACGCTCCAACGCATCTTCGTTATCCTTTTATACCCTGCAGCTTACGCATGGGCTTGCCCACTGTTCACCACATTTTATATTGGGGTAGCCTAATACCCCATCTGACCTAAAGGTCGAATGGGAGTGCCAGTGCAAGCAGCAAGCTGAATGGCAGAAACATCGCGAAATATCCTTTCACGACATTGACTGAAGAATTTTCACTATCGTTTCCTCATTCACCGTATCCGTTGTAGAAATACGGTGCGGATATAATCCAATCTTCGTGAGTATCCGGTCTTTGAGGGCATCACGCGACTGTTGGACTTCACTCCCTTTATGAAAATGCCAACCATCAACTTCTATTGCTTGAAGCGGACGCTTGGTGAGGGAGTTATAAATCAAGAAGTCCACATGCGCAAGAGGACTTTCGGCAAACGCCTTTTCTTGTTCACTCAAAGCATCCCAGTCCGCTATCAATCTTGACAGGGGATAATGGCACAAGACTTCTGTGTTTGCCAATCCTAAATGGGCTATGCCTTTGAGCAACATCTCATACACAAGGTTTTCAGACAGATACCCAGATGCGACCGGGTGAGTCTGTTCGTATGCCAAACGTTCTGCCGTATATTGCTTGTACAGCAAATCAAATACCGAATGGAGCTTGCTTTCCTTCACTTTAAAATTATTGTACTGGATGTAGGCGATAAGCTGGGCCAAGTTTGTGTCTTGCGTCATATCGTTGCCATTGGTCACTATACACAAATGAGTCTTGGCACGAGAGATGGCCACATTGAGCAGGTTTGGGTCATCGGAAAACTCTGTCGGAGCGTTATCCACCATGCTCATGATGATCGTATCACACTCACGTCCCTGATACTTATGCACCGTGCTGGCAATGTCTGTTCCAATGGCCTTGTTGATTTCCTCTGCCTGAGAGCGATAGGGAGTGATGATGCCCACAGTGCCCATATCCATATATTCAGGCATTACTTCCTGGGTTATCACATTAATCTCACGCTGGTTGAAATGCCCACGGGCATGATTCCCTTTGACTGTCCGCACCACCTGTAACACCTTGTCCTCGCCTTTGTCTGTGGTCATGGCCACCAACTCGCCGTCATAGAACTTTTGATTGCAGAACTCGATTATTTTCGGATGGCAACGATAATGCTCACGGAGCAGCGTAACTGGCGCGTCTTTGAACACCTCCACGCAAGATTGCAGGAAACTGTGTGTGGCGGCATTGTATCTGTCATCCACATTATACGTAGATTGGATGGCGTTCAATGCCTGTGCTTCTTCCCTGCTGACCACGTTTGGGAGCTGTTTGTCATCACCCACGATTACAGCATTCATGGCACAAGACAACGCCAGAGCACCTGTCTTAATGTCCACCTGTGATGCCTCGTCCATAATCACATAGTCAAAGACCATATCCTTACTGATGCAACTTTTGGCGGAATAAGTAGTGCTGAGCACGACCGGATATTCTTTCAAAAGCTCCTCGGTTTTCGGTTTAATGTCTTTGATGGTGAATCGCGTCCTTTTGGAGGCTTGATAGCGTTTGGCCATCTTGCTTTTCAACACCAAGAGAGATGCGGAACGCAATTCCGCCGTACACCGCTTGATGTCGATGCTTTGTAGCGTTGTGGCGATGTCATCCAGCTCTTGTTCTATTTCAGTTCTACGGGAAAAATAATAGGCTGACTCCAAGCCTGCAATTACATCCGAAGGCTTGTCTCCGAGAAACGAGAACATCCTCGTGCCCAATGAAAACGTCCACTTCAACCGAAACCAGATGTCAGGTTTGAGCCTGTTCTCTATCTTCAGTTGATAAAGATTGAGCAGTTTCATCAGTTTGGAAGAACGTTTGCCGTTCAGCCACTCGTTGCCGAAAGATTTCTGCTGAAGCATATCATTGTACTTTGTTTCTTTCAACAAAGCATCATATTCTGCCTTCAACTGAGCTTGGCGTGTTTGGACATCAAAGCCTTGAGCTACGGAATGAAGCGAATTTTGCGCTTGCTGTCTTACAGGTTCTTCTTCTATCGCCCAACCGCTCATATCCGGATAATCGGGTTGATTGGCAATAAAAATTTCCTTATTCTGCACGCTGCCCAATTTCGCAACAATAAAATCAAGACTTTCCCCTGCGAGTTTTTCCGCCACATTCTCAACGGCAGAATTGTTGTTCGACACCACCAACACAGTTTTGTCGGCCAACAGCAGATTGGCTATGATGTTCAGAATGGTCTGTGTCTTGCCTGTACCCGGAGGACCTTGGATAATGCTTACCTGATGTGTCAATGCAGCTTCCACGGCAGCTTTCTGACTTGCATTGCAACCGAAAGGATAAAATATCTGTTTAGGCTCACGATAGATCGCCAACTTTGTTTTGTCACCAAGATACTGCGCCAAAGGCACGTTGTCACGCTTCAAGTCCACCAAGTCATATTGCCGGGACAAAATATTCTCGTCATCCTCGGTTGTCAGACCCGTCTCAGCGGCCAATTTACGCAGATAATCCCAAGTAGAACCGCTGTTTTTATCGATAGGCGTACGGGTTACATACACCTCATTGCCATCAAGGTTTTCACAATAGCCGTTGGCGTAAGTCACTCGGTAAAAAGTATGCCGACCATCAGTAAAGCGAAGCAACTCGCTTATGTCCGTAATATGCTTGTTCCTGACATACAAACCTTTTTCCAAAAAATCTATCGCTTCCGGGTGCGTGAGATAAAGCAGCCTGGAGTGATTGTAATTGAACACACGGGGCGAAGACGAGAACCGCACCGTCCAAAGCCCGTTTTTGTTCTCGCTTATCGAAGCGACTTGTTCGGTGATGAACATCCGCTTGTCATCGCGTCGCTCCAGATCTACTATCATGCACTTTTGCGCATCCATAATTATAGCTTGATTTATGATGATTTTTATGACTATGATATTAAGCCATTGGCATAATAATCAATATGGTACAGCCATTTCAATTATGTCAGACATAGCTTTCTCTATGTCTTCATCATATTCCATTTCCATATATTTATTGAGCATAATTTCTACTAATTGATCAGTAAAAGCACCTTCCCCATTTCCCCTTTTTGATGAAAGACTTAAAGCAAATAACACTTGATAATACATTATACGTATTTTTCGAGGTGTTATAGTCCTCAAATTACGATGACTTACAAAATAATCCTTAAATAGACTTTCTATTCTTTCATCATTCAGTTCTGGTATTTCCTCCGAAGCATTAGTGGGAATGAATGCTCCCTTTTGACGAGCTGTACTAAATGGTATTTCTTCCTTTTGTTCATTTGGTGTGTTTGTCTTATTTTCAGAATTAGAATTCTCAATTAATGTTTCCAGATATTCTTGTAATTGTGTTGAATCAAGATCGGCTAATTTAATGCCGAAAAGAAATAGTTTGTCTAATTGTTCCCTTGATAATTGATTTGATTGTTCTTGATTGAAACCATTGGCTATAAGTTCTTGCTTATAGGACTGGAGCAGTTTCTTCTCATCAATACTACATATCACTATAAGTCGTTCTTGAATTTTAGGATTTTCAAGAACGGTTCTTAATGCCTCTATAAGACTAACCATTTTACGTGATGGACATCTGTCTATATCATCAACGTAAAGAATTACACGAGATTTTGAAGGGCACAAAACCATAGATTGCAGAAGTTTTTGCAGATTTTCCTCTATTTCATTTTGAATACCCAAGTAATTTTTATATGATTTTCTACTTGTATATCTTTTTATAATACGTCGTACTGTTACAGGCTTTTCAACTAACGTATATGCAATACCTGAAAACAAGTAAATAGCAGATGCAGGGATTTTTATAGAAACTAAAAATTCTCTGATTACATTATTGGAATGTTCAGAAACGAACCAACCTATAAGCCATCCTACTACTAAAATAAGAAAATAAATTATAACATCATTTATTTGAATCGTTTGACGTATAAAATTTATGGTCTTCTCCAGCCAAGAAGATGATTTATAAATAGTTTCATACAAATATGCCCACAATGCAGGAGTGTCTTGATACTTCCAAGCGTTAAATTCTACAATTTTATATTTGAGCGTATGTCTTTGTTTATCCTCCAAATCTGCCTTAAGTTGCTTAAAGAAATAAGTTTTGCCACGTCCCCATGGACCAAATATACCCAACATTCTTGTTGATTCAGTCTTAGAAGTTGCAATCTTATCCAATTGTTTTGCAAAACAATCTGTAACAGCTTTTATTCCAAAACACGGCGTAACATTTGCATCTACAATATCTTTGAAATTTTCACGAGTCTTAAATAAGGTGACAGATTTTTTTGAGCTCTTTGGAGATTGATTATTGCCTTCATCTCTTTCTGTATCTGGGAGATCAACATTGATTTTCATCCCTGATTGTACCATCTTTGCTGTATCAGCAAGTCCATCTGACACCAAATCTTCTTTGGTAAGTAGGTTTTCTTCCACATATTCTATTCCAGATGGAGTTAAGCCGGTAATCAATCCATCCCCACCAATATACATCGTTAATTTAATATAACCATCTTCCTTAAGACCTTTTGCTGCATCAGCAACTTGTTTTGGAGAATCGAAAATCAAATTCTCTTGTGCACATAAATCCTTAAGGCCAATATTCGTAGATTTATCATCCTTATACCTATTATACAAGGACAGTAAAATATTCCGTTTTAATTCTTTAATGGTCATAATACTATATCGATATTATTTTAATTGCTTGGTTTCCACTTATTTATTGAACCAATTCCATTAATGTGTCAAAACTATCCACTTTGCCATATACGATATCCGCTGTGGACAT
>CALUZR010000063.1 GCA_944325335.1 uncultured Parabacteroides sp. | reverse complement strand
TGTATAAAACGGATTCATTCATGCGACAAAGGTACAACTTTTACTCGTCTTATCCACATAAATTTTCCGCTGACCCAGGATATCGTAAAGAAATTGGTAATGAGATTACCTGAAATTTGGTTTGTGCTGTTGTTTGCAGGAATGCTGTTTCCTGTCCATATGTCGGGATGGCATTTATTACTTGCTTGTTTGATTTTACTTTTATTGAAACAATCTTACTGCCGGACTCTATGGGTGGCGAGGATATTGGGAATGTTATTTTCCGTCGGTTGTTTTATTCTATTTCTGGCTTGGTTTTCTGATTTATTGAAGATGGATCTTTCGGATGACGGCTATTGGAGCTTTCTATTGATAGGAGTGAGTTTGATAGCTACTTCTTGGTATTTCTCATTTAAAATGGCACTTAGCCGTCTATTATAGCTTTCTATTATATATAGCCGAGGGGGTTCTCCTATCTGCAGCAGATGGGGTCTGTGGTCTGCCCGAGATGGCAAGAGTGGTCTGCAGCAGATGGCAAAGGAGGTCTGCTGCAGATGGGAGAGGGTATCTCCGGCAGATGTCGGGACACGGCTGCGGGAGATGGGAAAGAAGAGCTGCTGGAGCCATCTACATGCCGCAAAACTACCTATTTCTATTCTCATTTGAAAATCCAAATCCTACAAATTTCTTTTTCCCGGATAATCTTCGTACATTTGCCAATCATAAAAACTTAGAGGATTAAGCAGAATAAAAATGGGAAAACATTTGTTTTTAGGAGACGAAGCGATAGCCCAGGCGGCCATTGATGCTGGACTTTCGGGCGTATATGCCTATCCGGGCACTCCTTCGACGGAGATCACGGAGTATATTCAAGGCTCTCCGGTGGCGAAGGAGAGGAACATCCATTGTAAATGGAGCGCGAATGAGAAGACGGCCATGGAGGCTGCTTTGGGAATGAGCTATGCTGGCAAACGTTCGCTTTGCTGCATGAAGCATGTAGGACTGAACGTGGCGGCGGATTGTTTTATGAACGCGGCGATGAGCGGTATTAACGGCGGTATGATTATCGTCACGGCCGACGACCCTTCGATGCACTCGTCGCAAAACGAGCAAGACAACCGTATGTTTGGCAATTTTGCCATGATTCCGATGCTGGAACCTTCGAGCCAGCAAGAAGCATACGATATGGTGTATGAAGGTTTTGAATTGTCGGAGAGGTTAGGTTATCCGATTCTGCTTCGCGTAACGACCCGCATGGCGCATTCGCGTGCCGGAGTGGAAACGCGGGAGATGAAGGATACGCTTCCGATGCATTGCCCGGAGGATGGACGGCAACGTTATATCCTCCTTCCGGCTTTGGCACGTCAACGCTATCGGAAACTGATTGCCGCGCAAGAAACATTTGAACAGGCTTCGGAGGCATCGCCTTACAATATATATTATGATGCGCCGGATAAGTCATTAGGTATAATTGCAACCGGTATTGCTTTCAACTATCTTTCCGAAAATTACCCCGATGGATTCAAGCATCCAGTATTGAAGATTGCGCAATATCCGGTGCCAACTGAAAAGCTCGCCCGCTTGGTGGATGAATGTGATGAGATTCTGGTATTGGAAGAAGGGTATCCGGTGGTAGAGCAACAATTGAAGGGTTTATTGAGCAAAGGATTGAAAGTACATGGGCGTTTGGACGGGACGTTGCAACGCGACGGCGAACTCACGCCGGATGCCGTGGGCAAAGCGTTAGGTTTGACCATCACGCAATATTATGCTACGCCAGAAGTGGTAGAGCAACGTCCGCCTGCTTTATGCCAAGGATGCGGACACCGCGATATGTATCAGGCGTTGAACGATGTGCTGGCAGAATATGAAGGTGCGAAGGTGTTTGGCGATATTGGATGTTATACGTTGGGAGCATTGCCTCCGTTCCGTGCGATAGATTCTTGCATTGACATGGGCGCTTCCATTACGATGGCCAAAGGCGCTTCGGATGCCGGCGTCTTTCCTGCGGTATCGGTAATTGGCGACTCGACCTTTACCCATTCGGGCATGACCGGTCTGCTGGATTGTGTGAACGAGAATACGAATATTACTATTGTCATCTCGGATAACGAGACAACGGCCATGACCGGCGGACAAGATTCGGCCGGTACGGGACGTTTGGAATCGATTTGTGCAGGTATCGGTGTTGATCCGGCGCATATCCGTGTCATGATTCCGCTCAAGAAGAATTACGAAGAGATGAAGCAAATCATCCGCGAAGAGATCGAATACAAAGGCGTTTCCGTTTTGATTCCTCGTCGTGAATGTATCCAGACATTAACCAGAAAGAAAAAAGCAAGCAAGAAATGAAAACAGATATCATACTATCAGGTGTAGGCGGACAGGGAATCCTTTCCATAGCTGCCGCTATCGGAGAAGCCGCCTTGAAGGAAGGTCTTTATATGAAGCAGGCGGAAGTACACGGGATGAGCCAGCGCGGAGGAGATGTGCAATCGAATCTTCGTCTCTCGGATCAGCCGATTGCTTCTGATTTGATTCCGCTCGGCCATGCGGATTTGATTATCTCCCTCGAACCGATGGAGAGCCTCCGTTATCTTCCCTATTTGAATAAGGAAGGGTGGTTGGTTACTAATTCACAGCCTTTCGTCAATATCCCGAACTATCCGGAGATAGAGAAGGTGAACGCTGAATTGGATAAGCTCCCGCACAAGGTCGTCTTGGATGTGGAAGCCATTGCGAAGGAGGCGGGTTCGGTCCGTGCGGCGAATATCGTCATGCTCGGAGCTGCTACGCCTTTCCTCGGATTGGAATATGAAAAGATTGAAGAGGGCGTCCGCAGTATCTTTGCCCGCAAAGGCGAGGAGATCGTGGCCATGAACCTCAAAGCCCTGAAGGCTGGATATGAAATTGCACAAAGTAAACAAGCATAAACGTATGAAGAAGTATCTATTGACAACCCTCTGTCTGCTCTTCGCCTGCTTGGCGTGGGCGCAGACCGATGCCGATGATATTGTAAAGGTGGGCGACGCGATGCCCTCCTTTACGATTACGCACGACGACGGGACGAAGCTCGCCTCTACGCAGTGGAAGGGCAAGGTGATTCTCGTCAACCTCTTTGCCACTTGGTGTCCGCCTTGCCAGAAGGAATTGGCGGCGGTAAAGCAAACGTTGTGGCCGAAGTATAAGGACAATAAGGACTTTGTGATGTTGGTGATTGGCCGGGAACATACGGATGCCGACCTCAAGAAGTACAACGAGAAGAAGGGCTTCGAGTTCCCGCTCTATCCAGACAAGAACCGCGCTATCTTCAATTCGTTTGCCAAGAATCTCATTCCCCGTTCCTATCTGATTGGAGAAGACGGCAAGGTGGTGTATACCAGCAAAGGTTACACCGACGAAGAGTTTGCCCAACTGATGCAAGCGATTGAAAAGGCTTTAGCAAAATAAGATGGATTACACGAATATACATGTCGTTTATTTCTCGCCCACCCACACTTCGGCCAAGATTGTACACGCCGTAGCGGAAGGGATGGGCGCCCTTTCGTATGCGGAATCGGATTTGACCTACGAGAAACCGGCCGAAATGGAGAGCATCGAAGGCGAACTGACGCTCGTGGCGGTACCCGTGTATGGCGGCCGCGTGCCGGATGTCGCGCTCGAAAGGTTGCAGATGCTCCGGGGGAAGCGGACGCCGGTCGTGCCGATTGTGGTGTATGGCAACCGGGATTACGATGATGCCCTGCTGGAACTGTCTGACGTCTTGAAGCGCCAGGGGTTTGTACCGGTGGCGGCGGGGGCGTTCGTCGGGGAGCATTCGTTCAGCTCGGCCGAATATCCCATGGCGGCGGGTCGTCCGGACAAGGCGGACCACGACGCGGCGTTCCTTTTCGGCCAACATATCGTAGAAAAAGTACATGCGCTGAAGGATTTGGACGCGATGGAGCCGCTGGCGGTGAAGGGGCATTTCCCCTATAAGGAGAAAAAGCCGGCACAACCTGCCGCGCCGCTTACCGACCTCGACCTCTGCACGCAATGCGAGCACTGCATCGCCATCTGTCCCACGGAGGCCGTCTCGGTAGTCGATGGTGAAATCTATAGCGACCCTTCGAAGTGTATCAAATGTTGCGCCTGCGTGAAAGAGTGTCCGGAAGGGGCGCGCACGTTCCCCAACCCCTTCGCCGCCTATCTTTATCAAAATTTCAGCGCGCGCAAGGAACCGGAATTGTTTATTTGAATGAAGAATTAAGAATGAAGAATGAAGAATCAGGATGGGACATCTTTCCTGCAAAATTGCAGGAGACTTTCGCGAGTTGCGAAACGTTGCCGCAAAACTGCAGGGGACTTTCGCGAGTTGCGAAACGTTGTCGCAAAATTGCAGGAGACTTTCGCGGATTGCGAAACGTTGCCGCAAAATTGCAGGAGATTTTCGCGCGCTGCGAAACGTTGCCGCAAAATTGCAGGAGACTTTCGCGCGCTGCGAAACATTGTCGCAAAATTGCAGGAGACTTTCCGGACTCCGGAAACCGTGTCGCAAAACTGCAGGAGGCTTTCCGGACTCCGGAAACGTTGTCGCAAAATTGCAGGAGGCTTTCCGGGTTCCGGAAACGTTGTTGCAAAATTGCAGGAGACTTTCCGGGTTCCGGAAATGTTGTCGCAAAATTGCAGGAGACTTTCCGGACTCCGGAAACCGTGCCGCAAAACTGCAGGAACATCGCAGAAAATTCTTCATTCTTCATTCTTAATTCTTCATTAAAAAACTGATTTATGCGTTATTATTCGATCATAATCCCTGTATACAACCGCCCCGACGAGGTGGACGATTTGCTCCATAGCTTGTCGCGGCAGATTTACCGGCGGTTTGAAATCGTGCTCGTGGAAGACGGTTCGACCCTGCCTTGCCGCGATGTGGCGGAACGGTATGCCGACCAAATGTTGGTCCGTTATTTCGTGATACCCAATGGCGGACCGAGCGGGGCGCGCAACTACGGCGCGATGCAAAGCCGGGGCGATTACCTGTTGATCCTCGATTCAGACGTGGTGCTTCCGGAAACCTACCTGGAGGCGGTAGACCGTGCGCTGGACGAAAATCCGGTGGACGCGTTTGGCGGTCCGGACTGCGCCCATCCTTCATTCACGCCCATCCAGAAGGCAATCAGCTATGCGATGACTTCCTTCTTTACGACCGGCGGTATCCGGGGGGGAAAGAAGAAGCTCGACAAGTTCTATCCGCGCAGCTTCAATATGGGCATCCGGCGGGAAGTCTTTCAGGCTTTGCAGGGATTTGATACGACGATGCGCTATGGCGAGGACATTGATTTCAGTACCCGCATCATCCGGGGCGGATACCGGACGGCGCTTTTCCCCGAGGCGTTTGTGTACCACAAGCGGCGGACCACGTTCCGCCAGTTCTTCCGCCAAGTGGAGCATTCGGGTGAGGCGCGCATTGCCTTGACCGCGAAATATCCCGACACGCTGAAGCTGGTGCATTGCCTGCCCGCGCTGTTTGTGGTGGGGACGTGCGGTTTGCTGGTGGCGGGCGTTTGGTGGCCTGTTTTGTATGCGTTGTTGTTGCTTTATGTCCTCCTGATCTTCCTCGACGCGACGCGGCAGAACGGCGGGAATGTGCAGATCGGATTATTGGCAATAGCCGCCTCTTTTACGCAACTATTTGGTTATGGAATTGGTTTTATACGTGCCCGATTGGGATTAACTCACTAAGATTATGACAAAAGATATTACAAAAGAAAAAGCCGTAGCCGACGATTTGCGCTACTTGCAATTGCTTTCGCGCAGCTTCCCGACGATTGCCGACGCGAGTACGGAGATTATCAACCTCGAAGCCATCATGAACCTGCCCAAGGGCACGGAGCATTTCCTTTCAGACTTGCACGGCGAATACCAAGCATTCAATCACGTCTTGCGTAATGCATCGGGGGCCATCAAGCGGAAGGTGAACGAAATCTTCAACAATACCTTGCGCGACGCGGAGAAGAAAGAGCTTTGTACGTTGATATATTATCCGGAAGAGAAACTCGTCTTGGTCAAATCTGTCGAGAAGGATTTGGACGATTGGTACATGATTACGTTGAACCAGCTGGTGAAAGTGTGCCGCAACGTCTCGTCGAAATATACTCGCTCGAAGGTGCGGAAAGCCTTGCCGCGCGAGTTCTCGTATATTATCCAGGAATTATTGCACGAGTCGTCGATCGAACCGAACAAGTCGGCGTATGTAGACCAGATCATCCGCACCATCATCTCGACCGGGCGGGCCGATGATTTCATTATCGCCATGTGCAACCTCATCCAGCGGCTGACCATCGACCTGCTGCACATCATCGGCGATATCTATGACCGCGGACCGGGTGCGCAAATCATCATGGATACGCTCTGCGATTACCACAACGTCGATATCCAGTGGGGAAATCATGATATGCTATGGATGGGCGCCGCAGCAGGAAACTTGGCCAGCATGGCGGGCGTTGTCCGGATGTGCCTCCGCTACGGGAACCTCGCGACATTGGAAGATGGTTATGGCATCAACCTCCTTCCGTTGGCGCGCTTTGCCATGGAGACCTATGCTGACGATCCGTGTGAACTTTTCATCCCGAAGCTCAATACCGGTGAGAACAGCTTCGATGCGAAGACCGTTCGCCTCATCGCGCAGATGAACAAGGCGATTTCTATTGTGCAGTATAAGTTGGAAGGTGAGATTATTCGTCGCCGCCCCGAGTTCGAGATGGACGACCGCCTGTTGCTCCACCGCATCAATCTGGCTAAAGGAACTATCCGCCTGAATGGAAAAGAATATGAACTGAAAGACAAAAATTGGCCGACGCTCGACCCAAAAGACCCGTACCGCCTCACGATCGACGAGGAAGACATGATGCAGCGCATCCAGCGTTCGTTCGAAGGAAGCGAGAAGCTCCGCAAGCACATGCGTTGCCTTTTCCGCCACGGAAGTTTGTATAAGGTCTGCAATTCGAACCTGCTCTTCCACGCTTCGGTACCGCTGAATCCGGACGGGACGCTGAAAGAGGTGAAGGTGAACGGCGCCTATTATAAAGGAAAAGCCCTGCTCGACAAAGTGGACCAGCTCGTCCGCACCGCCTATTTCGATACCGACGATTCGGAAGAGAAGCAATTCGCCATGGATTATATCTGGTATCTTTGGTGCGGAAAGGACTCGCCCCTCTTCGACAAGAGTCGGATGGCGACCTTCGAGCGTTGTTTCATCGAAGACAAGGAGACGCACAAAGAGGAAAAAGGCGCCTACTACGCTTTGCGCCAAGAAGAGGCGATTTGCGATATGCTATTGGACGAGTTCGGCGTCACGGGCGAACACCGCCACATCATCAACGGGCATGTCCCGGTACGCTCCATCCAAGGCGAGAATCCCATCAAGGCGAACGGCAAGCTCTTGGTCATCGACGGTGGCTTCTCGAAAGCCTACCATTCGGAGACGGGCATCGCGGGTTATACGCTGGTCTACCATTCGCGCGGCTTCCAGCTTGTGCAACACGAACCGTTCCAATCGACGGCCAAGGCGATTGAAGAGGGGCTCGACATCCGCTCGACGACGATCGTGGTCGAACTGAGCGCCCATCGCCAGATGGTGAAAGATACCGACAAGGGCGAAGATCTCCGCCAGCAAATCCACGATTTGGAGAACCTGCTTTTCGCCTACCGCAACGGATTGATTCAAGAGCGCGAACGGGACGCGCGTTATTTTGGTAGCCGATCGTAAGCGTATGGCGCGTCGCTCGTTTCTGTTGCCCGTGTTGGGCGTGGGTATCGTCGTGTTGTTCGTCGCGTGCCTTGTTTATGGTGCGGTGCATATCCCGCCCGGTGCGGTTTTCCGTATTCTGTGTGGCGAGGAGGTGGATTCGCCGGCATGGACGTATATCGTCTGGCAATCGCGCCTCCCGCAAGCCATTACGGCGTTATTTGCCGGGGCGGGATTGGCGGTGAGCGGCTTGTTGCTTCAGACGTTGTTCCGCAATCCCTTGGCCGGTCCTTCTATTTTAGGCATCAGCGATGGGGCGAATTTGGGCGTCGCGGCGGTGTTGCTTTATGCGGGCGGGACGATTAGCCAAGTGTCCGACTTTCCGGTTACGGGTTATTTAGCGGTCATCTTGGCGGCGATGGTCGGGGCGTTCCTGATCTTAGGAGTAATTATCTATTTTTCCTCGAAGGTGAAGAGCAATGTGATGCTGCTGATCATTGGCATCATGATCGGCTACATGACTTCTTCACTTATCTCCATTCTGAACTATTATGCTGCTGCGGACCGTGTCCATGCGTTCGTGATGTGGGGTCTGGGGAATTTCTCGGGCGTATCGGTGGAGCAGTTACCTTTTTTCGTCTCCGCTTCGGTCGTGGGCTTGGGGCTTTCCCTTTCGCTTATTAAACCTTTGAACGCTTTGCTGCTGGGGGAGATGTATGCGTCGAACCTCGGCGTCCGTGTGAAGCGGGCACGTATCTTGATCCTTTTTTGCACAGGATTGTTGACCGCTGTTGTGACGGCTTTCTGCGGACCGATCTCGTTCATCGGTTTGGCGGTTCCGCACATGGCGCGTCTTCTGCTCGGGACGTCGAACCACCAGCAGCTCGTCCCGGCTACTATCCTTTCGGGGGCGTGCGTCGCTCTGCTCTGTAATCTGTTGATGGTCGTCCCGGGGAGTGACACGATCTTGCCGCTCAATGCCGTCACGCCTCTGCTGGGTGCGCCCGTCATCATTTACGTCATTGTCAATCGGAAAAATATCCAATACTTTAATTAATCATCGGCCGGATTGCCCGGGATGGTGGCTTCCATTCGGTCGAAGCCATCAATTTGTCCCGTCTTTTGTCTTCGCGTCCGTTTCTTCCTCATTTTCCATCAAGATGAAGCGTTTGTAGTAGGAGAGGCAAAGCGTCGTGAGCGGGAGGGCTATGATCAGTCCGATAAAGCCCAACAACGTCCCCCACACCGAGAGCGAAAGCAGAATAATCGCCGGATTTAGTCCCATCGCCTTCCCCATAATCCGCGGCGTCAGGTATAAGTCCTGAATTACTTGTACAATACCCAAAACCAACAGCGATAAGCCAAAAAGTATCCAGAAATTTTCCCCCGTCTCGGCCGAGCGGAGCAAACTAAGCAAAACCATCGGTATGAGACCTATAGTCTGCAGGTAAGGAATTAAATTGAGTACGCCGATAAAGAGCCCGAGCGAAATCGCCAAGGGAAAATCAATGATTTTAAAACCAATCGCCAGCAAGACCCCCACGCAAAACGCAATCAGCGACTGCCCACGGAAATAGCGGTTCATGCTCACCTCGACATCGTCCGCCAGTTGCTGAATGAACGGCCGATAGCGTTCCGGAATCAGCCGTATCCAGCCGCTTGCTATCTTCTCGTAATCCAACAGGATGAATATGAAGTACAGGAAGACTACGAAGATGATGGTCACACTAACGAGTATCGAAAAGGTGCTCGTGAGGAGCTGCCAAGCTTTAGGCGCGATCTGTTTGATAGTCTGCAGGATATTTTCCCGGCTAAGGAGCTCGCGAATGGCGTTCGCGTCGATGTGGGACTCAAGATAATCAATCCAGCTGCCCGGGATCAGCGGAATCTCCCCCTGCACGGGACGATGGTTGTTCAAGAGCACCAGGAGACGGTCCGCCTCTTCTGAAATGGAGGGGATGACCATCACCGTCAGCAACGCCAAAGCTACTGCGATGGACAGGAGCACTGCGATAATCGCCAAAATCCGATGCCGCAATCCCAGTTTATATTGGAAAAACTTCACAAACGGCTGGCACATATAGGCCATCAGCCAGGCGATGAGAAACGGGAGCAAAGCTGCCCGAAGCACGACCAGCAGATACAACACGAAGCTCACCAGTGCAATGCTAATCCCGGCGCGGACCACACGGTCGAATGTAAACGGTTTATCAAACAGCGTATTCATATTCTTTTTATCTTTGCTGCTACAAAGATAACATAATTCTAAGAACATTTGTTTGCATGAAGTGGTATAAATTTGGTATTCTGCTATTTTTGAGTTGCTGGACGCTCCTCTCGCGCGGCCAGCAGCCAGCGATGGTGCAAGAGTTCATGGCACATCCGGACATGCGATTTGCCTCTTTTAGCTGTTTGGTGGAGGAAATCGAAACGGGAACGACGCTTTGCGAATATAACGCGGACCTGCAAGTCACGCCCGCCTCGGTCCTGAAGTTGGTCACCACCGCGACCGCCTTGGAGCTGTTGGGCGAGTCGTACCGCTTCCCGACCACCGTGCTCTACGACGGTGTGCTGCAAGATAGTGTCCTCCAGGGGAATATTTACATCAAGGGTCACGGTGATCCCACATTGGGCTCCGCGCACTTCGCACCCGAATCGAAAGCCTTCCTCACGCAATGGGTGGAGGCTATCCGCACGAAGGGAATCAAGGAAATCACCGGCGCGGTGATAGCAGACGAGAGCCTGTTCGACACCGAAGGGACCGCGATGAAATGGCTGCGCGAGGATTTGGGCAGTTATTACGGCGCGGGAAGCTATGCGCTCAACATTTTCGACAATGCGTATGCCCTTTTTCTGCAAACCGGCGCGCCAGGCACCCGTCCGCGCATCCTGCGGACATCGCCCGCGCAAAAGATACACTTCCATAATTATTTGCAGGCAGCGGTCGTGGGTTCGGACAGCTCCTATATCGTCGGGATGCCCCTGGTCGAGGAGCGATTCCTCTATGGCGTCGTCCCGGCCCATCGCGAGCGTTACCGATTGCGGGGAGATATTCCGAATCCGCCGCTGTTCCTGGCCCGACTGTTCCAGGCGGAGTTGGAGCGGAGGGGAATTCCGGTCCGCGGCGAGGCTTCGTGCCATCAGCTTCTGCAACAAAAAGGGAAATGGAAGGTGTCGCCCCGCACGGAGCTGATCACGACCTACTCATCCACACTCGCGCAAATCGTGGAGAAAACGAACCACGTCAGCCACAACCTCTACGCCGACGCGCTGCTAAAAACCTTGGGGTTACGGTATAAGAAACGGAAGGGGGAGGTGCTCTCGTCATTCGGGAGGGGTATCGCCGTCGTGCGCGCCTACTGGTCGGCCAAGGGGTTGGACATTTCGCCCCTGTTCATGGTCGACGGGAGCGGACTTTCCCCCTCGAACCGGGTGAACGCGCGCTTTTTAGCTGATTTATTGTCTTATATGGCCTCGTCCCCGCGCCATGCCGCTTTCTTGTGCTCCCTTCCCGAGGCGGGAAAGGAGGGCTCCGTGCGTAATTTCCTGCGCGCGAAGGAATGGACGGGCGATGCGTGGCTCAAGAGCGGAAGCATGGGCCGCGTGCGCTGCTATGCGGGCTACGTGCGCCAGGGTGGAAGGCTCTACTCGGTCGTTTTACTGGCCAACAACTACGAGGGCAGTAGCAGCGCGCTCAACCGTCGCCTCGAGCGCCTGCTCCGCGGCCTATTTGCCCAGTAGTATGCTGTGCTCCGATAGGAAATCAAAGAATTTTTGCCTGTAATTGTCTGAAATCGGGATATATTCCTTCCCGAAAACGATGCGGTTGCGCTCGATCGCATCTATTTTCGTCACGTTCACGATAAACGAACGGTGCACACGCACGAAGCGCGAGGCAGGAAGCAACTCCTCGACCGCCTTCATGCTGAGGAGCGAGACAATCGGCCGCTGCTCGCCTGCCACGTACAGCCTGACGTAATCTTTCCAACCCTCAACGTACAGCAAAGTGCTCAAATCCACATGCTGCAATTTGTATTCCGAGCGGATAAACAGGCTTTCCACCTCCGGTTTTGTCTTCTCGAACCAGTCGAGCGCCTTCTGCGCGGCCTGCAGGAAGTCCGTATAGCTGATGGGTTTCAGCAGATAATCGAGCGCGTTCACCCGATAGCTGTCCACCGCATATTGCGCGAAGGCAGTTGTGAAAATCACCTTCGTCTTTGCCGGTAGCAGGCGCGAAAATTCCATACCGCTCAGCTCGGGCATCTGGATATCGAGCAGCAAAAGGTCCACCGGGTCGCTCAGTAGTTCATTCATTGCCGTGATCACACTACAGTATTTGCCGCGGAGCTCCAGGAATGGGGTTCGATTTACATAACTTTCCAACAAACTGACTGCCAACGGTTCATCGTCGACGATGCTACAGGTCAAATGCGTATTCATTTTATTTGGAGATTAAGTTTTACGTGGTAAGACGCGCCTTCGCGTTGCGCGCTAAAAGTATATTTTCCAGGATAAATGAGTTCGAGCCGCTTGCGGAGGTTGGTCAGTCCGATGCCCGAACCGCTGCGGTCCGCGCTGTCTTTCGGAAAATAACTGTTCTCGATGTCGCACCTCACGCTCCCCTCGCTTTCCTGCAAATTAATCCAAATATAGGAGGCGCCGCTATGGCTCACCCCATGTTTAAAGGCATTTTCAATCAAGGAGATAAATAGGAGAGGGGCGATGAGCAGTCCCGCCTCTTGCACATCGATCGCTATCTTCAAATCCGTGCTCTCCGGGAGGCGGATACGCATCAATTCGACATAATTTCGCACAAAATCCATCTCTTTTTCGATTGCAACGGTCGGCAGATTGCTTTCATAGAGCACGTAGCGAAGCAATTTGCTCAAATCATGCACGGCGCATTGCGCGCGGTCGGGACTAAGCAGAATCAACGTATAAATATTGTTCAACGTATTGAACAAAAAGTGCGGATTCAGTTGGCTTTTCAAGTTTTTTAGCTCCGCCTCGACGCGCACGCGCTCCAGCTCCTTGCGCGTAGACTCCTGTTCGTACCACCGAGCCGTAATCCGGATCGCCACGCTCAGCCCTGCCACGAGCGCATACATCATCGCATTGCGAAGAAAAAATAATGTGATCTCCGTCGCATCCGGCATGGGGCGAGGGGGCATTTCCATCTCAAGTGGAGGCAAGAGCTGCATCAGCGCATGCACCACAATCATGGTCAAGATGATCAGCACGGCATTCACCAGCAAGAATTTTCCCGTCTTTTGCACAAAAATGTACCGCGGGATAAGCAAAAAATAGTCCAGATAGAACAACGCCATGAAGGAGAGCGGCACAATAATAAAACGCACATACCGCTCAGTCGTCACCTCCTCCATATTCCTGCCCGTAAAGAAAAAAGGCAGGCAGAAAACGATTCCCCAAGCTACCAAGTGGATAATCCACCCGATGCTTCGGTAGGTCTTTTCCGAATTTTTAAGATATATTTCCATATTCCTATTATATTAATGTGTATATTTGGGGTAAATATTGCTTATTCCCCCTGCGTGAATTTCGCAAGTTTCCTTTCGCTCTATGCAAAGATAGTACTTTTCTATCTATTTTTAATAGAAAAAAGATGCGAAGGTTTACTTTCCTGAAAAGTGTTAGTTTCGCATATTGCGAAACTAAGGGTGAGCAGAGAACCATCCCTTCGCAAAGCTGGAAAGAAAACAGCATAATACCATACGTCGTCCAGCCTTGCGAAAGCAAAACTTTCCTAAAAAGTACGCCTTCGCATACACGGAAGCTATGTTTTTTCTAAAAAGTACACTCATCGCATTTATCGAAAACGAATTTAACAAAAAAGTGCCCCCCTCGTCGCATGCGAAGGAGACACTAACCAAAGAGAGTATATATTGCATCACACGCAAACAAAACTAAGCCAACCACTGCTACCCGATGGCCAGGAGATTACTCATACCGGATGGCCTCAATCGGGTCGAGCTGCGCGGCCTTCTTAGCAGGATACCAACCGAAGAAGATTCCGGTCGCGGTACAGACAACGAACGAAAGCAACACGCTCCACGGCTGGATGAAGATGGGAAAATGCGCGATGGCATTCACCGCCAGCGACGCGCCCACACCAAACACCACGCCGATCAACCCTCCCGTGACGCTGATCAGCACCGATTCGATGAGGAATTGCGCCAGAATGTCGCGCCCTTTCGCACCGATGCTCATCCGTAGCCCAATCTCGCGCGTGCGCTCCGTCACGGAGACGTACATGATGTTCATAATCCCTATTCCCCCGACCACCAAGGAGATACCTGCCACCGCCGCCAGCAGCACCGTCATCATGTCGGTCGTCGTAGTCAGCATCGAGCTCAACTCTTGCTGGCTGCGGATCGTAAAATCATCTTCGTCGGTCGGATTTAGCTTGTGATTGCGGCGCAGGATCTCGGAAATCTCCTCGATAGCTTGGTCGGTATATTTTTCCTCGAGCGCGGAGCAGTTGATACCTTGTAAATGTGTGATGGCGAGTATTTTCTTCTGGACCGTAGTGTACGGGGCCAAGATGAGGTCGTCCTGGTCCATGCCCATGCTATTGTAACCCTTGCTCTGTAGCACGCCCACGACGCGGAAGGGCAATTTCTGGAAACGGATGACCTTGCCGACGGGATTCTCGCCCCCCGGGAAGAGATTGTCCACCACGGTCTGCCCGATCACGCACACCTTCGCTGCCGTGAGGATGTCCCGCTCGGTGAACATATCCCCCTCAGCCACTTTGTATTGCCTAATTTGCATGTAATCCGGGGAAATCCCATAGACTGTGGTCGGTGCATTATTTGCGCCATAGATAATTTGCCCGCTACTGTTGACCGATGGCGACGTGGCCGCCACGTAGCGCGTCTCATTGACGATATCCTCGTAGTCGCTGAGGGTAAGCGTCTGCATATCCTCGGCACTTTGCCGCACGCCGCCGCGCATTTCGCCACCAGGCTGGATCATGATCATGTTCGAGCCCATCTCACTGATCTCACGCTGGATGCTCCGCTTGGAACCTTGACCAATCGCCAGCATAGTGATGACCGATGCGACGCCGATGATGATACCGAGCATCGTGAGGAAGCCGCGCAGCTTATTATTGGCCAATGCACGCACGGCAATCTTGAATAAATTCGTGAAATTCATACTCAATCGTCGTTAATAGGTAAATTCGCCAGGGCGGAAGCCGCACTGAGGATGTGGGCGTTCGTCGTATCAGACGTGACATGCCCGTCGCGGAGCGTGATGTTCCGGCTCGCATATTGCGGGATTTCCGGATTGTGCGTCACGAAGATAATCGTCTTCCCCTCGGCATGCAGTTTTTGCAAAAGTACGAGGATTTCGAAGCTCGTGCGGGTGTCGAGGTTCCCCGTCGCCTCGTCGGCGAGGATGACGGCAGGATCGTTGACCAAGGCACGGGCGATCGCGACGCGCTGCATCTGTCCGCCCGACATTTGGTTGCTCTTGTGCTGCAGACGGTCGCCGAGGCCCACCGCGATGAGGGCCTGCACCGCTTTCTCGCGCCGTTGCGCCGCACTGTAGGCCGAATTGTACATGAGCGGGAGCTCGACGTTCTCGACGGCAGTCGTTTTCGGCAAGAGGTTATAATTCTGGAACACAAAGCCGATCTTGCGGTTGCGGAGGGTGGCACGGGCGTTCTTTCCCATCGTCCGGACCGACACGCCATCGAGGAAATACTCCCCGCTGGTGGGCGTATCGAGGCAGCCGAGGATGTTCAGCAGCGTACTCTTGCCCGAACCCGACGTGCCGACGATGGTGACGAACTCGCCTTCGCGAATCGTGAAGGAGATGCCACGAAGGGCGTGGACGGTCTCCTCCCCGACGATGAAATTACGCCTGATATCCTCCAATCTGATGATCTCTTTCATATCGGAAGCCATACTATTTCTTTTTATTGTCCTTGTTGCTCCCCGGAGGGCCCGGCATGAACGGACTGCGTTCCGTCGCGCCTTGCGGAGGAAGAACGGGAGCGTCGACGGCCAGTTCAACCGCTACTTCTTCCCCCTCTTCGAGGCCGCCGACTACTTCCGTTATATTATTATTGCTTGATCCGACCGTGATAGACCGGGGCGCCAACCGATTTCCCTCCTTTACCCAGACGAGACGCTGCCCCTCGGGAGCCGATGCCTCCGGATTCTCAACCAGTAGTCCCAGCAGCTCCAGCGATTGCGGGTCTGCGATGAAACGCAGTGCTTTATTCGGGACGGAGAGGACGCCCTCGCGTTCCATAGTATATATAGTAATGTTGGCCGTCAAGCGTGGCTTCAATTTCAGTTCCGGATTATCTGCCGAGATGACCACCTCGTAAGTGACTACCGTCGAACTGGACGACGAAGCCGCCGTCCCGCTGTCGTCACTGCTCTCCCCGAGGCGCACCTGTAGCACTTTCCCCTCGAATACATCGTTCGGGTACGCATCGACGGTGAAGCTGACGCGCTGGCCATCCTGCACCATGCCGATATCCGCCTCGTCGACGTCCGCTATGATTTGCATCTTTGTCAGATCGGCCGCTATGGTGAAAAGTGTAGGTGTCTCGAAGCCCGCGGCGACGGTCTGGCCCTCCTCCACGGCTTTGCTGATGACGACACCGTCAATCGGACTCGTGATGGTGGCATATTCCAGATTCCGACGGACACTGACGATCGAGGCCTGGGCTTCCTCATAGGAGGCTCGGGCCTGTTCGTACTCGTACGTGGCCGTTTCGAAGTCGGTTTCGCTAATGAGCTCCTTCTCGTGCAAGAGCTTGTAGCGCTCGTAATTCTTTTGTTGATATTCGTATTCGGATTTACTGCGGGCTAACTGTGCGGTCGAGGCTTGCAGTGCCGCTTCGAGCGTGACCTTGTCCATTTCCGCGATTAATTGCCCCGCCTTCACCACATCGTTGTAGTCGACGTACAGCTTGTCGATGATACCCGATACTTGCGTACCGACGTCGACTTCAGTGACTGGTTCGACGGTTCCGGTAGCAGTTACTACGTTTGTAATGGATGCGCGCCCGACGATACCTGTCTCCAGCTTCATCCCATTGCCAGATTTCTTGCCCGTAAAGACAAAGATTCCACCTGCAATCACAATAACTCCAACGAGTCCAATGATTCCTGTTTTCTTGTTCATATATTTCATGATTTTTACCTTATTGATTTTTTAATCAAAGGCTCCGCGACTCACGTCGCAGAAACCTTCTAAAAAAAGAGAGTGGAGTGAATCTGCCCATCATATTTGGATACTGACGGGCTTTTTTTGTAAAATATTCAAAAGTTGTATACTCATGATAGCCATATATTTCGATTGTAGAACTTCTTGCTGCGCATTCAGCAAGTTGTTTTTCTCTGTCAACATCTCTAACGTATTCTTCATCCCTAAGAAAAACTGTTCTTCCGTCAGTTCAAAACTTTGTCTTACGTAAGCAAGCCGCTCGCTTGCCGATAGGTATTGGCTCTGTGCGGAAGTAGCATCCAAGTAGGCGCTTTCGACCTCTTGCAAGAGCTCCTTTTGGGTGTTCAACAAATCCAGTTGGCTTGTCGTGATGGCCAGTTTGGCTTTATTGTACGCTGTTTTGTTCTCCCGCTGTGCAAAGATAGGAATAGTTATCGAGATTCCAACACTTTCATTGAAATTATTCCAAATTTTATTGCCAAAATTGTAATTTGTGCCCGATAAGTGCCCCGTTCCGACCCCTGCGTTCATCGAAAGGGTAGGCCAATAGGCCGCTTTGGCCCGTTTTTCCTCCAGTTCGGCGGATTGGATGGCCAACTCGCGATTTCGGATTTGCGGCATCACGGCCAGCGAGGTGGCATAGATGATTTCCTTTTCCGGTAAGGGGGCGACCACCTCCGATTCGGCAATCTCGGGCATCGCCAATTGGATTTCTTCCGAGATGTCCAATTCTAAAAGTTGTTTGAGCTGGAGCTTGTAGTTGTCCAGATTGGTCTCCGCTACAGTGAGCTGGTATTTGTCCGTGCTATATTGACTTTCCAATTGCGCCAAATCCACGGCCGAAATGGAACCTGCTTTATGCAATTCTTCCGCCCGGTCACGTTCTGCTTTGGCCGTCTCGACGGTATTTTTATTGATTTCGACCGCTTCCATCGCATACATGACTTGGAGATAAGTCTGGACAATGGCGATTCGGATGTCGTCTTCGCTCTCTTCCGTGGCCAGACGGTCCATTTCATTTTGAAGCTTCTGTTGCTTGATTGCTTTGTTTCGCCTCCCCGCGTCGAAGAGCGTCCAGTTCGCGTTGATGGAATAATTGCCACTATAACTATGGTTATCGGCGGCGTTGTGCGAAGGATAATTCACATACCCCTGCGTGATGTCGGCCGATAGGGAAGGAAATAATTGCGCTTTGGCCAATTCCGTATCTTCAAGTCCCGAAAGCTCGTTGATGCGGCTTTGTTTGATCTGTATATTGTTCGCCAATGCATAGTCAAGACACGCTTGAAGTGTCCATTGCGTCGGTTTCTCTTGCGCTGCTATGGCCCATAGGCTACAAAGCAACGACAAGCTAAAAAGGATATTCCGTCTCATAAATTCCAGCTTATATTTTGCAGACAAAAATAGATAACCATCTGTTTATCTACAAAAAATATCGAAAAAGAGATCGTATCTATCGATAAAACCGCCCATTTTATCGACATTTTCAAAGCTAAAAAACTTTCATCATAAGCGGGAAAACTTAGAAAATAGCCTATGAATTCTTTACGCATCGTCGATATTTTTATATCTTTAGCCTAAAGATAAGCAAGTATCGACGATACGTGTATAAATATCGTCGATATTTATAGAATATATAACGAAGAAGAAAACAATTCATACCCACCCTAAAAACTTTCGGCAAAGGCCTCCAAACTTTGCCCTCCGAGAAAAAAATGAAGAAAAAATCATTTTTTCATGCCAAAAGCATTGCAGATTCAAAAAAAACTTCTTACCTTTGCACCCGTAATCGAAAAACAAACGATTTACGAAGGATGATTCGCTAGCTCAGCTGGTAGAGCACAACACTTTTAATGTTGGGGTCTTGGGTTCGAGCCCCAAGCGGATCACTGAGGAGAAAAGACAAGCTCCTGACAAACAAAGACAAAGCTCTCTAATCCAACAGATTAGGGAGCTTTTTTCTTACCCTGTGGCGACAGGGAAATGACCTTGAAAAGCCACCCTATGAAGATTATTCGTTACTAAATCGTTACGGTTTTC
>CALUZR010000062.1 GCA_944325335.1 uncultured Parabacteroides sp. | reverse complement strand
AAGCAGGAGCCAGACATTCGGGCAGATCGTATTTTGGTGAGCGGATTCTCGTTAGGGACGGAGCCATTGATGGTGTTGGGCGTCCTTGATAAATCGATTTACGGATTTGTGTATAATGACTTCTTATGTCAAACCCAAGAACGTGCTTGCGTCTTAACTTGGCCAACTACGGACGGGCGTCGTCCTTTTCCCAATTCTATCCGTCATTTGATACCGAACTTCTGGAAATATTTCAATTTCCCGGATTTGGTAGCTGCTTTGGCTCCTCGTCCCTTGATTCTGACCGAAGGTGGTTTGGATCGTGATTTCAATGTGGTGAAACGGGCTTATGAATTGAGTGGGCATCCTGAAAGGGTGGAAATGCATCATTATGCTAAGTTTGCAGATCCAGTTACCCGTCGGCAACTCGATAGCCTTCCAGAAGGATTAGATCGCGATACCTATTTTAATTTAGTCAATGTAGATCCGGCAAATCATTATTTTAAGAATGAATGGGTATTTCCTTGGTTGGAAAAGATAGGATTTTGAGATTAGTTACAAATCAATAGTAAATGTAATGCGATGAAACGTTTCTTTCTCTTATGGATGGGGTTATGGTGTATCCTCTTTGCTTGGGCAGGCAATTATGAGCCGAAATTCTCGACGGCTGGATTCTATGTATTGCCACATACAGGTCGTACGGTTTATTCTATGAATCCTGGGTGGCGGTTTTACAAAGGTGCGTTTGAGGGTGGTGAACGAATGGATTTGGATGACCGCAATTGGCAAGTCGTTTCGTTGCCTCATGGCATCGAATGGCTCCCGACTGAAGCGAGCGGATGCATCAACTACCAGGGAGAAGTCTGGTATCGCAAACGTTTTACCTTCCAGGAAGCATGGGAAGGAAAGCGATTGTTCTTGCATTTTGAAGCTATTATGGGGAAGTCGAAAATATATCTGAATGGACAATTGATACAAGAACATTTGGGTGGATTTTTGCCTATCGTAGTCGATATCTCACCTTATATAATCCCAAACCAAGAAAATGTATTGGCGGTATGGGCCGATAATAGTGATGATCCATCTTATCCGCCAGGAAAACCTCAAGGCGATTTGGATTTTACCTATTGTGGAGGCATTTATCGTGATTGTTGGTTGGTAGCGCATGGCGATGTGTATATTACCGATCCGAATGCAGAGAATGAGCCGGCAAGTGGCGGTTTGTTTGTTTCATACGGGAAAATATCAGATACGGTTGCTGAAATAAGGGTAGATGCCCATATACGGAACCAGTCGCAAGAGCGTTTTAAGGGTGAAATATGGTATGAACTTTATGATGCAAAAGGGGAGAAAGTGCAGGATTGGGGAAAAGGCTTTCGTG
This sequence comes from uncultured Parabacteroides sp., assembly GCA_944325335.1. Taxonomy (GTDB): domain Bacteria; phylum Bacteroidota; class Bacteroidia; order Bacteroidales; family Tannerellaceae; genus Parabacteroides. The sequence continues at coordinate 18,728 of CALUZR010000062.1, read as the reverse complement.
TAGTTCCCCGACAAGCTGTTTCTCTATCAAGCCAGATAACAGTTCAGAATCCGAGGCTTTGGGAACCGGATATGCCTTATCTTTACCAATTGCGGGTCTATCTAAAAGATAAAGAAGGGAAAGTAATAGATGGATATGCCCAACGGATTGGCATACGAAGTATCGAATTTAAAGGAAAAGAGGGATTCTGGTTGAATGGAAAACCTTATTCCGAACCACTTATAGGAGCAAACCGACACCAGGATTTCGCGGTCATCGGAAATGCGTTACCCAATAGTCTTCACTGGCGAGATGCAAAGAAACTACGTGATGCAGGACTCCGAGTGATACGTAATGCCCATTATCCGCAAGATCCTGCGTTTATGGATGCGTGTGATGAATTAGGATTATTTGTTATCGTAAATACACCTGGTTGGCAATTCTGGAATGAAGAACCTACTTTTGCCCAATATGTATATCAAGATATCCGAAACATGGTGCGGCGGGATCGTAACCATCCGTCTGTTTGGTTATGGGAACCTATTTTGAATGAAACATCCTATCCAGATGATTTCGCTAAAAATGTAAAGAAGCTTATTGAAGAGGAATATCCATACCTTTATTGTTATACTGGATGCGATGCTTCGGCGCGCGGACATGAATATTTCCCAGTTCATTTCGGCCATCCACGGAATGGAAACCCTGCGGATAGGGTGGAAGAGATGGATCCTGAAATTACTTATTTTACTCGCGAATGGGGAGACAATGTAGATGATTGGTCTTCACACAACTCGCCCAGTCGAGCCAGTCGCGCTTGGGGAGAAATCCCTATGCTGGTACAAGCGAAAGGTTATGCGAAACCAGATTATCCATATACTTGCTATGATGCGCTTTATCGAACTCCAAGGCAACATGTAGGCGGTTGCTTGTGGCATTCATTCGACCATCAACGGGGGTATCATCCTGATCTGTTTTATGGTGGCATTATGGATGCTTTCCGTCAACCGAAATATGCATATTATCTGTTTTGCGCCCAACGCAAACCGATTCTCAATCCGGATTTGATAGCTGATAGCGGACCTATGATATATATAGCCAATGCCATGACACCTTTTTCTCCGAAAGATGTCACGGTATATAGCAATTGCGAGGAAGTACGGCTTACTTATAATAAAGGGGGAAAGACATACATTTATTATAATGATAGTGTAGGAGTCGGTATGCCTTCTCCTATTATCACCTTTTCGGATGTATTTGATGTAATGCAAGACAAGCATTTATCGCGTACAGGACATCAGGCAGATTCCTATTTATTGGCTGAAGGGTTAATTGATGGGAAAGTAGTTGCTACGCATAAAGTCGTGCCTTCCAGACGTCCATCTCGTATTTTGCTTTGGGCAGATGATGAAGGCATACCCATGAAAGCAGATGGTTCAGACATAGTGACGGTAATTGCGGCTATTGTAGACGAACAAGGAGTTATTAAAAGGCTTAACAACTCCAGGATACGATTTGAAGTCGAAGGAGAAGGGCGTATTATTGGCAATGAAGAAACGGGAACAAATCCACGCATGGTACAATGGGGAACGGCACCAGTTTTAATCCAATCCACTACGGTACCAGGAGAAATCCGGGTTCGTGCTTTTGTTGTGCAAGAAGGTAAGCATACACCCAAAAGTAGTGAGTTGATTTTGCATACATGCGCACCTGATTACCCGCTTATACCTTAATAACTCAACCTAAAAAGAAGATAATACAACTAAATAGGAAAATAGTCCAGTGTTTTTACGGAAAGGAATAATACTTTTGCATCAGATAAACGGATAAAGAATTATGAACAGAAGAACATTTATTACGGGTTTGTCGGCTGGGATAGGTTGCCTTGCCCTACATATTTCCTGTAAAAAAGAGGCAGGAGCAAAGAAACTGAGCTTTGGTATCATATCGGATGTGCACCAGGATTTACAAGCTGATGCTGTGCGTCGCCTACAAACCTTCATTGATGAGGCGAATAAACGGAAGCCTGACTTTATTGTCCAGTTGGGCGACTTATCGCATGGCGAAGGTTTACATACCATCAAAGCGGTATGGGAGCAATTTTCTGGGAAGAAATATAGTGTGATGGGAAACCATGATACTGATCATGCGACAAAAGAACAAGTTGTACAAGGATTAAATATGCCTTCCAAGTATTATTCATACGACTTGGGAGGAGTACACTTTGTCGTTTTAGATTTGAATTATTTCTTAAAAGAGGGGCAATACATAGATAATGATCATGGTAATTACTTCCAAGCTACGATGGGTGTAGACCGCGACCTTATCTCGCCTGAAGAACTGGAATGGCTCCGGAAGGATTTAGCATCTACCCAAAAACCTACGATTGTTTTTTCACACCAAGCATTGAATGATACATGGCAAGGCAATGCTTGTCCTAATCGAAAAGAGGTGCGGGCAATTTTTCGGGAAGCAAACCAGGATAAACCCAAAGTGATCGCTTGCTTCTGTGGCCATCATCATGTGGATGAATATCAGGAAATAGAAGGAGTACACTACATCCATATCAATAGTGCGGCCTATTTCTGGGCAGAAGCGTCGGATAAATATTCGAATGGACACATGATAGAATATAAAGATTCGCTTTACGCTTTCGTCACATTAGATTTCGATAAAGGCCAGCTCCTTGTAGAAGGCACGAAGAGCGAGTTTCTCCCACCGGCTCCTCAACCAGCTGATTTTGAAGGAGCAGATAAAGTTTATCCTTATATTAGTAATCGAACCCTAAAAATATAACTATAAAATGAGACATTTATTACTATGTTTAAGTGCATTTATAGGCATAAATCAGGTCGTTCATGCCGATAATCCGGAAGGGTTACGAGTATGGTTCAACCAACCCAATCCGGAAGCTGAAACGGTATGGGTAGGAGAGAAGTCCCTCATCAAAGCGGGTGATGGCGTTTATAATAAAGACCAGGCTTGGGAAAACCTTTCACTCCCGATTGGTAATGGTAGTTTGGGTGCAAATATTATGGGTTCGATAGCCACTGAACGCATTACTTTCAATGAAAAGACGTTATGGCGTGGCGGACCTAATACCTCAAAAGGAGCAGATTATTATTGGGATGTAAATAAGCATTCTGCACCTGTGTTGAAAGAAATCCGCCAAGCGTTCACCGATGGTAATATTGAAAAGGCGGCCGAATTGACGCGCAATAACTTTAATGGCGTAGTGGCTTATGAGTCGGATGGTGAAGAACCTTCCCGTTTTGGGAGTTTTACCACGGCAGGAGAGTTTCGGATCGAAACAGGACTGGAGGCGGATAAGGTAGAAAACTACGTGCGTTCGCTTTCCTTAGATTCGGCGTTAGCCCAAGTCTCATTTCAAAGCAATGGTATACAGTTTAAAAGGGAATACTTTGTTTCCTATCCTGCCAATATGTTGGTAATGCGATTTGCGGCATCACAAGCGGGTAAACAAAACTTGCATTTTACCTATGTGCCCAATCCGGTTTCGAAAGGAAAATTCCATACAGAAGGTAAAAATGGACTTTGCTTTATAGGAAGACTGGATAATAACCAGATGGAATATGTCGTACGCATACAAGCTATTGCTAAAAAGGGGAAAGTAAAATCTTCGAAGGAAGGAATTACCATAGATGGGGCGGACGAAGTGATGTTCCTCGTTACCGCTGATACAGATTATAAGATGAATTTCGATCCTGATTTTAAGCATCCAAAGACGTATGTAGGCATCAATCCGAAGGAAACAACCCAAATATGGATAGAGGAAGCTAAAAAGAAAACATTCGACCAACTATTTGATGCGCATTATGAGGATTACAACGCATTATTCAATCGCATGCACTTGGCATTGAATCCTTCGTGGCAAAATCCGGATAACCTTCCGACTCCTGAACGATTGGCACGTTATCGCACGGGTGCGCCGGATTATGGATTGGAGATGCTCTATTACCAATTCGGACGTTACCTTCTGATCGCAAGTTCGCGACCCGGAAATCTTCCGGCTAACTTGCAAGGCGTATGGCATAATAATGTAGACGGACCATGGCGCATCGATTATCATAATAATATCAATATCCAGATGAACTACTGGCTCGCTTGCCCTACGAATTTAGCCGAATGCAACGAACCGCTTATCGACTTTATCCGTACACAAATAAAACCAGGCGAGCGGACGGCACAAGCTTACTTTGGTGCACGGGGCTGGACAACTTCCATTTCCTCGAATATCTTTGGATTTACTTCTCCGCTTCGGGATAAAGATATGTCTTGGAACTTTTCTCCAGTTGCAGGACCCTGGCTGGCTACTCACGTATGGGATTATTATGATTATACGCAGGATATGGATTTCTTGAAAGATACTTATGGGATTATCAAAGGTGCTGCGCAATTTGCGGTAGATTATTTATGGCACAAACCAGACGGAACGTATACGGCTGCACCATCTACGTCTCCGGAACATGGCCCTATTGATGAAGGTGCTACATTCTCTCATGCCGTTATCCGTGAAATCTTGTTAGATGCAATTGCCGCCAGTGAAATCCTGAAAGTAGATGAAACGGAATGCAACGAGTGGCAAAATGTCTTGAAGCATTTGGCTCCTTATAAAATCGGAAGGTATGGCCAATTGATGGAATGGTCGGTAGACATAGACGATCCGCATGATACACATCGCCACGTGAACCATCTGTATGGTTTGCATCCAGGGCGAACGATTTCACCCATAACTACTCCCGAACTTGCGCAAGCCGCTCGTGTGGTATTGGAGCATCGTGGAGATGGCGCTACAGGCTGGAGTATGGGTTGGAAACTCAATCAATGGGCTCGTTTGCAAGATGGAGACCGTGCTTATCGCCTTTATGGCAATCTTTTGAAGAATGGAACCAATAATAACCTCTGGGATTCGCATCCTCCTTTCCAAATCGATGGCAATTTTGGCGGTACGGCTGGCGTGACGGAGATGCTGCTTCAAAGCCATGCCGGATTTATCCAATTGCTTCCCGCCTTGCCTTCCGTTTGGCACGAAGGAGAATTGACCGGTGTCCGCGCACGGGGTAATTTCCTGATAGATATATATTGGAAGGATAATAACTTGGTAAAGGCTATTATCCATTCTGGTTCAGGCGGTCCTTGTAAAATACATTACCAAGGAAAGAGTTTGGAATTCGACACCCAAGCCGGGAAGGCATATACATTATATTATAAAGAAGGGAAGTTGAGCTTGTAGTATCAACAAGTTTGTGGGCGCTTGCTTGCTACACAGCAGGCAAGGCGCCCGGGTTTGTTGATAGAATAGATATAAATAAGGCTTTCCGCCTCTAATCAATTCTGCTTTAACGTATAATCTTTTATGCCCAACATCTCGTAAGATTGCAGGAGGGCTTTATCATTGTCCGATATCATGAGCAATTTGTCGTTGACTTTGAGGATGGTTTTGCCCGTCGGAATAAAGTAACGTCCGTCGCGCTTCACCATGACCGCCAGCGTATGGTCCGGCAAGTTCAAGTCCATCAACCTGTTTCCGTGCGCCAATACTTCCGGTGTCAAGTCGATTTCGCTCATGACACTTCGGATATCTTCTGAAAGTTCCATGCCAAATTCCTCTTTTGCTTCTGGTTTATCAATCAGATGAAGCAAGCGGGCCACGTATGTAACCGTTGTCCCTTGCACCAAAAGAGATAAGATGGTAATAAAGAAAACGATGTTAAAGAACCATTGCGCATGTTCGATGCCCGCGAGTAAAGGGTATGTGGCAAAGATGATCGGCACTGCTCCTCGCAATCCTACCCATGAAATGTACAACCTCGCTTGCCATGAAAAGTTCTTATAAGGCAAGAGCGAAAGGAAGACACTCACCGGACGGGCTATCACAATCATGAAAATACCGATTCCCAATCCGATATGCGTTACGGGAAGCAACTCGTGCGGATTGACCAGCAAGCCCAACGAGAGGAACATCACAATCTGCCATAACCATGTAAAACCGTCAAAGAACGTACCGATGCTCCGTTTATGGACAATCTTCGCATTGCCAAATACCAATCCGGCAATATAAACTCCCAGATAACCATTCCCTTGGCAAAGCGTCACGACTGAATAGGTCAGGAATGCGAACGCCAGAATCAAAATGGGATAAAGCGAAGCGTTGTTTACATTAATCCGATTTACAATCCATACCGCCACTTTTCCCAACAAGAATCCGCCGATAGCCCCGATCACCAGTTGGAGGACTAACATCCAAGCCGCTTCCGCCACGCTCATCCCGCTCGATTGGATGAAAGCAATGAGGATGAGCGTCAGGAGATAAGCCATCGGGTCGTTACTTCCGCTTTCCAATTCCAACGTCGGACGGAGGTTTTCCTTCAGCAATACGCCTTTGCTTCGCAAAATCGAGAAGACCGAAGCCGAATCGGTAGAAGACATCACCGCCGCCAAAAGAAGCGATTCGGGCAAAGTCAATGTCGCATATTCCGCCGAATAATGACATATCAAATAGATAAAGCCGCCGGTCAGGAAAGTCGTTAGCAATACGCCCAACGTTGCCAATACGACTCCTTGTGAAGCTACAGGCTTGATTTCCTTCAATTTCGTATCCATTCCGCCCGAAAACAGAATGATACTCAACGCCAACATGCCAATGAACTGCGCCGCTTTTGCATTATCGAATTGGATGCCCAAGCCATCGCTTCCGAACAACATCCCGACGCCTAAAAACAACAACAACGAAGGCAATCCGAAACGATAACCTGCCTTCCCCGCAAACACGCTCAATATTAACAACATCGAGCTTACCAACAATACTTTTTCCGGACTATGTACCATTTTTTTCTATTCAATGTATAAATAAAACAAGCGAAGGACGAAAAAAGTTTGGGCTAAAAGGAAAAAAGATAGATGCCCAAGAAAAAAATACAAACCTACCGGAAAAACTCTATCTTTAGGCTAAAGATACATATCTTTAGGTTGCAGATGCGTATCTTTAAGTTGCAGATATATATCTTTAGCCTAAAGATAGAACTTTCCTCGGGGCTTTGTAAGTTTTCCTTCGGGGAGAAGGGAGTTTTTGTCCGGGTATTTGTGTAAAAGGTAGGGCGTTTTTGCCGAAAAAACCGTACTTTTGAAACCTATTTAAGAAGGAAATGGAAAAATACTTTGACGATAAGTTATTAGGAAGGGTAATCATTCGGACGAATCCGCGCGCACGACGTTATATCGTGAAGATTGACAGGGGAAAGGTCGTAGGCGTCATGCCCAAACAAGGCAACGAAGAGGAGTTGCTGGCATTCATATTAAGCAACAAACAGAAGTTGAGGGAGAAGTTGGACGAAGCGAAACCACTCCCGTTGTTGGATGAGAGTTGTCGTCTCGAGACGGAGACCTTCAAAGTCTGCATCGTCCGAAGTCCAGTAAAAGAATTCCATTTGTTTTTAAAAAAGGGATTATTGCTCATCACTTGTCCGCTGAAAACTGACTTTGCCGACGAGGAAGTGCAAGAGACATTGCGCCAAATGCTAATAAGTGCCCTCCGTCACGATGCCCAAAAATACTTGCCTGCCCGCTTGAAGGCATTGGCCAAGAAATATGGCTTTGAAATAGGAGCGATACGCATCAATAGTAGCCGCACGCGATGGGGAAGCTGTTCGGAAGGGAAAAACATTAATCTTTCGTGCCACCTTATGCAACTTCCTTGGCACCTGATTGATTATGTCCTTTTGCATGAACTTTGCCATACACGCGAAATGAACCATAGCCCTCGCTTTTGGGCATGGATGGATAAAGTAACCCACCAACAAGCCCAAAAGCTAAGGCAAGAGCTGAAGCAATACCATGCGTGGTAAGTTAAATCCGTTTGTCGATTAACGCTTCCACCACGTTCACTACATAATCGCCCAGCTTTTCGCTTTCGCTCACGATATCCATATAATATACGCCGTCCTGATATTGGTAGTTTTTATTATTGATATCTTCGATATTGCGTGCTTTAAGCTGGTTACGGTAATTATTGATTTCATTTTCGATGTTGTAAGAGACATTGATGTCATTGTGCGTCAATTCGGATTTATGGAAAATGACGTTCATTCGCTCTAACGCTTCGCCTACGAGTGTAAACATTCGTTCGACATGTTCGTTTTGTTCAGGTGTAAAAGCGGATTTAAATTCGTTGCGCCGTTTCAGTGTACGGGCTAAGTTGTTGCACGAATCGGCAATGCTCTCAATCTCACTCACGGCACGGAGCATGACGCGGATCTTCTCTTTACTTTCCGAACTAAGGCGACCTTCGGATACTTGCGTCAGGTAATTAGCGATTTCCACCTCCATGCGGTCGCTGATATTTTCATATTTCTCGATGCGGCTATAGGTTTTCGTAAATGTGTCCATGTTCTTTTCGTAGAGAAGCGATCTGACCATGTTGAACATGCGTGCGGTCCGTTCGGCAAACAAGATGATTTCCTTTTGTGCTTGGAGGATAGAAAGTTCTGCTGTAGAAAGCATGCCGCCTGTAATGAAGCGTAGGCGATATTCTTCGTCTTCTGGTTTTCCTTTGATAAAAGCGCATACGGTTTTTTCTATCAAGCCTACAAACCAAATCATAATACACGTATTGCTAATATTGAATGCCGTATGGAATGCGGCCAACTTGAATGAAACAGCTACGGAAGGATCACTTACGTGCATCACGTTTTCAACAAACCAAGAGACGCCCGCCGTAAAAGGATAAAATACGACCAACACCCAACAGACGCCAAATACATTGAACATCAAATGCGCCAAAGCCGCCCTTCGTGCTTGGATATTTCCTGTCAAAGCCGCCAAATTAGCTGTGATCGTGGTACCTATATTCTCGCCCAATACCAATGCTACGCCCAAATGGTAATCAATCCATCCATTCGCACACATGATCAAGGTAATCGCCATCGTAGCAGCCGAAGCTTGGACAATCATGGTCAATACTGTTCCGATAAAGAGGAAAAGCAGAATGGAAAAGAATCCCATATCGGTATAATTTTGGACGAAAGCCAACATATCGGGATTGGCACTCAAATCCGGGGCATTTGCCTTTAATCCTTCCAACCCCATAAAGAGGAAAGAGAAACCAAAGATAAACTCCCCGACCGATTTCCGCGAACTCTTACCCGAAAAGAAAAGAGGAAGTGCCAAAGCCAATAAAGGCAAAGCAAAAGCCGAAATATCAATCTTGAAACCTAATGCCGAGATAATCCAAGCGGTCACGGTAGTTCCGATATTCGCTCCCATAATAACGCCAATGGATTGCGTTAATGTTAAAAGTCCGGCATTCACAAAACTTACCACCATTACCGTAGTGGCCGAAGAGGATTGAATCAATGCGGTTATCAACATACCGGTTAATACACCTGTTACACGATTCTTAGTCATGGCTGTCAGGATCTTACGAAGACTATCTCCGGCCAGCTTTTGCAAACCTTCACTCATAATCTTCATGCCGTATAGGAACAAAGCTAACGATCCTATCAAACGGAGTAAATCAAAAAAAGAGTATTCCATTTAAAATTCGTTTAAGCGGATAAATATCCAAATTAATATTTCTATCTTTAGTACCGACAAAAATACTAAAAAGGATGAATTTTATGAAAGATACCATTATTATTTATTGTAAAAATACGGAGAAAAGTTACGAGGTGCCCATTGGTGCTACGTTATTAGAGATTTATAAGCTGGTCGGAGAACCGCTTCCATATCGTCCGATGAACGCGCAAGTGAACAATAAGACGGAAGATTTGACGTATGCTTGTTGGCGACCGAAAGATATTGAGTTTGTAGACTATACGAATCTTTCGGGAATGCGTACTTACGTCCGTTCGCTCTGCTATATCCTCTCGAAAGCGGTGCATGATGTCTATCCAGAGGCGGATTTGTTTATTGAACATTCTATTTCGCGCGGTTATTATTGCAAAATCCATAATGGGAAACAGGCGGATGCTGATATGTTGGCGCGTATTCGAAATCGAATGCAGGAAATCATTGAGGCCGATATCCCGTTGCATCTGCATACGGTACGGACGGCTGACGCTATCCGCCTTTTTCGCCAAGTAGGTATGAATGATAAAGCGAACCTCATCGAGACAAGCGGCATGCTTTATACTTCTTATTATGAATTGGATGGTTATGTGAATTATTTCTATGGGAGTTTGGTCCCTTCGACGGGTTATGTACCGGTGTTCGGCTTGGAGCCTTATTTGGATGGTGCCTTGCTTCGTGTCCCGTTACAAAACGATCCCACGCGATTGGCTCCGAAAGTCATCCAGAACAAAATGTACGAAGTCTACAAAGAACACCTTACTCTCCTTCATGCGTTGGATTTAGAAAACGTGGGTGACTTGAATCTCGCCATCGAACAGGGACATGCTTCGGATGTCATCCTTATCTCGGAAGCCATGCAAGAGAAACAAATTGCCCATATAGCCGACCATATAGCCGATCGATATAGAAACGGTACGTGCATCGTCCTCATTGCCGGACCTTCATCGTCGGGGAAGACTACAACGTGCAAACGGTTGGAAATACAATTGGCCACTCACATGCTGCATCCAGTTGGCATCTCGCTTGACGACTACTTCGTGAATCGTGAAGATACGCCACTCGACGAGCATGGAGAATATGATTTTGAGTCTATTTACGCCCTCGACCTCCCTTATTTCAATGCTGACTTGAAACGCCTCATTGTCGGCGAAGAGATTGACATGCCTTCGTTCGATTTCGAAAGTGGCAAACGGGTGTATCGCGGAAAGAAATTGAAACTGAAGGAGAACTCTATCATAGTGATTGAAGGCATCCATGCTTTAAATCCGGAGTTGACCTCTTATATCGATGCTTCGTATAAATATTATGTATATGTCTCGGCACTTACAACGATATCGCTCGATAATCATAACTGGATTCCGACGACCGATAACCGACTCTTGCGTCGCATCGTCCGTGATTACCGTTTCCGTGGCTATTCTGCAGAAGATACCATCATGCGTTGGGCCAGTGTCCGACGGGGTGAGGATAAGTGGATCTTCCCGTATCAGGAGCAAGCCGATGCCATGTTTAATAGTGCGATGTTGTATGAGTTGGCCGCGCTTCGCCCCTATGCCGAGCCAATCTTGGCCAATGTGCCGGAAAATTCGCCGGCCAATGCCGAGGCTTACCGCCTCTTGCGTTTCCTCCGCTATTTCAAGTATATCCAGCAAGAGGAATTGCCAAAGACATCGCTTCTGCGTGAGTTTTTAGGCGGGGGGAGCTTTAAATATTAAGTACGGAAATATACGTTTTCTTTTCTTTGCACGTTTGAATAAATAAAAAACATGCGTATGAAAGTTACATTCTTGACGCCTCCCTCGTTGGATAAGTTCAAACCGGCGGAACGGACGGCCGGTTGCACGAGGGTCGTCTACAATATGGTGAACATCTATGAACTGACCGTGGCCGCATTGTTGGAAAATGCCGGATTCGACGTCCGCTATCGGAATTTTGTGCTCGATAACGCGTCACCATCAGATTGTTTCTCTTTTCTCGAAAATGATGATAGCGAAGTTTATTTCTTCTGGACGGTTAATCTTTCTATCCCTACCGACAAGAAGGTGGAAGCCTTCATCCATCGGCAACATCCGCAAGCCTGGTGTGTATTCCTGGGACCTGGTGCGACCTATTTCACCTCCGTCGTGCTCGATCATAGTCGGTCTATCGTCGTACGCGGTGAACCGGAGGATACCGTCTCCGAACTCATGCCGCTCCTCCGCGACAGGTTGGATTGGAAGGGCATTCGTGGAATCTCTTACCTGGATGGGCACGTGGTGAGTAATCCTCCCCGACCGCTGATCCGGGATTTGGACGCGCTCCCTTTTCCTGCTATTCACTTCGTCAGCAAGTACGAGTTCTTCAATCCGAAACTCAAAGTAACGCCCTATATGGCCATGGTGACGTCGCGCAATTGTCCCTTCCATTGCATTTATTGCGTGCCCAGTTCACTCACTTTCGCCCGCGAAATCGAGTACAAAAAAGAGCATTCCGGGAAGAAGCCGCCCGTAGGTTTCCGCTCTACCGATAGCGTCGTAGAGGAAATCCATACCTTGGCGCGACAGGGTTTTAAGGCAATTGGTTTTATGGACGATAACTTCATCGTAACGGAGAAACGCCTGCGGATCATCGGAGCGGCCCTGAAGGAGCATCACATCGCCTGGGGCTGCCAAGCACGCGTGGATGCGATTACGGAAAACATCGCCACCATCCTGCATGATACCGGCTGCCAATACGTCGACCTCGGTGTCGAATCGTTTAACGACGACATCCTGGCTTATATTAAAAAAGGTATTACTGAGGCGCAGATATACCAAGCTATCGCGTGGTTGAAGCAATATGGTGTCCCTGTGAAGCTCAACATTCTGATCGGCACCAGTCCGCTGGAAACGAAGGAGACCATCAAAGATACCTTACGTAAAGCCAAGGCGTTGAAAGTAGATCAGGTAATGTTCAACATCGTTTCGCCCTTCCCGGCCACGGAATTTTACGACCTGGCGAAGCAGCATGGTTGGATCGAGGGCGGCGAGTATGTTCCCACCGACGTGCAGCGCGAGTCCATTTTAAATTATCCCAACCTCAGTGCGGATGAAATGGAACGTCTGCTTTTCCGGAATAACCTCTCGTTTTTCCTTTCGCCCGTTTTTATTTGGCGGAATATCCGTAAATTCTCCTCCTTCAAGGAATTTCTTGCCGCTGTCAAGGCTTTGTGGATTAAATTGTTCGGTTAAATGAAAGACGTAAGTGTTATTCTCATCACATGGAACTCCGAACGGTACGTACAGCCGTGCCTCGACGCCGTCCTGCAGGCCGTCAAGGGTTTCATGTACGAAATCCTTATCATCGACAATGGCTCGACCGACGCCACCCTTTCCCTGCTCGAAGCGTACGAGGATGAGCGCGTACATCTTTATCGATATGAAGAGAACCATGGTGTCGCCTGTGCCCGCAATGTCGGGCTACAACGGGCGACGGGAAATTTCATCTGGATTCTTGACATTGATACGCTCCCCACGTCTGCCGCGTGGCAGGGCATGTTCGATTTCATGCACGCGCACTCCAATTGCGGCATCTGCGCCTGTCAGCTCTTCCATGCATCGGGCGAGGTCCAAGACAGTTGCCGCCGTTACCCGAGCCTAAGGTACAAAATTTTGAATGTCCTTAGTGCGATTTGCCCCAGTCCACAGTTGGCGCGGCTCAACGAGTCGCAATTTTATCACGTTGCCATGCAGGGCGAGGAACCTTTTGAGGTGGAATACGTCATCGGCGCCTGTCAGGTCATCCGTCGGGAGGTAGTGCAAGAGATAGGTTTGTTGGACAACCGGATTTTCTACGGTCCAGAAGACGCCGATTATTGCCTCCGTGCCCACCGCGCCGGGTGGAAAGTTTTTTATCTCCCTCAGTTCGCTTTCCACCATGATTACCAGCGGATGACGAATAAACGTCTCTTTTCGCGTATGAGTTGGCTCCACCTTCGTGCACTCCTCTATTTTTTTCGAAAACATCGTCGATTTTAGTGCGTAAAGGGCAGACCTTTACGGCCTGCCCTTTACATTATTGTCTATTTTTCAGTGGTTTGCGATAGAAGAGGCAATCCTGTGAGCTTAAGTAAACTAAGCATTAATTAACGGCATCAAACGTAATCACAGTCATGCTGATAGATTTCCGTCCTCCTTTATGAACGCAATGTATTCTAGACTGACCTTTTGTCTCTTGCTGAACTGTCTGTTGTTCCACAAATTTTCCCATATATAAATAGTTCTCGGATTGATTGCTGTGACGTTACTCTTTTTCTTGAAATAAACAGAGATTGCCAGGTCTATTTTTCAATATACTAAGAAAGCGGCCTTTTTGCGAAGTATATCGCCGTCGGGGTGCCATAGTTCGAGATACATGATGTAGACGCCTCTTTCCACGGGGTTGCCATTGAGGGCATGACCATTCCATTCAATTGTGCCCGCTGTGCCGAGCGATTCATTGTCTACGAGTAGTGCCGTTTTCCGACCAATTATATCAAAGACCCAACCGCGGGCGGAATAGCCCGGTTTGTCTAACCGATAGGTAATAGCGTAAGGACCTGATGGTTGTATCTTTTGGATAGAAATGGATTCGTTGCCCGTTGTATCTGTTTCTTCCGCGTATTGGGAATTAGGACGACCGGGTGTGCCATAATCTGCCACGGAAGCGGCCGAAGTCCAATTACTTGCCGATTGTGAAGCACCTGCGGGATCTATCCGTTCCAACGCTACGCCTTTACGTTTTGAAGAAGGAACTGAATGCCATTTGGGTGAATAGGTTACCTCGTCGATAATCATTTTGCTGGAGATGCGATAGAGGACGACGGATGCGCCCGTATTGGCAAGGACGGGCAATTTGCACTCCAACGTGTGTGATTCGTCGGATACATTGTAGAAGGCGCGTACGCCATCCAGCGATTTTGAGATAAGTAAATAACCTCCACTTTCCAACAGCTCTTCGTAGTCCGAGAGCGGATAGACCGTGTTGAGCGAACCGTCGCTTTTTCGCGTGGAGATGCACACATCGGCCAACGATAAATCGCGCTCCGAACGGTTGAACAATTCGATGTATTCGCTCCCATCGGGAAATGGTTCGGGCAAGATTTCGTTGATGATGATTTCGCCCTGTGTAGGATGAGGCAGGTTGGGATCTTCTGGTCCCTTTTCGTCCTCTGTTTCCTCTTCGTCATCCTCTTTTTCCGGAATGCCATCCGAATTGAGTTCGCCCGGTGTTCCTCCTCGTGGATCGGAAGAGAGATGCCAACCTTCCGGCGCGTATTCCCAAGATTTACCTGCTTTTGCTTTAGGATAGGTATATTGGTCGATTATGTTCCCCTCATGGTTATAGAGTACAAGCGATTTTTCTCCTGCATTAGCTAAGGTCGGAAACTTATCGACCGGGCAATCGATGCCAGAAGTAAGCGACATCTCCCGACCGGAACGATAGAGTACAGCAAACGTATGTGCAGGAATGGATATTCCATCCAAAACTGCTTTTGTTCGATTATCGTAGACCAACGTACAACCTGTGAGCGTCAATGCCTCGTCCGATACATTATATAATTCGATATATTCCGTTTCGGGAAGTTCTTCCAATCCTTTCGGGTCGGCCATGACTTCATTGATGCGGATGGCTCCTAACTCGATAGGCGAGGAGGGAAGTTCAGGCTGATCAGGTCCTTCCTCTTCTTCTGGTTCATCTGGTTGTTCTTCTTCCTCCTCTTCTTCTATGCCATCAGAATTGGCCTTGCCCGGCGTACCTCCATTCGGATCCGAGCAAACATGCCAACCTTCTGGCGCATATTCCCACGATTTACCCTCTTTTGCCTTAGGGTAAGTATATTGGTCGATGACGTCTGTATAATATAATAAGGTAAGGGATTTGCCATCGTTGGCTAATGGATATAGCTTATCAACAGGATAGGCATTGGATTCAGTTAAAGCCTCTTTGTCTTTATCATAGAATACGACATACGAATTTGCGGAGAGTGTAATGCCGTCCAATATCATTTCTCTACTATTATCATATTTTAGAATCCATCCGTCTAAAGATATATCTTTATCTAATGTATTATACAATTCAATATATTCCGTTTCAGGCAGAGCTTCTATCTCTTTCGGATTGGCCATGATTTCATTAATCCGGACATCGCCTTTTGAGAAAGAACTTGAGGGTTGGTCGGGCTTCTCTTCCTCTTCCGGTTCTTCTTTTTCTGGTTCGTCCGGTTCAGGTTCTTCTTCCTCTTCTCCATCATTTCCTTCTGAATTAGGTTCGCCCGGCGTACCTCCTCGTTCATCGGAAGAGAGATGCCAACCGGTTTCAGAGTATTCCCAAGAGATGCCAGGAGTTTTATTGCAATTCGGATATGTGCATTCATCAATAGATATACCAGATGCATCTTTTAGGATTAATGTTTTTCCTGTATTGGCTAATGGGGATAAGCCATCAATTGGATAAGCATTTGAACAAGAAATAGCTTGATTATCTTTATCATATAATACAATATAATCAGAAGGTGGAATTTCTAAGCCATCCAATATCATTTCTGTTTTTCTATTTTCATATTTGATAGTCCATCCATCTAAAGATATAGATTTATTAGATGTGTTATAAAGTTCAATATATTCTGTTTCTGGATCAAATTCGTTGGGATTTGCCATGACTTCGTTAATTCTAACGATGCCAGAAGTAGGTTGTTCTGGCTTTTCCTCTTCTTCTGGATCTTCTGTTTCGATTAATCGGACATATTCTTGTCCATCTTCAACGGGTAAACCATCTAAATCTATAATACCTTTCCAATAGAAAGTATATTCTCCTCCTATTTCTAAGTTGAATCCATTTAAAATAACATTTTTACCACTTCCAGATAACTTAGCTTCGGGTGTATAATTATCCAGTTCTCCACCATCTATAGTAAAGGTCGCATTGCTAATGTCTATTAAGTCGGAGAAATAAAGTATGGCTCCTGTTGTACCATTCGGTTCGATATTGAGCCATTCGACATTGCTTGTCTCTGGTTCTTCCGGTTCTTCAGGAGATGGAGTTATGTTTTCGCCCATCTTTATTTCTTCAGATATGCCAAAACCTTTTGGCCTACTGCTGGAGTGATGCATTTCAACATTAAAAGTTGCATAGGTTGGTATTTTTATATCCATATCTACTTGTTCTCTTTTACTTTCTTTTTCTTTGCTGGGTAAATCATGTAAGTTTAAAGTAATATTCCAATATCGGCTTTCTGTTAATGTAATACATACAGTAAGTTCAGTATTGCTATATTTATATTTTTGAAAGGAAAAAGCAACCTCTTTACTTCCAATAGAAAATTTGAATAAACCATTATGTCCGTCTTTGCCTGCATGGAAAGATAAATCAACTCCTTGAATCGGATAAATAGTTATCCAATTGTCATCTGTAGGTTTATCTTCAAAATAAAGGGAAAACACCCATTGCCAATCCGTAGTATTCGGTGGCAATTCATACGATTGTTGCAAATGGAGTGTCTCTTTAATGTCTGCTCCATTCATCATCCAATAACCATCAGAAGATTCAAACTTGTCTAAGTCGCCAGACCAAGACTGCCCATACCCCAAAATAGGTAGATTAATCAATAAGAATAGCAAAAATTTTTTCATAGCTAATCTGTTGTGTTTATTAATTGTTTATATTTGCAGCCCGTTAAGAAACGGACTATTGTTTTCTTTGGTTGCAAAGATAACACATATATATTATATATACAAATCGAACAAATTAAAAATTTGAGCTGAAAATGAACGTTGCAATTGTTGGGGCAAGCGGTGCCGTAGGGCAAGAGTTCTTGCGTGTGCTTGAACAAAGAAATTTTCCGATGGATAATTTGGTGTTATTTGGTTCATCCCGTAGTGCTGGACGCGAATATACGTTTCGAGGAAAATCTTATACGGTAAAGGAATTAAAACATAATGATGACTTTAAGGGAATTGACGTGGCTTTTGTCTCGGCAGGAGGCAGCACGTCGGTCGAATTTGCGGAGACGATTACGAAGCATGGTACCGTCATGATTGATAATTCGAGTGCTTTCCGTATGGATAACGATGTGCCTTTGGTGGTGCCGGAAGTCAATCCGGAAGATGCGCTGAATCGCCCGCGTGGTATCATTGCCAATCCGAATTGTACTACGATTCAAATGGTAGTAGCGTTGAAAGCTATCGAGAAACTCTCTCATATTAAACGGGTTCATGTGGCAACTTATCAAGCGGCCAGCGGAGCAGGTGCTACGGCTATGGCCGAATTGATCAAACAATACGAGCAAATCCAGAAGGGTGAGGAACCTACGGTCGAGAAGTTCGCTTATCAGTTGGCTTACAACTTGATTCCTCATGTCGATGTATTTACCGATAATGGTTATACAAAGGAAGAGATGAAGATGTACAACGAAACGCGGAAGATTATGCATTCGGATATCGAAGTAAGCGCTACGTGTGTCCGTGTCCCTGTGATGCGCGCGCATAGCGAGGCTACTTGGGTGGAAACAGAGCGTCCGTTGTCGATAGAAGAGGCACGGAAAGCGTTTGCTGAAGCTGAAGGGGTGATATTGCAAGATAACCCTTCGAAGAAAGAATATCCGATGCCTTTGTTCGTGGCCGACCATGACGAAGTATATGTAGGGCGTATTCGCAAGGATTTGACCAATCCAAACGGACTTTCTTTCTGGACAGTTAGCGACCAAATACGTAAAGGAGCTGCCTTGAATGCCGTTCAAATTGCCGAGTATTTATTAAAGGTAGGAAATATCCACTAAGAAGAAACTTTTTCTCATAGCCTGGCTTCTGAAAAGAAGCTGGGCGGAGTGAGAAGAGATATTAACGAGAACCGAAAAGAAACATAGTTATAATCGAAAAGGAAGATAGTTATGAATGGGCGGATTCATGGTTATAAAAATCTGCATTTGTAACTATCTAATAATGAAGCGGAATTAAAATTCTTTGCAAAAAAGTTGGGAAAACATTTGGTGGGTAACTAAAAAGTGTCTACCTTTGCACCCGCAATCGAGAGAGATGCGGTAATAAAGGATAATGAAAACAAAAACTTCCAAGAAAATTTGGAGGGAATAGAGAAAAAGCATTACCTTTGCACCACGTTTTCGAAAAATCGAGAAGCGAAGAAGTTCTTTGAAAGAAATTGCATAAACG
>CALUZR010000061.1 GCA_944325335.1 uncultured Parabacteroides sp. | reverse complement strand
GTCCAATACCTGAAGCAAGATGTTGAATACGTCCGGATGCGCTTTCTCGATTTCATCGAACAGCACGACCGAATAAGGTTTCCGGCGGATGGCCTCTGTCAGCTGGCCGCCTTCATCGTATCCGACGTATCCCGGAGGCGCACCGATCAGACGCGTCGCACTGAACTTCTCCTGATACTCGCTCATATCGATACGCGTCATCATATTCTCATCATCAAATAGATAGTCGGCCAACGCCTTGGCCAGCTCCGTCTTACCGACACCCGTCGTACCGAGGAAGATAAACGAACCGATCGGACGCTTCGGGTCTTGAAGCCCCGCACGGCTTCGGCGGACGGCATCGGAGATGGCCTTGATGGCTTCATCCTGTCCGATCACCCGTTTGTGGAGTTCTTCTTCCATGTGGAGGAGCTTCTCGCGCTCGCTCTGCATCATCTTCGTGACAGGAATGCCTGTCCAACGGGATACAACCTCGGCGATATCGTCGCTATCGACCTCTTCCTTAATCATGGCCGCACCGCCTTGCATGTTATGGAGCTTTTCTTGTACGACCTTGATGTCGTTCTCCTTCTCCTTGATTTTGCCATAACGGATTTCAGCCACTTTGCCGTAATCGCCCTCGCGCTCTGCCTTGTCGGCTTCGAAGCGGAGGTTCTCAATATCAATCTTATCCTGTTGGATGGTGTTAATGAGCGATTTCTCGCTTTCCCACTGCGCCTTCTGCTTCGTTTCCTCGTCCTTCAGGTCGGCAATCTCTTTGTTCAACTGCTCGAGTTTCTGCTTATCATCCTCACGTTTGATGGCTTCGCGTTCGATCTCCAACTGTTTGATACGGCGCGATACCTCATCCAAGGCTTCGGGGACAGAGTTCATCTGCATACGCAGACGAGCGGCCGCCTCATCCATCAAATCGATGGCCTTATCCGGCAAGAAACGATCCGTAATATACCGGCTCGAGAGCTTGACCGCCGCGATGATAGCATCATCCTTGATACGTACCTTGTGGTGGTTCTCGTATTTCTCCTTCAAACCACGGAGAATTGAGATGGCATCCAACTCGTCCGGCTCATCGACCATCACGATTTGGAACCGACGTTCCAATGCCTTATCCTTCTCGAAGTACTTCTGATATTCATCCAACGTCGTCGCACCGATAGCTCGAAGTTCACCACGAGCCAAGGCAGGTTTCAAGATATTGGCGGCATCCATCGCGCCTTCGCCCTTGCCTGCACCGACCAAGGTGTGAATCTCATCGATGAAGAGGATAATCTCGCCATCCGACTTAATGACCTCATTGACCACGGCCTTCAGACGCTCCTCGAACTCGCCTTTATACTTGGCACCCGCTATCAAAGCGCCCATATCCAACGAGTAAATCTGCTTGGACTTCAAGTTCTCCGGGACATCACCCCGGATAATACGATGCGCCAGCCCTTCGGCGATTGCCGTCTTACCGACACCCGGTTCACCTATTAATATAGGATTGTTCTTCGTACGGCGGCTCAAAATCTGAAGCACCCGGCGGATTTCTTCATCTCGCCCGATGACCGGATCCAATTTACCGCTCCGCGCCTTCTCGTTCAAGTTGATCGCATACTTGCTCAACGCCTCGTAAGTATCTTCTGCCGATTGCGAGGTGACTTTATTCCCCTTGCGCAGCTCTTCGATCGCCTTGCGCAGCTCGGTTTCCGTCATGCCTGCATCCTTTAAGATTTGGGAAGCCATGCTCTTTTCCGTGAACAACGCTAAGATAATCGGCTCGAGAGATACATATTGGTCGCCCATCTTCGACGAATAATCGATTGCTTTTTGCAAGATGGCATTTGCCTCGTTCGACAAATAAGGTTCTCCGCCCGATACTTTTGGTAAGGAAGCGATTTGCGCGTCCACTGCCCGCACAATATTTTGCGGATTCATTCCCAGCTTTTGGAAGACAAAGTTCGTGATGCTTTCGCCCGTCATTATGACAGCTTTCAGCAAATGAACGCCTTCGATTGCCTGCTGGTTGTTCTGCGAAACCAGCTGCACAGCCTGCTGGACGGCCTCTTGTGCTTTAATCGTAAAGTTATTAAAATTCATATCTTTAATCTCCTTTCAAATTCTTTATTCAGTAATAAACTCGCAGAGTATTGCACAAAAGCAATGCCAAAAGGAGAAACAAGACAAAATGACAGTTGAAAACACAAAGAATGGAAAAATAGTCCGAATTCTTTTATAGTTATCATGCAGATAAAGCAAGCTTGTCACTCCATTCGTTTATCGTTCTGTTTAATCGGACTTACAATGGTAAAAATAAAAATGGGAAAGGTCAACCAGACAGGCTACGATTACAAACAAAAAAAATTCCACAAATCTTTCGACTTGTGGAATCCATTCACTGCGGAAAGGGAGGGATTCGAACCCCCGGTACCTCTCGGTACGGCGGTTTTCAAGACCGCTGTAATCGACCACTCTACCACCTTTCCAATCGTTCTCTTACGATGTTTCTCAATTGCGGTGCAAAGGTAGGCATTATTTTTTATCCTGCAAATTTTTCAGCCAAAAAAATTCATTTTTCTGCATTTTTCGGGGGAAATGCGGTGTTGGCCTGCAAAAATAGTCCCCGTTTTAGTCCTTTTTTCTAAATAATACGTTACCTTTGCGCCGGAAATCGGTTCCGAGACGGATGTTCGTCCGCCCGGATTAAAAGGGAATCGGGTGAGAATCCCGGACAGTCCCGCTGCTGTGAAGCTCCGATAACATCTTGAAACACCTCTTTGCCACTGGTCAGACGGACCGGGAAGGCTTCAAGATGGGAGTTAGTCAGAAGACCTGCCGTTGTTTCAATACACTGTTTTAACTCGTGGGAATAGTAAAACAGGCTGTGTTTTTTAATCATTTTCAAGCACGGAAAGGTGTATTGCTGAAAGAGGTTTATGTGTATGTTTTATTAGTTGTTAGTGATGTTATTCTTAATGCGCGTAAACTTTTAAATGAACCTTCGCCGAAGTGATTCGCCGAAGGTTTTCAACAAATAAACGAATGAAGAAAAGATTAAAGGCAATGATACGGTATATAATAGGTAGTATATTGGCATTCGTTTGTTCGTTCCCAATGGGCGGACAAACCGTTGACTCGACGAAGGTGCACGAACTCTCGGACGTGGAAGTAGTGGGCAAGCGCCGCTTCTCGCCCATCCAGGCATCGGCGCCCATCCAAGCGTTGGACACAAAAGGGTTCGAACGGTTGGGACTGGCAGACCTCTCGGAGGCGGTGAAGCAGTTTTCCGGCGTCGCGGTGCAGGACTATGGGGGCATCGGCGGACTCAAGACGGTGTCGGTGCGTAGCTTGGGCGCAAAGCATACAGCGGTGAGCTACGACGGCGTGACCATCTCCGACGCGCAGGGCGGGCAGGTCGACATCAGCCGCTTCTCGCTCGACGACGTGGAGCAGGTCTCGCTCTCCATCGGGCAGGCGGACGATATTTTCCAGACCGCGCGGATGTATGCCTCGGCCGGCGCCCTAAGCATCCGGACGCGTACACCGCAATTCGCCGAAGGGCAGACGTTCCATCTCCAGGGGAAAGTACGCGCGGGGTCGTTCGGGCTGTTCAATCCTTCGCTCCGCTATGAGCAACGCATTACGAATGATTATGCCCTCTCGCTCCAGGGAGATTGGACGCGGGCGGACGGTCAATATCCCTTCACCTTCACCAATGGCGATATCGTCACCCACGAAAAGCGGAAGAATAGCGACATCAACACCTGGCGCACGGAGCTGAACCTCTTTGCCGACTGGCAACGCGCGGGCCAATTGCGCCTCAAAGGGTATTGGTTCGATTCGGACCGCGGCCTCCCGGGTGCCATCATCCTCTATAATGATTACCACACGGAGCGGCTTCAGAACCGGAACGGCTTCGTGCAGGCGAATTACGAGAACCGCCTCGCCCCGAAATTCGACCTCAAAACACAAGCGAAGTTCGACTACGGCTGGACGCGCTACCGCGATTTCCATTCGCAATACATCGGCGGCGTGCAGACCGACGTCTATACGCAGCGCGAATACTACGTCTCGGCCGCCGGATTATACCGGCCTTTCGAAGGCTTCTCCCTCTCGCTGGCCGAGGATTTCTTTGTCAACACGCTCGACGCCACCACGCCGAAGTGCCCTTTCCCCACGCGCTATACCTCGCTGACCGCCCTCGCGGCGCAATACAAGGATGCACGCTGGACGGCGACCGCCTCGCTCCTCGGGACCTACATCACGGAGACGTTGGAAGTGGGTGAAGCGGCAGCCGACCGACGCCGCCTCTCCCCGGCCGCCAGCCTTTCGTATCTCGTCTGGCCCGCGCAGCATCTCCGTCTCCGCGCTTCGTATAAGGACATTTTCCGCACGCCTACGTTCGACGACCTTTATTACGACCGCATCGGGAACAAGGACTTAACACCCGAAAAGGCGACGCAATACAACCTCGGCGCGACGTGGAACAACTCCTTCCCCGCCCTCGCGATCGAATACATGAGCTTCACGGTGGACGGCTACTATAACCACGTGCGCGACAAGATCGTGGCCATTCCCACCATGTTTATATGGAAGATGATGAACATGGGGCGGGTCGATATCTTCGGCCTCGACGTGAACCTGTCCGCCACGTTCCGCCTTCCGCTCGATATGACCTTGGGGCTGAACGCTTCCTATACATGGCAAAACGCGACAGACCGCACCGAGCGCGGCTCGAAAATATATGGCGACCAGATTCCCTATACGGCGGAACATGCCGGGGTACTCGCGGCCACGCTCGAGACGCGCTGGGTGAACTTCGGCTGGACGCTCACGGCGGTGGGCGACCGCTACGCGCTGGCGCAGAACATGCCGGAGAACCTCATCCCGGGCTATACCGAGCAGCAACTCTCCGCCAACCAGACGTTCCAGCTGGGGAAATGCGCCCTCCGCCTGCAGGCCGAAATCGTGAACCTGTGCGACAAGACGTACGACGTGATCCGCTACTATCCCATGCCGGGACGGTCGTTTCGCGCCAGCGTGCAGGTAACCTATTAGCAAAGGGCTTGCGGGAGCATTGCCACCGGTGGAAGCCTTCATCTAAGGGATTGGGAATGCGTTGCCACCGGTGGAAAACATCGCCCAAGGGCTTGAAAAAGCACTTGCGCCGGCGCAAATCGACTTTCAAGGGCTTGAAAATGCCTTTCCACCGGCGCAAATCGATTTTCAAGGGCTTGAAAATGTACTTTCCACCGGCGCAAATCGACTTTCAAGGGCTTGAAAATGCCTTTCCACCGGCGCAAGTCGATTTTCAAGGGCTTGGACGTGCATTTCCACCGGTGGAAACATTTGGCAAAAGAGATATTTGATACATTACAAAACATATAATGAAATGAAAAGTACAAAGTTTTTAAACGTATGGGCGTTGGCAGCCGCCCTGATGCTGCCGATGGTGTCGTGTAGCGACGATAACGAGGACCAAACAAAGGAACCTGATGTCAATCCGGCGGACAATATGACGCTTTTGGTCTTGAACCGGGGAAATTACCAGGCAAACAATGCGAGCCTGAACCTAATCGACCTCGCGACGGGCGACAACACAGACATTTACCAAACGGACAACAAAAGCGGGCTGGGCGATGCGGCTCAGGATTTGTTGCAAGAGGGAAACAATTACTATGTGACGGTGACGAACTCGAACCGCATCGTGAAATTGGGCCAAACAGGCAAGTTGCTGGCCGAGGCAAACCCGACGGACTCGGTAGGCGGACCAGTGAACCCGCGCTCGATGGTGCTGAACGGCGGGAAGCTCTACGTCACCTATTTCTACAACCATGCGGTCGGCGTATTGGATGCAGAGACGATGCAGGAGGAGAAGCGCATCCCCGTAGGCCGCTATCCGGAAGGCATCACAATGGCGAATAACAAGCTATATGTGGCCAATTCGGGTGGAAATGATTATCCGAACTATGGCAATACAATCTCTGTCATCGACCTGAGCACGGAAACCGTGACGGATACGATCGAGGTGGTCATCAACCCAACCATAGTCAAGGCAGATAGCGAAGGCGATGTGTATGTGGTTTCGATGGGGAATTACAGTGACGATGAAGCCACTTTGGTACCCAATACGCTGCAACGTATCGATGCTGAAACGCAAGAGGTGGATACATTGGGCAATGGTACGCTGATCACCATCGTGAACGACAAGCTCTACAATATCTACGCGCAATTCAACAGTACGAGCGCGGACATGCGTTTCGAAATCTACAACACACAGACGGAACAGAAGGAGAGCGACAATTTCATTACCGACGGCACGACCTTCACCAGCCCGAACTCGCTCGACGTGGACCCGAAGACGGGTGCCATCGCCATCTGCAATTACGTGTATGAAGAGACCAACACGCTCTATCTCTTCTCGGCAGAAGGCAAACAGCTCGTTGAGCCGTTCGACACGAAAGGATATGATTCTTATAAGGTTCTCTTTTTAGAATAAAGGATGAGAATTGCACATATTATTTATATATGTATAGCCTGCTTGTTGGTTTCGTGCACGCACACCGGCAAGCAGGCGGTGTATTCGGGCGAGGCGAAAATAGATTCGCTTACGTACGCTCAAGGATTGACCATCCGGTACTTCGCGGACTATACCGCCGTGGACGTGCGCGACCCGTGGGACACGACGAAGCTTCTCCAGCGTTATCTGCTGGTCGAACGGGCGAAGCCCCTGCCCAGCGGGATGCCGAAAGGAACGGTGATACGCGTCCCTGTCCGGAAGACGGTGGTCTACACTTCGGTCCATGCCTCCATCCTCGAACAACTGGGCGAGGCGGGCAGCATCGTGGGCGTGTGTGAACCGCGCTACATGGAATCGCCCGTGATCCAGGCCGGACTCAAAGCCGGACGCATTGCAGACCTCGGCGAAGCCACCGCCCCGAACGTAGAGCGAATGCTCGAAATCGGTGCGGAAGCCATTATCGCCTCCCCGTTCCAGAACAGCAGTTTCGGACCCGTGGAGAAGTTGGGCATCCCGATCATCCAAGGCGCGGACTATATGGAATCACTTCCGCTCGGACGCACCGAATGGGTGAAGTTCTATGGCCTTTTGTTTGGCAAGAAGACGATGGCAGATTCCGTATTCCGCGAGACGGAACAAGCCTATTTGGAAGTGAAAGCCCTGGCTGCAGACGTAAAGACACGCCCCACGGTCGTATCCGAGAAGAAATACGGTTCCTCCTGGTACATGCCGGGAGGAAACAGTTACATTGCGCACCTGTTCGAGGACGCGGGAGCTGATTACCTCTTCCGCGACCTGCCCAGCGCCGCCAGCCAGCCGCTCAGTTTCGAGACCGTGTTCGAAAAGGCCATCCACGCCGATTATTGGCTGGTGAAATACAACCAAGCGATAGATATGACCTATCAAGAACTCCGACAAGAATACGCGCCCTACGAAAACTTCGATGCCTATCAAGAAAGAAAGGTATATGGATGCAATACCGGACGCGTTCCCTATTACGAGGAATTCCCGCTCCATCCGGATTATTTATTGAAGGATTTTGTCTGGATTTTCCATCCCGAATTACTTCCTGGTTACACGCCGCGTTATTATCATCCCTTGGTTGATTGATGCAAAAAACCGCTCCCAACGAAAAATTGG
Organism: uncultured Parabacteroides sp.; assembly: GCA_944325335.1. Lineage (GTDB taxonomy): Bacteria > Bacteroidota > Bacteroidia > Bacteroidales > Tannerellaceae > Parabacteroides. The sequence continues at coordinate 12,503 of CALUZR010000061.1, read as the reverse complement.
GTAGCGGCTTTTTTCACGGTGTTTAGTTTAGCATTTTATTATATAGGGAGTATGTACTGCAAAGGTGGGAAAGCCTGCGGAAGTAAGCAAAATTATCTCCACAACATGATTTGCGCAAGTACATAAAATAGGATTGATGTATACATCAAGACTTTCTCATGTTCCAACACATCCTATTTATCAAACTATATAACAAACACTTATAAACGCCCTAAATATAGATTCTCAAAAAGGAATGATGTAGTCCGCGAAACTACAATTTCATCAAGAAATCCACCAAATTCGTATCGCCATTCAAGCCCAAACGCTTGCGAAGACGATAGCGGCGAAGCTCGACAGCACGCACAGAGATATTCAACAACGAAGCCAGTTCCTTTGTCGAAAGGTTCATCCGGAGCAGGCAGCAGATGCGCAAATCGCCTGCCGTAAGATCAGGATAAGTATGTTGTAACCGTTCCACGAAATGTTGATGCGCGTTTTGGAAATAGGAATCGAAGAGCGACCAGTCTTCTTGGGAGCGGATTGCCTCTTCCATTAACTGGTGCAATTTCTTATAGAGCTTCTGCGGATAGCGATCGCCCAGCAACTCCTTCTGGGCTTCCAATTCGACCATAAACGATTGTATCGCTTGATTGCGCCGAACCAAGGCGGAGGTCTGTAATATCAATTCGTTGTTCTTGTTTTGAAGCGCCTCTTTCAACTGCTGGGTTTGGAGTATTTCTTCTTCACGTTGCGCTTGCAGCTCCGCCTGCCGTTGCTGTTCTAACTCATCCCGTTTCAAACGGCGGAGATTGAACCGAAGAATGCATTGAATGCCTAACCACGCCAACAATACATAAGCTATATACGCCCATATTGTTCCATACCAAGCAGGCGATACTTTGAGGTTCAAGGTAATCTCAGGGAAATCACCTTGCGTCACATAGCGCCGGACACGCAACTTATACTTTCCTTCAGGTAATTGCGAAAACGAAATCTTCCCGTTGTTCTGCCAGGCAGACCATTCGGTCGAAACGCCTTCCAACCAATAAGATAACTGATGACTCGGCGTGAATACCGTAGTTCCTACATAAATATTCACCTCCTCGAAACGATGCGGCAACACGGCCAACGTCGTGTCTACCGGAAGCGAATGCCGCCCATTCCAATCCTTATATTCTATCCGACGGATACGGGGCATGTTGATCTGAAAGGTACCCACCGTCAGTTGGCTGACATTCACCAGCAGTACGCCTTGCATGGCCGATACGAGATAAAGCGAATCATTGAGGGCGAAGAAATGCGGGCCGCGCGTCGTCAGGTGCGTATTGAAATTGTCAAACAGGATGCGGCACCGCAACGTGGTTTGCTTCTCTTCTTCCAAAAACAATCCGGCCTCATTACCTTTTACGAGCCAATATAAATTGTTGCGCGTCGGATAGATAGCGTCTGCCTCACGGAAATTCTGCAACGCATCGGGATTCGAAAATAATCCGTCCGACAACGTAAGCGTTTTCGGTGGCTTGGCCGATATATATGTGCTCGCCTCTTGGGCCGACACCGGGACAAACGATTGGCTCGTATCTAATTGACGCTTAAAATATCCCATATTCGTCTGGATATAAAGCGTGAGCCCGTGCAATCCTGCGTTTTGGAGCTTCCCCACTCTGCTCCGTTGGCTCAACATGCTGACCGGAGGATTGATATCTATCTGCGCCACCCCATTATCCAAAGCCAACCAAATGCGCGTATCGTCTTGCACACAAATCGCATGCACAAAGTTATCCTGCAATTGGTTTCCCATCGAAAGGTGTTTCCGGATCTGCCCATCCTTATCCAATATGAACAATCCCTGCTCGGTCCCGATCAGTCGTAAGGAGCTTGTTTCCGCATAGACCGTCGGGTTCGCCTCTTTTACCTGCTTCGGAAGGACGAGCGAATCCGGCAAATCGGTCCGCCGAAAAACCCAATCTGGCATCAATTGGTTCGATTCTTGGTATTCCAGTTCCCGTTTCGCCGTAAAAGTCCAAAATCCTTGGCTTTCTTCGCCTTTCGTAAAAATGGTATCGCCCCGCATATCCACGCGGAGCATCGCGTCGCCCGTTGGCGTCTGGTACTTATACCAGGTATTTCCATCAAATTCCAACAGCCCGGAGTTGTTCGCCACATAAATCGTCCCCCGGCTCGAGACCGAAATATCCCAATTTTGGCAACTGGCCTTGTAATCATCAATCGTATAATTCCGCACCAGTGCAAACAGATGCCCATCGTCTGCCCGCATCGTTTGCGAAAAGAGGCTTATCATTCCTATAAGCCCGAAAAGAAAGGATGATAGATGTCGTTTCATGGGCGCAAAGATAAGAAAAATATCTATTACAGAGCACAAAGACACGGATAATCAGCGTTTTTAAGCGCAAGCAAAACTAACGCGGCAAAACCACGCCTATGTTTTAAAAATTTATGCCTGTAATTGCACGCAACCACAGGCATAAAATAAAATTTCACAACGGTAAACCCAATCAATGACAACGGTAAATTTATTCAATGTCCACTTGTCCGCCTTCCGTATGGCTCACATATTCGGGCGCATAAAGGCATTGGATCGTTGCCATGCCGCTGGCATATTGTCCGCTGCGGGCGACATAAACGGGATATTCCAATACAAAAGTGCCTTGCGGCAAGTGCTCGATATAAATGTTTTCCGATATATCCTTCGACGAACGGTAATACCAAACGCCATCACGATATTGGCTGGACGAAAGCACCTCGGCGGGTTCGAACGAAGTGGCACGGAGGTCTTTGAGGAAGACGTAGTCCATTCGCCGGTCGGTGCGGATCGTGAGGCGGACCACTGCCTTATCGCCCACCCGGAGCGGTTCTCCATCCGAAATGGAACGGAGCTGCTTTCCTTCGCCGGTCGTCACTTCTCGGAAAATCATCTTCTCGACATCCAGCACACCCTTCTGTTTCTTCACCTCTCGAATAGGCGCGAAATATTGTACATAAACGGCACCCCACGCCGGCGCATCACCCGTTTTTTCGATGGACAAGGACGCGTGAGCCGGGGTCAATTCCTGCTTGACGTATTGGTCAACAAGGATTTCCTCCTTTCCATGATTGACCTTCAGCGTTCCATCTTCAGAAAGCCAATCGCTACCCGTGAGGAGAAGGGCATAGACGGCGTTTTGCGTGGCAGGGACAGAGGCCCAATCCTGCGTCCGCTTCTGGACGAGGAGCCATTGCTTCATCCGATCGGCCTCTTGAGCGTTCGGTTCCATCCAATGGAAGAGTGCCATGAGGAGGCAATGCGTTTCAACCGGCTGATAAAGCGACGTATACGAAGCCCGGTTATTGGCCCAATACAGGCCCTTTTCCTTATCCGTCGTGGCCGTTTTGCGGAACCATGCCAATATTTCAGAAGCCTTTTCCTTCTTGCCATTGGCTTGCATCAGCCAAGCAATCGCCGCCCGGCCATAAAGTCCAAACTCTTCCCAGTGCTGCTCGGCTTGCGAAGTGTAGAAACGGATTGCCTCGCGCGCGTCGCCTTCCGGCACATCGCGATAGAAACTTCGCACGAAAAGATATTCGATTTGCCCCTCGCTGGGACGCACATCGTCTTTCATGCCCGAACGGAGAAGCTGTTCATAATCCTCTTTGAGCGACAGATCCAGGAAACGGAGGGCACGCATCTGCATTTCCTTCTCTGCCTCACCGTATTGCACCGCGCCAAGCTGCACCAGTTGCGCCATGCCTTTGAGGATTTGCACCGTCATCTGGAAATTGGCGGGCATGCCTTTCATCCAGCTCCAGCCGCCTTCCGCGGTCTGCCGTTCCAAAAGTTGATGGAAAGCTTCCAACCGTACTTGTTCGGCGCGGTTCATATCGAAAAGCAGCTCCAGGCGTTGTTTTTGTTCGGTTTCGTCTTTGGCTTCCATCACCCAAGGCGTCTCTTCCAAGAGAACAGTCTTGAGCTCTTCATTCTTCTCCAAGTTCGAAAGCAGTGTTCCGGCATCGCCTCCGGATGCGTTCCATTGGGCAATGATTTGGCGAACACGCGGATGCGCCTGAGCTACATATTGCGACAACACATTACTATAATAGACAGAGAACCACGAGAGAATATCTTCTTCAGCCGGCTCGTTCAACGTAGAAAGGGCCTGAAGCGCATACCACACCGGATTGGCGCTCACTTCCAACGTCACCCGATACGGATTCCCAACGGCTTGCTTCGGGAGTTTGACCTTCATTTCCTTATCCTCCATCAGGAAGAAGGGCACGCTTTCCGTCACCAACACCTCATCCGACAATATCGGCAAAAAATGCTGCTCGCCATCGCTTCCTTCCGGACTCTCGGCCACGATACGGCATCCAACTATGCCCATTTCCGACCAATCGCCCACTTGGAAGCGCCACGCCACTGAACCGACGCTATCCGAAGCCAACGCGAATGGTTTCTCCATCCGCACCAAAACCGCTCCGTCCACTGGATTAAAGAGTTCGAGCGACACCTTTCCTTCTGCCTTCGAAGCCAATTGGTTCACCAACTGGGATGCGATCGACACCTCATCGCCTTCGCGCAAGAAGCGGGGCAGATTGGATTGCACCATCAAGGGCTTCGAAGTAACGATTTCCTTCGCCAGATAGCCATATTCCATGCTATCCGTGTGTGCCAAGAGCTGGAGCTTCCACGTCGTGTTGCTTTCTGGCACGGCGAAATGAAGGGAGACTTCGCCCTGTTCGTCCGTCTGCAAGACGGGATAGAAGAACGCCGTCTCCTGGAAATTCTCCCGCAAGGCCGGAACTTGAGGCGAAGACGAGGCGATTTCCACCTCTTCTTCCGCTACCACATCTTGTGCCACGACTGGAGGCTCGGCCAAAACCGCCTCTTCCACGGCATTAAACATATCGTTGCTCGCGGCTTTCGCCATCACATTTGCCCCGCGCAGTTGCACACTTCCCGTGGTGGCAAATACCCGCGAATTATAGAAATGCAGATTTTGGGAAAGCATCTTATACCAAGCGTCAAACATCCCATCATAAGCATACGACGGCGTGGACAAGTAATCACGCTTGCCGGCATCGCTGTCGAATCCTTGCTGGAAAGCAAAGCCTTCGCGGAAATAGGGCGTCCAGAAGGATGTATGCACCATCGGACGGAAATACCACTCGAAGGGCATCAGCTCGTCCAACGAGGCATCGTACATGCTGGCCAAGACTTCCGCCCGCACTGCGAGCGAATCCTTATCCAAGAGGCGGAACTTCCAGGTCTCCTCGCTGCCCGGCAGGAGGTGGTCGCGGAAGGTCTCCGTCCGGAACGCCAACCTTCGCTCCTTCTCCTTGAGCTGGACACGGCATGTCCCGCTATGCACTTCGCCCTCTTTCACAAAAAGGAAAGAAGCCGTCACGCCCTGTCCATACGATGCCAGGAAAGGAATAGCGAAGGAACGGTTCTCATCGTCCATGATGAGCCGCTCGCGATGGAGTAATGCCCCCCGTTCGCTAAAGAGCTCATAGAGCACATACGCCGGCTTCGCAGAAGTGCCGAACCACACATGTGCCGTCTGGCCAACCTCGGCTTCGACCCAATTCTGAGGCATCCAGACGGGCATCTCCACCGGCGGACGCGCATCCGACAGGCTATACAGCAGGAACTCCTGCTCGCTTTCCACCGGCACGCCCTGCTTATCCAACGAACGCACCTGCAAGCGGTATTTTCCCGAAGGCAGGGAGGCGAAATGCGTGTTATCTAAAGGCTTCTCCGTAGTAAAGTGCCCCACCGCATAGATCGAATCCTTCTTGCCTTCCCACTGGCGAAAAATCGTATAAGTACCTTGCGCATCGACCTTTCCGCCATTGATCGTCTGGGCAATTACCCGGGCTGAAGCCTTCTCTTTCTCCAGCTGGTTTTCCAGATCGAGCGAGAGCACCAAGCCCGCATCGCCTACTGAAAAGCGATACACAGCCTCTTGCGTCTCCCCTTTGCTATCCGTCAAGCGTGCTTGCACCTGATAGGAACGGAAGACGGGACTGGCTGAATCGCTCTCCCTTTCCGGCGTGAAACGGATGAGGAAGTTCCCCGCTTTGTCCACTTCGGCCTCGCCCTTCGCCTCTTGCTTATATCCATCATACGGTCGATAGCTGCGCAACCAGAAGGGTTGGCGCTGGATGGTCCACGTCACCTTTCCTTCTTGCAACGCGACGCCCGCGAAGCTCTGCGCCTTTCCTTTTAATAAAATCTCTTTGCCAAACGCCACCTCTTCATCCAACGGCTCGATTTCGACCTGGAACGAGGGACGCTTATATTCTTCTACCCGGAAATGGGTCGACGTGTGTTCCGACGTCAACGTAAAGTTCCCGTTCAAAGTCTGCTTGGGTAAACTGAACTCGCCATGAAACGAGCCGAACTCGTTCGTCACAAACTCCTTCCGAGCGATTTCCTGATAGTTGGCATCGCGCAAAATCACCGTATATTTCAGTCCCGTTTTCGCCTGTAATTCATTTCCTTCTTCGTTATAAACGATTCCTTTTACGCTTATCGTTTGTCCCGGTCTATAAATTCCTCTGTCTGTGAATAAATAGACAGTCAGATCCGACTCCTCGGCGACGTCTGGATAATAAGACGAAAACGAGGTGACGAGAGAAGCCGTGTCGCCCGCCAGCACAGGGCGGATGGCATCGACCTGCTTTCGATTCGGCATATCCAACAAAGCCAAACCGTCGGCATTCGTCCGAACTTCGCCCAGCTCCTTCGCGATCCATTGGTTGGAAACATTATAGCACTTCACCGGAACATCGCCCAAGGGCTTCCCGCTCTCGAAGTCCGTCACCAGCACCTCCGGCACGCCTTTCGCACCTGTCCGGCTCAACGCGGCCAATCGGCTTACGCTAAACGGGGCATCGATCTTCAAATCCTCGCCCGGCGCGGTGATTTCATATTCATATAAACCCAACTGTTCCATGGAAATAGTGAGCAACGTATCTATTTCCTCGTAGGGTTTCGGGATCGGGAAAGTATAATCCACCTCCTTCACCAGCTTCCCTCGGAAACCTTTCTGCTTACGCATCGCCGATGCTGGGTTGGAAAGATTTTGATAGATACGCACCTTCAACGCGGGCGTGTTCCGATAAACGACTTGCAACTCCAGGTCTTTCCCCGGATATACATTATAATTATTGTACGCGCGAAGCATGGGCACACTCATGCTCATCTGTGTATTCCGGAATTCATTGGCTCGCGTCATGCCTTTCGTGTATTGCTTCAGGCTTTCTTCGCAAAAGGTGTAGATGGCTTGGCGGGCTGAATCGCGCTGGGTTTCCTCTGGAAAATCATATTGCGTGGCTTGCATCCATTGGAGCTTCGCCAAGTCGATTTCCAGTTGGCATTCTTTTTCGGGAAACTTTCCGGCGAGCGAATCCAACCCCACCTTATAGGCATCCGTATTGATCTGCCCTAATCGATAGCGCAAATAGTCTAACGCGACGAGCAACTCAGCCTTAGGATTTCCCGTTTGCGACGCACGAAAAGCAATCCAACGTTCATAATAATCAGCACTGGGCTGCAAGTCGATGGCCCTTTGGAGCAAGAAATCGTAGAGCGTGGGGCGAAGCATGCGGGCGTCGTCGCCCAGCTTCAGCACATCGGCAAAGCGCGTCGTCGGCGTTTCCTGCAATGTGTGGGCAGGAGACAACGAGGCGTCCAGTTCTTCCTTTATCTTTTGGGTGAAAAGGTTCGACGTCCATTCGCGGATATCGTCTGGGACATAACCTTGCAAATCGGTGCGCCTTTGGATATTCGCCCGGTTGTTCACATAATACGATTGATACAGCTCGGCCGTAAGCGAATGAAGCAAAGCAACCGTCGCCGAATCGGATTGGCTTTGCGTATAGGTTTCCACCTCGCGGATCAGTTCCGGGAACTGTTCATAATCCTTTTCCAATTCCCCGCTCATCCTCTCCACCAGCGAACGGATCACTTCCGGCGCCTCTTTACCTTGGATTACTTCCTGAAGCAATGCCGGCTTTTGCTTGGCTCCCGCATAATAACCGGATAGCGCAAATGCGGAAGCCGCCAACATGGATACTAAAAAAACTCTTACTTTCATATTCCACACGTTTTATATATAAGATAGAAAGTAAGAGCTAAAAGTTGTGTAGCCAGTGTTAAATACAAGTAAATCCTTTATTTCTTCCGCACGTAGGTATGGAATGAATAAGGATAGACGTTCTTTTCATCGGCCGGAAAGTCCTGATGTTCCACCTCTTCCCATTGCTCCCAATCCACTACGGGAAAGAACGCATCGGCCTGTTCGAACGACGCGTGGACGCGCGTAATGTACATCTTATCCGCCCGGCGCAACGCTTGGCGGTACACGAGCGCGCCTCCGATGATGAACACTTCCTCTTCTTGGTCGCACAAATCGAGCGCGTCGTGCATGGATTCGCACGCGAAGCAATTCACGAAATCCTCCGCATAAGTAGTCAACACCACGTTCTTCCGCCCGGGAAGCGGCCCGTTCGGGAGCGACTCGAACGTCTTACGCCCCATGATGATGGCATGCCCCATCGTCAACTCCTTGAAATGCTTCATATCGGCAGGCAAATGCCACAATAATTGCTGGTTCTTGCCGATCGCGTTATTATCCGCAATCGCGGCAATGATTGAAATCGTACTCATCTTTTCTATTTATTTAATGGTTAAACGGATACGACGCCCGCTATGTGCGGATGCGGATCGTAGCCCGTCAGGTTGAAATCTTCGTATTGAAACGCGAATAGGTCCTTTACCTCCGGATTCAATTCCATGCGTGGAAGCGGACGGGGTTCGCGCGTAAGCTGCAGGCGCACTTGCTCCAAGTGGTTCAAGTAGATATGCGCATCGCCCAAGGTATGGATGAAATCACCCGCCCGGAGGCCTGTCACCTGCGCCATCATCTGAAGCAGAAGCGCGTAAGAAGCGATATTGAACGGGACGCCCAAGAAGATATCCGCACTCCGTTGGTACAGCTGGAGGCTCAACCGCCCGTCTGCCACATAAAATTGGAAGAAGGCATGGCACGGAGGCAGGTTCATGTTCTCCAGATCGGCCACATTCCACGCGCTCACGATGATGCGCCGCGAATCGGGATTATGCCGGATCGTCTCGACGGCCTCCGCGATCTGGTCGATCGCCCCGCCCTTATAATCCGGCCACGAACGCCACTGGTAGCCATAGATATGCCCCAGATTCCCGTCCGCGTCCGCCCATTCGTTCCAAATGCGCACGCCATGTTCCTGCAGGTAATGCACATTCGTGTCGCCCCGAAGGAACCAAAGCAATTCGTAGATAATCGACTTCAAGTGAAGCTTCTTGGTCGTCAGGAGCGGAAACCCCTCTTCGAGGTTGAAACGCATCTGATGCCCGAAGACGCTGATCGTGCCAGTCCCGGTGCGGTCGCCTTTCCGAACGCCCTCGTCCAGCACTCTTTGCAATAAATCTAAATATTGTTTCATCTGATCTCCCTATGCATTTTCGCGCAAAGATACGGATTATTTTCGAAAATAGTAAGCGCAACAACTGGGAGAGGTGCCGGGAGAAAAGTTGAAAGAAAGGCAGTATTTCTTTATCTTTAGCCTAAAGATATGTATCTGCAGGTTGAAGATATATATCTTTAGGTTGAAGATATGTATCTTTAGGCTAAAGATAGAGATTTTCCAGTTAGTTCTAAACTTTTTATCCGTAGGCTGGAAAGTTTTATCTTCCCACTTTCATAATTTTTTCGTACCTTTGGGCAGAAAATTAGGAACACATTAAACGAAAACACATGAGACTTAAATCCAGATTGATTTGCCTGTCTATTGGATGGGCGGCTTGTTTGCCAACCGTTTATGTATCGGCACAAAAGGCTGATATTTACCATGAGGGTTGGATCGACTTTAACAAGAACGGGACGAAGGACGTATACGAAGACCCGAAAGCGAATATCGAGGAGCGCGTGGCCGACCTCATGCGCCAAATGACGCCGGAAGAAAAGGCGGGACAACTGCTGACCAAGTTCGGATGGCCTCTGTATGAGCGGAATGGCGACCAAATCACCCTCACGGCTGAAGCGCAAAAAACGCTCGCCGAGCAGGGGACGGGCAGCCTTTGGGGCTTTATGCGCGCCGATCCTTGGACGCAAAAGACATTAACGAACGGACTGAATCCGGAATATGCGATTACAGCCACGAACCTCGTACAACGCTATTGTATTGAAAATACGCGGCTCGGCATCCCGCTTCTCTTGGCCGAAGAATGCCCGCATGGGCACATGGCCATCGGAACGACCTCCTTCCCGACCGGCATTGGCCAGGCTTCTACTTGGAACCCAGACCTGTTGCGGCAAATGGGCGCGGCGCAGGCGAAGGAGGTCCGCAAGCAAGGCGGGCACATTGGGTACGGTCCGGTGGTGGATTTGGCCAAGGATTCGCGTTGGTCGCGCGTGGAAGAGGGATTCGGTGAAGACCCCTTCCTGGCGGGCGAATTGGGTGTGGCGGTGATGCAAGGCATGCAAGAGAACCCGGAGTGCCCGATCATCTCGACCGTGAAGCACTTCACCGCGTATGGTTCGACCGAAGGCGGGCATAATGGAGGCTCGGTACATCTGGGCGAAACCGAACTGAACGAACAAATCCTCCCACCTTTCCGTAAAGTGGTAGAAGCGGGATTGCTCTCGCTCATGACCTCGTATAATGAAATAGACGGCGTGCCCTGCACGGGCAATCCTTATTTGCTGACCGACGTAGTGAAGAAACGCTGGGGCTTTCAGGGCTTTATCGTCTCCGACCTCTTCTCGATCGACGGCATGACGGGCCTCGGTGTGGCCGAAGACTTGAAGGATGCGGCGCGCATCGCGATGAATGCGGGTGTGGATTCCGACCTGGGCGGACAGGCATATCGCCATTTGGTAGATTTGATAAAAGAGGGTAAAGTGGCGGAAGCCCGGGTCGACGAAGCTTTACATAAAATATTGTACTTGAAATTCTCGTTCGGCCTGTTTGATAAGCCTTTCCGCACCGAGGCAGAAGGCTTGACAAAAGAGGAATTGGCCGAACACCGCACCCTGGCCCGCGAGATTGCCCGCCAGTCGATCGTCCTCTTAAAGAACGAGAAGCAAACACTGCCCTTGAAGAAAGAGATCCGTTCAATCGCGGTCATCGGGCCTAACGCCGACACGCCTTATAATATGTTAGGCGATTATACGGCGCCGCAACCCGAAGGGCAAGTCGTAACGGTGCTGGAAGGCATCCGTAAAGCCGTATCGAAGCATACGATAGTAAACTACGCGAAAGGCTGTGCCATCCGCGACATGTCCGATAAAGGCATGGCAGAAGCCCGGGCAGCAGCCGAGAAGAGCGATGCCATCGTCCTCGTTTTAGGCGGTTCGAGCGCACGCGATTTCCGAACAGAATATGAAGCGACCGCGGCCGCCAAAGCAAGCCAGAACGAAGAGAGCGACATGGAAAGCGGGGAAGGCAACGACCGCAAAACCCTGACCCTCATGGGGCGCCAGCATGAACTCCTCGAAATGATGAAGGCGACGGGCAAACCGCTCGTGGTGGTGCTGATCAAAGGCCGTCCCTTGGCCGTGAAGGATTGCGACGAACTGGCAGATGCACTGGTAGATGCGTGGTATCCGGGCATTGAGGGCGGAAATGCCGTGGCCGATGTCCTCTTCGGGGATTATAACCCGGCGGGACGATTGGCGGTGTCGGTGCCCGAGAGCGTAGGCCAAGTGCCTGTCTTCTACAACCATAACCGGAGCAATAACCGGAGCAATTACGTGGAAGGCACGGGCAAGCCGCTCTATCCTTTCGGTTATGGACTGAGCTACACGACATTCAGCTACGACAAGATGACGCTCACGCCCGAAGCTGATGGCCTCCGCGTCCGCGTCCAAGTATCGAACAGCGGGGCGAAGGCGGGCGATGAAGTCATCCAGGTTTACGTCCGCGACAAAGTCTGTTCGCACGCCAAACCGGTCATGGAGCTAAAGGCATTCCGCCGCGTACACTTCGATGCGGGCGAGACGCAAGAGGTGGAACTGCGCATCCCGCGGGCGGAATTGGAAGTCTATCAAGGCGGTGGAGAATGGAAGTTTGAACCGGGCGAGTTCGTCATCATGGCGGGCGGTTCATCGGACAAGCTGCCACTCCAGGAGACTATCCGGCTGGAATAAGTGTGAACATGGGTGCAGCATGGCACACAGATGACACAAGATTCAACAGATGACCACAGATTTTTTATTTTTTTGGCACGGATTTCACGGATTTCGCGGTTTATTTTGATTTCCACAAATTAAAAAATCGTGAAATCCGCGTAATTCCGTGCCTAAAAATGCCCCCGCGTAGCTTAAAAACAAAATCTGTGGTCATCTGTTGAATCTTGTGTCATCTGTGTGCCATAATATAGGGTCAGCGGAAAATCAATGCGGGTAGGCATAAATCATAGAAAGCCTGTAGAGGAAGAATTTTTCGTCCACAATGCCCCTTAGTGCAGCCCTGAAGTT
>CALUZR010000060.1 GCA_944325335.1 uncultured Parabacteroides sp. | reverse complement strand
GTGCTGCCCGGTTGAGGTGGAGGCAATCAAATCGGCGACGGCTTCCGCTTGGCTCAAGTCCATCTTGCCATTCAGGAAAGCGCGTTGGGTAAATTCGCCCGGTCCCGCCAATTGGCCTCCGTTTTGAATCAACAGTTGCAGGATTTGCTGTTGTATGTAGAGGGAACCATGGCACGATATCTCGACGGTATCTTCTCCCGTAAAAGAGTGGGGGGCACGGAACACCGCGACAACCACTTGGTCGATTGTTTCCCCCTCTCCGTTCTGGATGGTCCCATATTGCAGGGTATAGGCTTTCTGCGATTGGAGGGTACGTCCTTCCCGGTTCGCATGGAATATCCGGTCGCATAAAGCAAAGGCATCCGTGCCTGACACACGGATGACTGCAATCCCGCCCACGCCCGGAGCGGTGGATATAGCGCAAATTGTACTCATTTAGACAGTGATTAATTCATATTTACGGGTTCCGAGGCCTCGTTTCTCCGCATGGTCGAGGGCTGCTTCCCATTTCGTATCCGGGTGCATAAGGTGGAACTTGTCTGTATGTTCCAAATGGCCTTCGTGGGGCTTCTCGGCGAGGCGGTTGTTGGTCTCCAGGATGGCGGCCTCGTTGACTAAGTCGGCACACGCTTGGTCGAGCGCGACGGGATCGAAGGAAGCCAATATTCCCAGGTCCGGAATAATTGCAGCGTCATTGTGGTTCCAACAATCGCATTCGGGCGATACGTTCATGATAAAACTTACGTGGAAATGGGGTTTCCCCTTCAGCACGGCTTCCGTATATTCGGCAATTTTATAGTTCAAGATTTCCGACGTGCTCCACGAAGCCAGCACAGCGCCCTCGTATTGGCACAGGGCAACGCATTGTCCGCATCCGACGCACTTCGCGTAATCGATTTCAGCCTTGTGGTTTTCATTGAGGTGGATGGCGTCGTGCCGGCAATGCTTCACGCAGACGTTGCAACCTTTGCAATTCTCTACGTTGATCGTGGGTTGCGCGTCGCTATGCAGCTCCAACTTCCCGGCCACGCTGGCAGCTCCCATACCGAGGTTCTTCAGCACGCCGCCGAAGCCGGTTTGTTCGTGTCCTTTGAAGTGGGTCATCGAGAGGATGATGTCGGCGTCTGCTATGGCCGAGCCAATCTTCGGCGCCTTGCAATATTCGCCGTCGATTTCAATCTCCCGGCATTCGGTACCCTTCAATCCGTCGGCGATGATCACCTCGCAACGTGCCGAGATGGGGTTGAACCCGTTTTCCATCGCGCTATGCAAGTGGTCTACCGCGTTCGAGCGTCCACCAGAGTATAAGGTATTGCTGTCTGTCAAGAAAGGCTTTCCGCCGAGGCTCCGGATGATGTCGGCCATCCGTGCGGCGTAGTTCGGACGGATATAGGCCAAGTTGCCCGGTTCGCCGAAGTGTATTTTAATCGCTACAAATTGTTTTTGGAAATCGATATTGGCGATTCCTGCACGGCGTACTACTCGTTCCATCTTGTCCAATAAGTTGGTCTTCGAGTTCGTACGTAAATTTGTAAAGTAAACTTTAGATGGTTCCATACCTATTTGTCCTTTTATTGTTATTGGTTATTCTTTATAGCGATGCAAAGATAGGCATTTTGTCCGGATTTCAGTACGGTCACGCTCCGCTTTTATCGGGGTCCACTTTATGGAATATGCCTTTGTATAGTTATTGGCACACAGATGACACAGATTTAGACAGATAACCACAGATCTCTTTTTTCTTAATGGGTAAATATCGCGTAAGCCTTAAAAAATCTGTGGTTATCTGTCTAAATCTGTGTCATCTGTGTGCCATAATGTAGAGCCGCTATAGCGTATGGCGCATATCCTGGAAAAAGGAGGGAGGCTGCACCTCGCTTGGCGCAACCTCCTTGGAAAGTAGCATCTCTACTGGGTAGCAAAGATTTATTTAGAACGAGTATATTCGTAGAGGATTTTCCCTTTTCCGTTCAGCATGTAGAAGGTGATGGAGCGGTCGTTCATCGAGAAGAGGGTGATGCCGGCGTTGTCGCTGCAGAACTTCGTCCCTTCGATGGGCTGCACTTTCCGGGCCAACGAGCCGGAGGAGTTGACGATGTAATCCACCGTGCTGCCGGCCGGTTGGATGTGCTGGAAGTTGTGGATATGCCCGCAGAGGTACATGTCTACCTTATATTTATTGAGCAACGGCTCGATGTGGCGGCGCATGTCGGTGCGTTCGGATTCGCTCTTGTCGGTGTGGGCGTAGAGCGGATGGTGTCCAGTCACGATTTTCCACTTGGCCTTCGAGCCTGCCAACGCGCCTTCCAGCCAGCGCAGCTGGTCCTCGATGCTTTGCAATCCGGCGTCGGCATATTTGGCCTCTTTGTCGCGGTAACGCTCGATGAGCGGCGTGGTGTCGATGAAGAAGATCTCGGCCGTTTCCTTGTCGAGTTCAAACCGTTTGCTGTAATAGCGGCCCTCCATCATCCAGCGTCGGCTCACGCGCCCGTAGTCCAAGACCGCCTGCGTGTTGCCCCGATACTCGTGGTTGCCACAGAGGGTGAACCAATCGATCATCAAATCCGGGTGGGAGTAAATCAGTTCGTAGTTCGTCATCCAAAGCGGGTCGTCCGTGCTGGCCACGCCGTTGAAATGGTGGATGTCTCCCGGCGCCACGACAAACTCGATGTCGATTTGTTCGGCAATCCGCCCCATCATTTCAGCGATACTTTTTTGTTCGTAATACCCGTTGCGCCCCAAGTCGTTCGCGAGGAAGAAGTTGAGGTTATCTTCCGGAATGCGGGGAAGGGCGATGTCCTCCTGTTTTTCTGTATAAATAGTCGCGGCGCGGTCGATACGGTCGGCAGCTTTCTCCGAACGGCTGTTGGCCGCCATGGCAGAGGCACTTCCGAATGCACCCGTAGCGAAGAGGGCGCCCAATGCTTGTAAGTAGCTTCGTCTGTTCATATTGGATTATAGCATTTAAATGATGTTGTTTTTGCTTTTCGCGTTGTAATCAGGAAATAATTTTTTCTTTGAATACTTGGAGCGATTTGTTCAAAGAAATTCTGCTTCTTTGAATACTTGGAATGATTTGTTCAAAGCTATTTTATTTCTTTGAATACTTCGTATGTAGTGTTCAAGACAGTTTTACTTCTTTGAATGCTTCGAGCGTAGTATTCAATGCAGTTTTACTTCTTTGAATTCATGGAACGAAGTGTTCAAAAAAGTCCAGCTTCTTTGAATACTTTGAACGTAGTGTTCAAAGAAGCCCAGCTTCTTGTCGTGCTACGGTTGTAGTGAGGGAAGAAGCTGAGCTTCTTACTTTTCATAACCTCACGTCACCCTGAGCGTAGTCGAAGGGTCTCTGAATATCTTTTCGGGATCCCTCCACTTCGGTCGGGATGACGTGATAATCATCGGGATGACGTCAAGGATTACAGGATGACGTCAAAGATTATTCCGCATAAGCCCCAAACTGCGCTGCTACGGCCGGCGAGTTGTAGGTCTGGCCGTTTACCGTCAAACCTGCTGTCGCAAAGTAGGGAGCGGCAAAGGCTTCCGAACCGTTGCAGGCGCCTGTGAGTACGGGCGAACCCGCTTGGACGTGGAAGTCCCACGCTGCGTCGTAGGTATATTGCGTAAGCGGCACGGCGTTGATGTCGAAGTTCACGAACAAGGGGTCTTGCCCGTTTTCTTCCGTAGCGATAACGCTGTTGTCATCCACTACGCCTACGTTATAGTCTTCATGCTCATAGTTATAACCCTGCCAAGAGTAAGCTACGCCCGATTCTTCTTCGAATACGATATCACTGGGTTCGCTGCCCGATGCATAGAAGTTGTAGTCGATGACGGAGTTGTCGTCGTACCCTTCTTCCGGGTCGTTGGGAATCGTGAAACTCGGCGTCATGGCGCGGAACTTACAGTTTACAATCAAATTATTGAACACATTGGCCAGGATGTTTTTCTCGACATAGATGCAACCGCCCTTTTCGCCGTCGCGACGCCAACCGGCATTGATGATGGTGTTGTTATAAGCCTGTACCAGCGCCTGTCCGCGGGTCTCGCTTTGGCCTGAGCTGGAGAGTTTCAACCCATTGGTATTCGGACTGAACATCACGTTGCCCGCTACGTCCACTTTGCATCCGGCTTTCACGTTTACGGCTTCCGCGCCGTCGTATCCATTGGCTGCAAAGAGATTGTTCGCGATGATGGCTTCGCCGCCCATCAGGTAGATACCGTCGGACCATCCGTTGCGGATGATGCTATTCGTGATGACATACTTACCGTTGATGTTGTTGGTCGTGATTTGCGGATAAGCGTCGTCGCCCGCCGTGTACACACCTGCTGTAGCTGCCGGAGAACCCTCTACGACCTGTCCGCCGGTGTATTCGATAATCGTATGGTCGATGAGCATCTCCTCGCAAGTTGCAGAGGCTACGATACCACCCCAAAGTCCGGCGAAAATATTCGCCTCGGTACGGTCTGCTTCCGGAACCGAGAAGAGAACCGGCGCGTCGGCCGTCCCTTCGCAATAGAGGTTGCCGTCTACGGTAAATTCGATCGGAGTATGGTTCGCACCTACGCCTGCCGTGTTGAAGATGACCTGCGCACCGGCTTCGATGACGAGCGATTTGCCCTCAGGCACCACGAAATGGTCCGCGAGGTTCACCACCGTATCGCCTGGCCAAGTCACTACGTCCGCATTCGCCCAGGGGTCGGTGTTATCGTCTGGCGTAGGAGTCGGAGTGGGGGTGGGATCTGGTTGTTCCGTACCTCCTTTAACAGGATCATCCTCATCGCATGCCGTGAAGCATGAAACCGTGGCGAGCATAGCTGCGCCCATCAGTAAGTAATTCTTGAAATTCATATTTGTATGTATTAAAATGGTTATTAATGCGTTTTTATTTCAATTTATAGCGTACGCCGATCATGATGGACTGGCCGTGCCATTCTTTGCGTTCGATGACGTTGCCGTCGTGCCGTTCGTAGTCGATGTTCGCCGTGCGGGGCCCGTTCTGGATGTAGCGGAGCAACGGGACGTCCAGCAAATTAGACGCCTTGGCGAAGATGCTGACGCCGCAATTGAAGCTCTTCTCTACGGACGCATCCAATTGGAAATAGCCCGCTTCCCAGATATCGTCGTCATACCAGTTCGAGATGTCGCTCAAGCGCTTGCCCGTGTAGCTACCGGCCAGCTGTCCTTCCCAGCCATGCTTCGGGTCTTTGAAGAGGAGCGAGAGGTTCGCCACGTGTGCCGCCTGTCCGAACAAGGGGCGCGACTGCGATCGCGTGGTGACCTCCGAACCGTCCATGACGCGCTTGTCTGTCGTCACCTTCGAGTGCGTATAGGTATAATTCGCCTTGATGCCAAACCAGTTAAAGTACTTCATGATATCTACTTCCACACCGAGGTTGGAGGCATCGCCGAAGTTCATGGGTTGGTAATAGGTATCCTGTCCTTCGTTGATCAGACCGTATTCAATCGGGTCTTGGATGTTTTTGTAGAACAAACCAATCATGAACTGCTCGGATGATTTCGGGAAGAACTCGTACCGGAGGTCTACGTTGTCGGCCACCGTATGTTTCAGGTCCGGATTACCCTTTTCCTTGTAATCTTCGTTGATGATGCTATACGGCACAATCTCGAAGAAGCTCGGACGGTTGATGGCGCGGGCATACGAGAGGCGGAGGTTCGCATTTTGGTGTACATTGTATTTCGCATGGAAGCTGGGAAGTACGTCGGTGTATTTTTGATGTCCTTCCGGGTCGACGTCGCGCGGGAATTTCAAGACATAACCCTGGTCCGTATGCTCGACGCGCACGCCGGCGATCAATTCCCATTTGCCGAATGTATATTTGGCCATACCGTAGCCCGCGCCCACCTGTTCCGACGCGTCGTAGTTCAGCGGGTCACCGATGTTGCCATACCGGCGCGGCGTGAGGAGGATTTCATCGAAATTGTTCCAATCCTCGCCCAAGTATTGCGGGTCTTTGGCGCCGGTGGCCGAATCGAACGTATATTCATTGAAGAAACTGTCGCGCTTCTTGTCCCGATACATACCGCCGACGGAGAAATCGAACGTTGACGCATTCGGCAGAACCCATTTATAACTCAAATCGACGTATCCTGCCTTGTCGCGGTCCGAATTATGTTCCCAACGGCGCGTAGCGGCCCCCGACGTGGAGACGTGCGTCCCTTGCAGGAAGATTTCCGCATTGTCCGGCGTCTCGCTATAGGCTTTCGAGAGGACAGCGGACCAGTTCAGCTTCAAGGCGTTGCCGTCCAGGAAATGATGCTCGCCCTTCAGCGTGGAGTTGATGATGTATTGGCGGTTATATTTCATGCGGACAGCCCGTTCCTTGTCGTCTTCGCCGTCGCGCACTTCCGCTTCCCGCATATCCATGTAACCATTATACCACGTGAGCTTGTGCTGCGGCGCGATGTGGTAATCCAGTTTCGCATGGGCGCCTATGCGGGTTTGCTGCGAGGAGTAATTGCGGTACTCGATGCCATTGTGCGACGTGCCGGGTTGATAATAGAGTTGACTTTCTTTACCCCGGAAAGTCGTCAGGTAACTTCCGGCCAACATGACGCCCAGTTTTTGGTCGAAGAAACGGTCGCCATACGAAAGGCCGGCGGTCAGGTCCGGCATCGGGCGTTTCCACTTCATGCGGAGGTTGTCGCTACGGAAATTGTCGGCCGAGACTTGGTAATCTTCCGGTTTGCCCATCGCTTCGTAGGGCGATTCTTTCACGATCGCGCCATGGTTGAAAGATTGGAAATCACGCCCGAAATACATCGCGTTGTAGCCTGTGGACAGATTGGCTGTAAACTGTCGTTCCATCGGGGCATCCTTCATAATCAAGTTGACTGCGCCGCCGATTCCATCGCCCTCCATATTGGCCGTAAGGGATTTGGTCACTTCCAATCGGTCCAACATTTCGGAAGGGAAGATATCCAAAGGAACGAAACGGTTCTTGTTGTCGGGACTCGGGATTTTTACCCCGTTGATTAAAGTATAATTGTAACGCTTGTCCATACCACGGAGGATGGCATACTGGCCTTCGCCGCTGCTGTTCCGCTCAATCGTCACGCCCGACATGCGCTGGATGACGTTCGCCACCGTAATATCCGGAGACAATTCAATCGCCTTGGCGCTCATGACGTTCACCACGTTCATGGCTTGCCGCTCGATGCCACGGGCTCCTGCTTCCGTACGACCCGGATTGTGCGCGATGACCGTCACTTCGTCCAACATTTGCGTATCTGCGGGCAAATCGAAAAGGATCGGGTCGGTTGTCGAAGCCGATATGGTCTTTTCCATTGTCTTGTAGCTGATATAGCTACATACGATGGTGATTTTATCGGCGTTGGGGACATTGTCAATGATGAACGAACCATCCAGTCCCGTTGTCGAGCCAATGTTCGGATATTCCTTGATGTAAATAGTGGCACCAATCAGTTCTTCTCCGGTCTTTGCGTCTTTTACGTAGCCTTTATAGGTGGCTGCGCCCATTTCAGTCAGACCTAAAATAATAGATGCTGTCGTTAAAACCAAACGTCTCATGTATTACCTTTGTTGTTTTCTGGGTGCAAAGGTAGAGCGTCTGTGTGACGTAGTATTTTCAATTATACTACGAATAAATGAACTAAAAGTTACAACTCGGTTAAGAACCGGAAGCAGCTGTGATTTTCTCTTGGATGTAGGTTTCGATTTCGGTTTCTTGCGAAGGATGGAACCACTTAATGTCAGTATCGCGCTTAAACCATGTCATCTGCTTGCGGGCATAGACGCGGCTGTTCCGTTTGATTTTCTCGATGGCCTCGTCGCGTGTCCATTCGCCCTCGAAGTATTTGAAGAGTTCTTTATAGCCTACGGTATTGAGCGAGTTCAACGCCCGGAAAGGATAAACGCGCTGTGCTTCGTCTTCGAGTCCGTCGGCTATCATTTGGTCTACACGGCGGTTGATGCGGTCGTAAAGCTCCTCACGGTCGCGCGTCAGTCCGACTTGGATGATGCGAAAGGAGCGTTCCTTGCGTGTCCGCGTCCGGAAAGAGGAGTAGGGAAGTCCCGTCTGGCGGCAAATTTCCACGGCATGGACCACACGCTTGTAATTCTGCCGGTCTACTTCATCATAGTGTACGGGGTCGGTCTTGCGGAGCTCTTCGAGCAGGGGAGCCAGTCCCTTTGCGTGATAATCGGCCCACACTTGCTCGCGGATGTCGGCCCGCACGGTCGGGATGTCGTCGATTCCCTTTGTCACCGCATCGATATACATCATACTGCCGCCCGTCATCACTACCACGTCGTGCTCCTTATATAATATAGGTAGAAGCGTGAGGACGTCCGTCTCGAATTGGCTGGCACTATAATAATCCGCGAGGTCGAGCAGCCCTACGAAGTAATGCTTCACGCGAGCCAACTGTTTCGGTGTAGGAGCAGCTGTCCCGATGGGCAAATCGCGATAAATCTGGCGCGAATCAGCAGAGATGATGCACGTCCCGAACCGTTCGGCAATGCGCAAACTCAGTTCCGTCTTTCCCACGCCCGTAGGCCCTAATAGAATCACTAAAGTTTTCACGTTGTTCAATTAAAAGTTAAAATGTAAAAATTAAAAACGCCCTAAACAAATCTTCAAAAGAGGATCGCACGAGGCACGTTTTTAATTTTCACCTTTTAATTGTTCATTTAATACCGGTCGTCGTCGTAGGGATTATCGTACGAACCGCTGTCCAATCCTTCGAAGCCCTCTTTGTCCAGCTCGTCGATATCGTATTCCGAATCGCCGTAGAAATCGGAATCGACTTCCGTAGAGCCGTAGTTCATCTTCGAGTCGAACTCGTCGAGCGGCATGATCTGTACTGGGGGTGTCCCTTTCGCTTTGGTGCAGACCGGATCTTTCAAGCTCTTGTTCGGGATCATCTCGCGCAGCTCCATGAAGAAGGCGCGTTCTGTCATGTAGTCGAACACGTAGAGCAGCTTCTGGTGCTCGTCCGTCAGCAGTTCGTCGAGGTGCGTATCCTCCATGACGTAATTGTCCTCGTCCGACGACGTATCCATCTCGAGCAGTGTTACTTCGGTGCGTTTGCTCCAATCGTCGTCACACACAAAAAAGGAAGCCATTTGGTCTTTCGTATAATGTACGGATTCCAGAATCGCGTTATGTAAGTCCAGAAAAGTGGCTTCCGAATCAATTTGGATTTCTCTTTTGAAGTCATCCACTTCGTCTGATAAAATCAAGAATCTAAATACCATAATCGTTTTTACTTTTGTGGTTCAAAAGTAGGAAAAATTATTGAGATACGCATACAGATAGGCTAATTTCTTCATCTTTTCGGGGCAGAATGCCTCGTTTTGCCCTGAAAAAGGGGGGTGGGCATTGCCGGATGCCTTTCTCTTCTATAAAAAGTCCATTTTTTAGAAGTTCTGGATCTGCTTCTTCTAAAATATATCTGTTTTTTAGAAGCTAAGTAGTAAGTTCTTCATAAATAAGTCTATTTTTTAGAAGCCAAACTACTTGTTTTTCTTATTTGGAATTATTTTTAGAAATAGCAAATGCTTGGATTCTAAAAAATATACATATTCCGAAATACTTCGTTCTTCTTTTCAATAAAAGTATAGTTTTGTGGAAAAAGGAATGGTTTCGATTCTAAAATATGATCGTTTTTATGAAAACCAAGGGGTTGTTTTTCGGAATATGGATTTTTTTTAGAAGAAATAGTTGGTGGGTCGGGATAAATTGCCTATTTTCGGGCAGTAAAAGGATTAAGTTATGCAAGAATTGAAGAAGATTACCGTAGAGGATATTTATGTGACGGTGCTGAAGGCGCGCTTGGTGAAGAACGAGGAGGGCTGGATGCGCATGGAGCCGTTCGACCGGACGGTGCCGACGACGGGCTCGCAGGTGATGGACATTGTGGCACAGACGCTGGCGGCGGACAGCAGCCGGACGCCGCGTATGGTGGCGGCGCAACTTGGGGTCGACCGGGAGCAGTTTTATGGCGCGATACGGATGCAGACGGGGATGCGAGCGCAAACCTTTTTTAACCAATACCGCCTCAAGCAGGCGTGCGAATGGCTGGGTTACACCGATGTGCAGGCGCAGGAAATCGCGCGGCGTTGCGGATTTGCTTCGCCCGGCGCCTTCACTTCCTACTTTTTACAGCAGATGAAGTGTACACCCATCCAATACCGCAAGCAGCACCGGCCGGCGAACTTTCGCGAACTGTACCAATGGTAGGAAAAGGTTTTAAACACAGAGACTCGGAGACACAGAGTTTTTAATTGTTGATTATCAATTAAGAACTACTCTGTGTCTCCGAGCCTCTGTGTTTTTATTGCAAATTATAACTCGTCGATCGAGCCACGGACGATACCCCGCTTCGAGGATTTGATGAAATTAAGGATCAAATCGCGCTCTTCGCTCGGTTCGTATTCCGTTTCGATGGCCTTGATGGCGTCGGTATTGTTCAGGCCGCGCGTGTAGAGCGTGCGGTAAATATCTTGGATGAGAAATACTTGCTGGTTCGTGAAGCCACGACGGCGCAACCCGACGATGTTGATGCCGCAATAGGTGATCGGGTCGCGGCCGACGAGCGTGTAGGGCGGGATGTCTTTCCCGATGCGCGAACCGCCTTGGATCATCACATGCTTCGAGATGCGGGTAAACTGGTGTACCAGCGTGCCGCCGCTGACGATGGCATAGTCGTCGATTTCGACCTCGCCTGCCAACTGGGACGCATTCCCGACGATGACATTATCCTTCAAGACACAATCGTGCGCCACGTGCGAATAGGCCATAATGAGGCAGTTGCGCCCGATGACCGTCCGCCCCTTCGAGGCCGTGCCGCGGTTGACCGTCACGCACTCGCGGAGCGTCGTATTGTCTCCGATTTCAGCCGTCGTAATCTCCCCTTTGAACTTCAAGTCTTGCGGAATGCCCGCGATGACGGCGCCCGGGAAGACGCGGCAGTTATTGCCCAGCCGTGCCCCGTCGAGGATAATCGCGTGCGGGTAAATGTGGCAATTATCGCCAATGACCACGTCCTTTTTGATGATGGCAAAAGGCTCGACCGTCACATTCTCTCCCAGTTTCGCTGCTGGATCCACGACGGCTAATGGAGAAATATTCATACTCATATTCCGTTATTTGTTTTTGATGATTTGTGCCATGAATTCGGCTTCGCTCACTAACTTGTCTCCCACAAAGACGTACCCTTTCATTGTACAAATGCCCCGGAGGATAGGTGAGAGCAATTCCAGACGGAGTACGAGGGTATCACCCGGGACTACTTTCTGGCGGAACTTCACACCGTCGATCTTCATGAAATAGGTGGAATAACGTTCCGGCTCTTCGACCGTGTTCAATACCAGCAAGCCTCCTGTTTGCGCCATGGCTTCGATTTGCAATACGCCCGGCATGACGGGTTCTTGCGGGAAGTGGCCTTGGAAGAAGGGTTCGTTGACCGTGATATTCTTGACACCGACGATGTAGTTCTTCCCGATTTCGATGATTTTATCGACCAAGAGGAACGGATAGCGGTGGGGCAGAAGTTCGCGGATGCGGTTGATGTCCATGATCGGCGTCGCGTTCGGGTCGTAGATCGGAGCCTGCACGTCGTTCAGCTTGATGTCTTTGCGGATAATACGCGCGAGCTTGTTGTTGATGCTATGTCCCGGATGCGTAGCGATGATGCGGCCTTTGATCGGTTTGCCGATGAGCGCCAAATCGCCGATGACATCAAGCAGCTTGTGGCGTGCTGGTTCATTGTCGAACACAAGCGGTTTGTTGTTGATGTATCCCAGCTCTTGTACGTTCTTGTGCGGAAGGTTCATCATATCGGCAATCTTGTCCAGCGATTCCTGCGAAACTTTCTGATCGTAAATAACGATGGCATTGTCCAAATCGCCTCCCTTGATTAAATTATTCTGGAGCAGCATTTCAATTTCGCGAACGAAAACAAACGTACGCGAAGCGGCGATTTCAGACGCAAATTCGCTCACGTGGTTCATTGTGGCATATTGATTCGTAAGGACAGGTGAATTGAACGAAATCAATACGTTCACGCTGAAATTATCATCTGGCAGGATCACGATGGAAGCGCCGCTTTCCTCGTCCTTCACTTCGATTTTATGCTTTACGATGTAATAGTCTTTGGTCGCGTTTTGCTCCTGAAGTCCTACCTTTTGAATCGCTTCTACGTATTGGATTGCGCTTCCGTCGAGGATTGGAAATTCCGGTGCATTCACTTCGATCAAACAGTTGTCTACCCCGGCGGCATACAACGCTGCCATGGCATGTTCGATGGTTCCCACCAATACGTCCTTTTTCCCTACGACGGTACCCCGTTGCATGTTCATGACATTTTCCGCTATGGCATCGATGACCGGCTGGTCGGGCAAATCGACACGTTTGATTTTGTAACCGTGGTTCTCTGGAGCCGGATTAAAAGTAATTTGGATATCTAATCCCGTATGCAATCCTTTCCCTTGCAGGGAGAAACTGGTCGCTAATGTATTTTGCTTCTGCATATCTTTATTCTTTATGGATTAACGTCTTTAATTCCCCTCATTTCTCGTTGTAAATCTCCCAATTCACGTTGTAAATTTTCTATTTCACGTTGTAAATTGCCTAAGTTACGGTACATATCTGGTAACTTATTGAAGATAGCGCTCGAACGCATGAACGCTTTGGCTTGCATGGCTGGTGCACCCAGCAACGTGGCCGGTTCTTTAATATCGCTGATAACGCCAGACTGAGCGCCAAACGTCACATGGTCGGCAATCTTGATATGTCCGGCCAGCCCTACTTGTCCGCCGAACATACAATGTTTTCCGATATGTGTAGACCCGGCGATACCGACTTGGGCCGCCATGACCGTATTTTCGCCCACTTCCACATTATGGGCGATTTGCACCAGATTATCTAATTTCACGCCTTGATGGATGACGGTCGAACCAAATACGGCACGGTCGATCGTGGTATTAGCGCCTATTTCCACATTGTCTTCAATAATGACATTTCCCAATTGGGGTATTTTCTTATACACCTCACCTTCAGGAGCAAACCCAAAACCATCTGCACCGATGACAGAGCCGGCATGCAAAATACAATTATCTCCGATAACACATCCATCATAAATAGTGACATGCGGATACAGAATGCAATTCTTGCCAATCACCACATGGCTTCCAATGAATACTTGTGGATAAATCTGGCTGTTTTCGCCTACCTTAGCTTGCTCGCCGATGTAAGAAAAATGACCGATATAACACTTTTCTCCTACGGAAGCCGTCGGAGCGATGAAAGCCGTTGAATCAATCCCTGATAATTGCTTTGTTTGATGCTGTTCCATCAGATTCAACAACATAGCCAACGCTGCATACGCATTTTCTACTTGAATCAAAGTGGCCTGAATAGGAGCAGTAGGCACAAAGTCTTTATTTACGAGTACAATACTTGCCTTTGTGTTATAAATATAATGCTCATATTTAGGATTAGCCAAGAATGTCAACGTCCCGGCCTTTCCCTCTTCTATTTTAGAGAAATTCCCTACTTTTATTTCAGGGTTCCCTACTACTGTACCTTTCAATAAGGCTGCTATTTGTTGGGCTGAAAACTCCATTACGATATGATTCTATTCTGAATTTATTTAGATAATACCCCTTTCTTTTAGATAGCCGGCCATTTCTTGCTGAACGGTTTGTGCAGCCTGGCGAGCAGCGTCGGCAAAGTTTTCTGTTTTATCGGCATAAATGATGGCTCTGGACGAATTGACCAGCAATCCGCATTGGTCGTTCATTCCATACATGGCCACTTCTTTCAAACTTCCGCCTTGCGCACCGACACCTGGCACCAAAAGAAAATGATTAGGGACACATTTACGGATATCTACAAACATTTTTCCTTGCGTAGCGCCTACGACGTACATCATTTGTTCGTCGGAAGCCCATTCTTGGGATTTTCGCAATACTTTTTCAAACAAGCGTTCGCCCTCTTTGTCTTCCGTCAATTGGAAATCGTGCGAGCCTTTGTTGGAAGTCAATGCTAAAAGAATTACCCAAGCTTCAGGATATAATAAGAAAGGCTTTACGCTGTCTTCCCCCATATAAGGAGCTACTGTAACGGCGTCCACCTTGATATGGTCGAAGAAGGAACGGGCATACATTTCGGATGTGTTTCCGATATCGCCACGTTTCGCATCAGCTATGATAAATTGATCTGGATAGTTCTTACGCAGATAAGCTACTGTCTCTTCGAAAGCACGGATACCATCGACACCTAAGCTTTCATAGAAAGCCATATTAGGCTTATAAGCTACACAGAAATCGGCTGTTGCGTCAATGATGGCTTTATTGAACGCGAAGATGGGATTTTCTCCCGATAATAAATGTGCAGGAATCTTTTTTATATCCGTATCTAAGCCTACGCACAGGAAAGATTGTTTCTTTCGTATATTCTCAAATAATTGTTGTTTGTTCATGACTATACTTCCTTTCTTTGTTCTTGCTATATAATTGTTATAATTCCGATTCTTTTAAACGTTCTGCATTTTCAGCTACAATCAGTTTGTCGATGCAATCTTGGATATCACCGTCCATGAATGCCGATAAGTTATATACCGTATAATTAATACGATGATCCGTAATTCGCCCTTGCGGGTAATTATACGTGCGGATTTTAGCTGATCGGTCACCTGTCGAAACCATCGTCTTACGGCGGCTGGCTATATCGTCAATATATTTTTGATGTTCTTTATCGTAAATGAACGAACGCAAGCGAGTCAATGCCCGTTCTTTGTTCTTAGGTTGATCGCGCGTTTCTGTACATTCAATTAGGATCTCTTCGCTCGTTCCTGTGATTGGATTTTTCCACACATAACGCAGGCGAACACCTGATTCCACCTTGTTGACGTTCTGTCCGCCCGCGCCACCTGAACGGAATGTATCCCATTTGATTTCGCCTTCGTTAATTTCGACATCAAATTCATCGGCTTCGGGAAGCACGGCTACCGTAGCGGCTGAAGTATGGACGCGTCCTTGCGTCTCTGTAGCTGGAACACGTTGCACACGGTGTACGCCGGATTCATATTTCAACGTTCCGTATACTTTTTCGCCCGTTACGGTGAAAATAATTTCTTTAAATCCGCCCGCTGCACCTTCATTAAAGTTGGATACAGCGACTTTCCAACCTTTCGATTCGCAATATTTCACATACATGCGATACAGATCGCCCGCAAAGATGGCAGCTTCGTCTCCACCTGTGCCTCCTCGGATTTCCACAATGGCATTTTTGTCGTCTTCTGGATCGGCCGGGACCAGTAAGAGTTTGATTTCCTCTTCTAATTCCGGGATGCGAGCTTCGCATGTTGCCATTTCTTCGCGTGCCATTTCTTTCAGCTCATTATCGTTACCCGAAAGGATTTCTTTCGCTTCTTCAATACCATTCAAGCATTGCACATAAGTGTTGCGAGCTTTCATGATGTCGCTCAATTCTTTGTACTCTTTCGTGAGCTTTACATATCGCTTTTGGTCTGCAATGACTTGTGGGTCGGTAATAAGCGTAGCAATTTCTTCGAACCGGGCAACTAATCCGTTCAACTTGTCCAACAATATATTTTTCGTATCTGCCATTATTTAGAAACGAAGTCTTTAATTATTAATAGGTGAATTTACCAAATTCAGACTGGATGATCAATTCATTTTGTGCTGCTTCTTCAACAAATCCAACTTGGCGTGCGTCAATATGGAAACTTTTTGCTATGGCCATGACCTGCTCAGCATATTCCGGTGCAATATAGATTTCCATCCGGTGGCCCATATTGAATACCTTGTACATTTCGCTCCAATCCGTACCACTTTGCTCTTGAATAATGCGGAAGAGTGGGGGAATCGGGAACAAGTTATCCTTCACCACGCGTTTGTTATGGACAAAGTGCATTACTTTCGTCTGCGCGCCGCCCGAACAATGTACCATGCCGTGGATTTGCGGACGCAATTCGTCGAGTACCTTCTTGATTACCGGGGCATACGTCCGGGTCGGAGAGAGAACCAGTTTCCCGGCATCGATACCCAGTTCTGCAATTCGGTCTGTCAATTTTAATTTGCCCGAATAAACCAATTCGTCGGGGACAGCCGCATCATAGCTTTCTGGATATAGAGACGCCAGATACTTGGCAAATACGTCGTGCCGGGCAGAAGTCAAACCGTTGCTACCCATACCTCCGTTATATTCTTTTTCGTACGTGGCTTGTCCGAAAGAAGCCAATCCTACGATGACGTCGCCGGCTTGGATATTCTTATTGTCGATTACGTCTGCCCGTTTCATACGGCAAGTGACGGTACTATCTACGATAATGGTACGCACCAGATCCCCTACATCAGCCGTCTCTCCACCTGTGGCATAACATCCTACGCCCATGTCGCGAAGTTCAGCCAGCAATTCATCCGTTCCATTGATAATGGCAGAAATGACTTCGCCCGGGATAAGCAACTTATTTCGTCCGATAGTAGAAGAAACTAAGATATTATCTACGGCTCCGACACACAACAAATCGTCTATGTTCATAATCAGAGCATCTTGGGCGATTCCTTTCCAAACAGACAAGTCGCCTGTCTCTTTCCAATACATATAGGCCAGAGACGATTTTGTCCCTGCTCCGTCGGCATGCATGATGTTGCAATACGCCGGGTCACCTCCCAGGATATCTGGGATTATTTTACAAAACGCGTTTGGGAAAATACCTTTGTCGATATTCTTAATCGCATTATGCACATCTTCTTTCGAGGCGGAAACTCCGCGCAAATTATAACGTTGGTCGTTCATTGTGTCTTTTTTATTTTTCGGTTGCAAATATACACCTTTTATTTCAGTTGTCTATTATCTAAGTCGTAATACATCGCCTTCTTCTGGAATATAGTCGTCCGCCTTCTTGTTTATCTTGTACAGGCTTTTTACTTGTATCCCATATATTTGGGAGATGCTATGCATGGATTCCCCGATTTGGACGATATGTTCATAATGAGGCTTATCGGCTTTCTTTTTCTTTTTCTCCAGATAAACAATGTCTCCGGGTTGAAGCGGAAAGTTTTTCGGTATCTCATTGTATTTGCTCAATTTCCGGGCACTCTTTCCTACGCTTTTAGCGATTTTTTCTAACGTGTCGCCTGGCTTGGCATGGACGTAGAGCAATCCATTCGCACGGTAAATTGTATGTTGCACGATAGGTTCGTCCTTTTTCTCCCGTTTCTTTTTCTTCGAAGAATCGTATTCATACAATTTATAATCTTCAATGACTTTTATCAGTTTGTTGGCATATTTGCGGTCGGTTGCATAACCACATTTCTGTAGTCCTTTCGCCCAACCTTTGTAGTCGCGTATGTCTAAACGGAAGAGGGAAGCATAACGCGGACGAAGCGCCAGGAATTTGGAATGATCTTCATACGAATCTTCCACCTCGCTGTATTTACGGAAACATTCCCCGCGCCGGTCGTCGTCGTGATATACCTTTTTCCCTTTCCAGCCATGGCATTTGATGCCGAAATGGTTGTTCGAGCGACGCGCCAAATCGCTTTGTCCGGCACCCGACTCCAATAGTCCTTGCGCCAAGGTGATGCTGGCGGGAATCTTATATTTGTTTTGTTGTTCGATAGCCAGTTCTTTGTACTTCCGGATATACTTATGGTAGGCGGACAAAGCTTCGCCCGCGGCAGCCCCTGTTTGTGCGGAAAAGACGAACAGCAAACAGAGGTTTAGGATAAATATTCGATAGGTGTTGTTCATAAATAATACCCTTTGGTTCAAAATTGATTATGCAAACGTACACAAAAAAACGCAATATTCCTATTTTTTGCCTATATTTGATTCGTAATACAGCAAATTATGGAAACAAACTACTTAAAAATAGCTTTTCAAGCGGTAAAAAAGACCGATTTAAATGCCACAGACCGTGCTTTGTATCAAGCCGCTTTAGTGGCTTCGACGCGCGCTTATGCTCCTTATTCCCATTTTTGTGTGGGCGCGGCCGTCCGGTTGGCGAATGGGGAAATCATCACGGGTTGTAATCAGGAGAACGCGGCTTATCCTTCCGGACTTTGTGCCGAACGGGTGGCGTTGTTTGCGGCAGGTGCGGCTTATCCGGACGTGCCTTTCGAAAGTCTGGCGATCATTGCCCAATCAGAAGGCGTGATAAAGGATTCGATTGCACCCTGTGGGGCTTGTTGTCAGGTCATGCTGGAGGCGGAGATGCGCTCGCATCGTCCTTTGCGCGTCCTTTTATGTGGTAAGGAGTCGGTCCGTATCCTCAATTCCGTGTCTTCGTTGTTGCCTTTCAGCTTTGATGCAAAGGATTTGGAATAGGATATCTAAAAAGTAGCTTGCATTGGGAATGCAAATGAGTTTTTATCTAAAAAGTAGCTTGCATTGGGAATGCAAATGAGTTTTCGCCTGAAAAGTGACTTGAATTGGGAATGCAAATGAGTTTTTGCCTGAAAAGTGACTTGCATTGGGAATGCAAATGGGTTTTCGCCTGAAAAGTGGCTTGCATTCCCAATGCAAACCACTTTGAAGGTCTTTAGCCCTTTTCATTCGTCTATTTTTTACGAAAAAGCCGGTCGATAAGGTCTTTCCGTCCCCACCTTTGAAGCGTTTGGATGATTTGCCGGCGGAATTCGGGTTTATACCAAAAGAAGAACTGACGCTGGGCGAGCTTTTGTTCTTTGGTGCGTGCCGTGTATACCTTTTCTAAAGTATAGGGATGATAACCGGTGTAATACATTTCGGTGGCCAGGGTCATGGGCGTGGGCGTGAAGTCCTGCACCTGCTCCAGGTGGAAATGCAAGTCTTTGGTGATGACGGCGAGTTCCGCCATGTCTATCTCGGTGCATCCCGGATGGCTGGAAATGAAATAGGGGATTAATTGCTGGTTCAGCCCGGCTTTCCGGTTGATGCGGTCAAACAGCTTCTTGAATTGCTCGAAGAGGCGAAACGAGGGTTTGCGCATCTGCCGGAGCACTTCGTCTTGCGTATGTTCGGGCGCTACTTTCAACCGGCCGGAGACATGTTTCGTGATTAATTCCTCCGTGTAGGCTTGGGCGGCATGGTTCAAGCGCTCGTCATCATAGCGATGGAGAAGCAAGTCATAACGCACGCCGCTCCCGATGAACGATTTCTTTACACCCGGCATACGGTCTACTTCCTGATATAATTCCAATAATGGCGCATGGTCGGCATGCAGGTTCTTGCATACCGAGGGCGAGATGCACGACGGCTTCTTGCATATGGCGCAAATCGACGGGTCTTTTCCTCCCATGCGGTACATGTTGGCCGACGGTCCGCCCAGGTCGCTCAGATAACCTTTGAAATCGGGCATCTCCGTGATGGCTTTCACCTCTTTCAGGATAGAGGCTTTGCTCCGCGAGGCAATGAATTTGCCTTGGTGGGCGGAGATGGTACAAAAGGCGCAACCTCCGAAACATCCCCGGTGTATATTGACCGAATGCTTGATCATCTCGAACGCCGGAATCACCTTTCCCCGGTATTTAGGATGCGGAAGGCGCGTATAAGGAAGGTCGAACGAGGCATCTATCTCGGCCTCCGTCAGGGGCGGGTAGGGCGGATTCACCACAATCGTCCGCGTTCCGCACCGCTGGAGGATGCGCCGGGCATGTTGTTTGTTCGATTCCTCTTCGATATGCCGGAAGTTCTTGGCTTGTTTGAGTTTGTCTTTCAAGCATTCTTCATGGGAAAAGAGCAGTACGTCGTCGGGCAATGCCTTCTCTTCGGCGGAAGCGAGGTAAACCGTCTGGGGCACATCTTTGATTTCATGTATCGAAACGCCTTGTTGCAAGCGGCGGACGATTTCGGCAATCGGTTTCTCGCCCATACCATATATTAATAGGTCGGCCGGACTATCTACCAAAATGCCGGGCAAGAGCCGGTCCTGCCAATAGTCATAGTGCGTCAACCGGCGGAGCGACGCTTCGATACCGCCCAACACGACCGGCACGTCCGGATAAAGTTCCTTCAATATCTTGGTATATACGATGCTTGGGTAATCGGGACGCATGCCTGGCCGACGGTCGGGCGTATAGGCGTCATCGCTTCGGAGGCGTTTGTTTGCAGTATAATGGTTTACCATCGAGTCCATCGCCCCGGCCGAAACTCCGAAAAAAAGGCGCGGTGCACCCAGTTTCTTGAAATCCCGGAAATCTCCTCGCCAATCGGGCTGGGGGACGATGGCCACGCGCAATCCCATCGCCTCCAAAGTCCGCCCAATCACCGCCGCACCAAATGACGGATGGTCTACATACGCATCGCCACTAAACAGGATGACGTCGATATAATCCCAACCGCGTGCATCCACTTCCTTTTTGGTTGTAGGCAACCAATCTTCCATTCTTCTGTTCATGCCCGCAAAGGTAGGAATTTATCGTTATATTTGCTTCCGTTTATGCCTATAAATGCGGGGAATGATAGTTATGATGTAGGAAAAAATAAACACAGAGACACCGAGACACGGAGCTTTTAATTTTTACTTGTTAATTATTAATTGCTCCGTGACTCGGTGTCTCTGTGTT
>CALUZR010000059.1 GCA_944325335.1 uncultured Parabacteroides sp. | reverse complement strand
ATACGGAACTAGCTCAGTTGGTAGAGCACTGGTCTCCAAAACCAGGTGTCGGGAGTTCGAGCCTCTCGTTCCGTGCAAAAAATAACAGATTCGATGAAGAAAATAGTTGAATATATAAAAGAATCTTATAACGAACTTGTATATAAGGTTTCTTGGCCAACAAAAACAGAGCTTGCAAATAGTGCAGTTGTGGTTATGTTTGCTTCCCTTATCATAGCTGTTGTAATCTTTGTTATTGACATGGGCTTTGAAGCTGTGATGCGTTTCTTCTACGAAAAAATCTTTTAATCGGTTTTGAGATATGTCTGACGTTCAAAAAAAATTCTATGTTCTTCGCGCTATTAGCGGAAAGGAGAATAAGGCGAAAGAGTATTTGGAAGCTGAGATAAAGAATACAGACTTAGGAGAATATGTGTCTCAAGTTTTGATTCCGACTGAAAAAACTTTTACGGTACGTAATGGGAAAAAAGTAATGAAAGAACGTGCTTATTTACCTGGTTATGTATTGGTAGAAGCTGCTTTAGTGGGAGAAGTCGCTCATCGATTGAGGAACATTCCTAACATTATTGGATTTTTAGGTGGATCTGATAATCCAGTTCCGTTGCGTCCTGCAGAAGTAAATCGTATCTTAGGTACGGTAGATGAAATGCAAGAGCAGCCGGACGATGCCGATATCCAATACTTTGTAGGCGAAAGTGTGAAAATCACTTTTGGACCATTTAATGGATTTAGTGGAATCATCGAGGAGGTGAATGCAGAGAAACGAAAACTTAAAGTGATGGTGAAAGTCTTCGGACGTAAAACCCCACTTGAGTTGGGTTATATGCAGGTGGAGAAAGAGTAGTACTCTGGTTACGAAAAGTACGAATCTTTCAGTTATGGATGTTATACTATCTAAAAATTAGAAAAATGGCTAAAGAAGTTGCTGGACAAATCAAATTGCAAATTAAAGGAGGAGCAGCAAACCCTTCTCCCCCAGTAGGACCTGCATTAGGTTCGAAGGGTATTAACATTATGGAGTTTTGCAAGCAATTTAATGCCAAAACCCAAGACAAAGCAGGTAAGGTATTGCCGGTAGTAATTACTTACTATACTGATAAGTCTTTTGACTTTGTCGTTAAAACCCCTCCTGTGGCTATCCAGTTATTGGAAGTTACGAAACAAAAGAGTGGTTCTGCAGAGCCGAATCGTAAGAAAATTGCAGAAATTTCTTGGGATCAGGTAAAAACGATTGCAGAAGACAAGTTACAAGATTTGAACTGCTTTACTGTTGAGTCAGCCATGAAGATGGTTGCTGGAACAGCGAGAAGTATGGGTATCACAGTTAAAGGGACATTCCCGGGTAATAATTAAAAACTTCAATTGAAATGAGTAAACTTACAAAAAATCAAAAGTTGGCTTTAAGTAAGATTGAAGCTGGGAAGACATATTCATTGAAAGAAGCTTCTGCGTTGGTAAAAGAAATTACTACCACGAAGTTTGATGCTTCTGTAGATGTTGATGTTCGTTTAGGTGTTGATCCCCGTAAAGCCAATCAAATGGTGAGAGGCGTTGTTTCATTGCCTCATGGAACTGGTAAACAGGTTCGGGTGCTTGCATTGTGTACTCCAGACAAGGAAGCAGAAGCTACTGCAGCAGGAGCTGACTATGTAGGTTTGGATGAATATATCAATAAGATTAAAGGTGGTTGGACTGATGTTGATGTAATCATCACAATGCCCTCCATCATGGGTAAGATCGGTGCTTTAGGACGTGTATTGGGTCCGCGTGGCTTGATGCCTAATCCTAAGAGCGGTACTGTTACGAATGAAATTGGTAACGCTGTAAAAGAAGTTAAACAGGGTAAGATCGATTTCAAAGTAGACAAGGCTGGTATTGTTCATACTTCAATCGGTAAGGTTTCTTTTAATGCGGATCAGATTCGCGACAATGCAAAGGAATTTATCGCTGCATTGATTAAGTTGAAACCGTCAGCAGCTAAAGGTACATATATTAAGAGCATTTATCTTTCAAGTACTATGAGTGCGGGTATTAAGGTAGACCCGAAATCAGTTGATGAACTTTAAAAAAACAATTGAACAATGAGAAAGGAAGATAAAGGTATTATAATAGAGCAACTGACTGCAACATTAAAGGAGTATCCTAATTTCTACTTGACGGATATCGAAGCTATTGATGCGGAGACAACCTCTCGTTTGAGACGGGAATGCTTCAAGAATGACGTTAAGTTGGTTGTTGTTAAGAATAGTTTGCTGAAGAAAGCGTTGGAGAATGTAGAAGGTGATTTTTCACCTTTGCATGATGCGATGAAGGGGAGTACAGCTGTGATGTTCTCGCAGGTGGCTAACGCCCCGGCCCGTTTGATTAAAGATTTTACAAAGGATACAAAAGGTGAAGGTAAGCCTCAGTTGAAAGCTGCTTACGTACAAGAAAGCTTCTATGATGCTACTTCGCTGGATGTGTTGGTAAGTATCAAGAGCAAGAAAGAACTTATTGCCGATGTTATTGCTTTGTTGGAATCTCCGGCGAAGAATGTTATTTCGGCTCTGCAATCATCCGGACAAACTATCCATGGCTTATTAAAGACATTGGAAGAAAGATAAATTCATATAATTAACAAAGTAAAAATAATCATTTAAATCATACAAAAATGGCAGATTTGAAAGCTTTTGCAGAACAATTAGTAAACCTGACCGTAAAAGAAGTTAGTGAATTGGCAACAATTCTGAAAGAAGAATATGGTATTGAACCAGCTGCTGCAGCTGTAGCTGTTGCAGGTCCGGCAGCAGGTGCTGCAGCTCCGGTAGAAGAAAAGACTTCTTTCGATGTAATTTTGAAATCAGCTGGTGCTGCTAAATTGCAGGTAGTTAAGGCTGTTAAGGAACATTGCGGTCTGGGCTTGAAAGAAGCTAAAGACTTGGTAGACGCAGCTCCTAGCAAAGTAAAAGAAGGTGTTTCTAAAGAAGATGCTGAAGCATTGAAGAAGGCATTGGAAGACGCTGGAGCAGAAGTTGAGCTTAAGTAATAAATTTATAACCTGTTTATCAGGAAGTTGGTTAAGAATCTTCGGCGATGGGGATTCTTAACCTTTTTGCGTCTATAATTTTAATAAGTTCAATAAAATCCTTACTAGATGTCTTCAACAGCTGTAAATCAAAGAGTAAATTTTGCTTCGATAAAGAATTCTCTTCCATATCCGGATTTTCTCGAAGTGCAATTGAAGTCTTTTAGGGACTTCCTTCAACTCGACACACCTCCTGAAAAGAGAAAGAAGGAGGGATTGTATAAAGTATTTGCTGAGAATTTTCCTATTGCAGATACTCGCAATAACTTTGTGTTGGAGTTTTTAGATTACTATATTGACCCTCCTCGTTATAGCATTGATGAATGTATTTCACGAGGACTTACTTATAGTGTTCCGTTAAAAGCAAAGTTAAAATTGTATTGTACGGATCCGGATCATGAAGATTTTGACACTGTCATACAGGATGTGTACTTAGGTCCTATTCCTTACATGACAGAGCGTGGTACTTTCGTGATTAACGGTGCAGAACGTGTTGTCGTATCTCAGTTGCATCGCTCTCCAGGTGTTTTCTTTGGACAAAGTGTTCATGCGAATGGTACAAAATTGTATTCTGCACGTATCATTCCTTTTAAGGGTTCGTGGATTGAATTTGCTACGGACATTAATAATGTCATGTATGCTTATATCGATCGTAAAAAGAAGTTACCTGTAACTACTTTGTTAAGAGCGATCGGTTTTGAAAGCGATAAAGATATTCTTGAAATCTTTAACTTGGCGGAAGAAGTCAAAGTGACTAAAGCTAATTTAAAGAAAATGATTGGTCGTAAATTGGCTGCTCGTGTATTGAAAACATGGGTGGAAGATTTTGCTGATGAAGATACGGGGGAAGTTGTATCTATTGAACGAAACGATGTTATTGTTGATCGTGAATCTGTTTTAGATGATAGTAACATCGAAGATATTCTGGAATCGGGTGCTCAAAATATTTTGTTGCATAGGGAAGATCAGAATTTGTCTGATTATGCTATTATCTATAATACTTTGCAGAAAGACCCAAGTAATTCAGAAAAAGAAGCAGTCCTTTATATTTATCGTCAGTTGCGTAATGCAGAACCGGCCGATGAAGCGAGTGCGCGTGAAGTCATTACTAACTTATTCTTTTCAGATAAGCGTTATGACTTAGGTGATGTAGGGCGCTATCGTATTAATAAGAAATTAAATCTTTCTATTAGTGAGGATATAAAGGTCCTGACAAAAGAAGATATAATCGAAATCATCAAGTACTTGATAGAATTGATTAATTCTAAAGCAATAGTGGATGATATCGATCATTTGAGTAATCGTCGTGTTCGCACTGTTGGTGAACAATTGTATAATCAATTTGGTATTGGTCTGGCTCGTATGTCTCGTACAGTACGTGAACGTATGAATGTGCGTGATAACGAAGTCTTTACTCCGATTGATTTGATTAATGCAAAGACGATTTCTTCTGTGGTAAACTCATTCTTTGGAACGAATGCGTTATCACAATTTATGGATCAAACCAATCCTTTGGCTGAGATTACGCATAAGCGTCGTCTTTCTGCTTTAGGTCCTGGTGGTTTGTCTCGTGACCGCGCTGGTTTCGAGGTACGTGATGTGCATTATACGCACTATGGTCGTTTGTGTCCGATTGAGACACCTGAAGGTCCGAATATTGGTTTGATTTCTTCTCTTTGTGTATATGCAAAAATTAATGATTTGGGCTTTATTTCTACTCCTTATCGTAGTGTAGAAAATGGAAAAGTAGATTTATCTCCTGAAGGATTGCGTTATTATACGGCAGAAGAAGAAGAAAATAGAATTATTGCTCAAGGAAATGCTCCGTTGGATGATGAAGGTCGTTTTATCAATGACAGAGTGAAGGCAAGACAAGAAGCTGATTTCCCTGTAGTCGCACCAGAAGAAGTGAATTTGATGGATGTCTCTCCGACACAGATTGCTTCTATTGCAGCATCTTTGATACCTTTCTTGGAGCACGACGATGCGAACCGTGCGTTGATGGGATCAAACATGATGCGCCAGGCGGTTCCTTTGTTGCGTACAGATGCTCCTATTGTGGGTACTGGAATAGAAGCTCAAGTTGCGCGTGATTCTCGTACACAAATTATTGCAGAACGTGAAGGCGAGATTGTTTTTGTAGATGCTACGTGCATTAAGATTAAATATGATCGTACGGAGGATGAAGAGTTTGTTAGCTTTGAGGATGCGGTTAAGACCTATAATATCCCGAAATGGCGTAAAACGAATCAGTCCACTACGGTCGATTTGCGTCCTATTTGCCATAGAGGTCAGCGTGTAAAAGAGGGTGATATTTTGACTGAAGGTTATTCTACACAAGATGGTGAATTGGCATTAGGTAAGAATGTAAAGGTTGCTTATATGCCATGGAAGGGATATAATTACGAGGATGCTATTGTGTTGAATGAGCGCATGGTTCGTGAAGACTTCTTTACATCTGTGCATGTGGATGAATACATTTTGGAAGTTCGTGAAACCAAACGTGGTATGGAGGAATTAACTTCAGATATTCCAAATGTAAGTGAAGATGCCACAAAAGATTTGGACGAAAGGGGTATTATCCGTGTAGGAGCGCGTGTTGAGCCGGGTGATATTTTGATTGGTAAAATTACTCCTAAAGGCGAATCTGATCCTTCTCCTGAGGAGAAGTTGTTACGTGCCATTTTTGGTGATAAAGCTGGTGATGTGAAGGATGCTTCGTTGAAAGCTACTCCTTCTTTGCGGGGCGTAGTGATTGATACGAAATTGTTCTCTAAGGCGGTCAAGAAGCGCAAAGCAAAGGCCACCGACAAAGCTCTTTTGCCGAAATTGGATGAAGAATATGAGGTGAAGATGGCTGACTTGAAGAACTTACTAATTGATAAGTTGTTGACTTTGACGAATGGTAAGGTTTCTCAAGGCGTGAAAGATTATATGAATTCAGAAATCATTGCGAAGGGTGCAAAGTTTACTCGTCGTGGATTGGAAGAATTGGATTATAATACGGTTCAAGTAAGTGCATGGACTGCGGATGAGGATAAGAACGGATTAATCCGACAAGTAATACTGAATTACCTGAAGAAATATAAGGAATTGGATGCCGAATTAAGGCGTAAAAAGTTTGATCTTACGATTGGCGATGAACTTCCTACCGGTATTGTACAAATGGCGAAAGTTTATATCGCGAAAAAACGTAAGATACAAGTCGGTGATAAAATGGCCGGTCGACACGGTAATAAAGGTATCGTCTCGAAAATCGTTCGTCAAGAGGATATGCCTTTCTTGGAAGATGGAACACCTGTGGATATTTGTTTGAATCCGTTGGGTGTGCCTTCTCGTATGAATTTAGGACAGATATTTGAAGCTGTATTAGGTTGGGCTGGTCGTAATTTGAATGTAAAATTTGCTACTCCGATTTTTGATGGCGCTTCG
The DNA here is from genome assembly GCA_944325335.1 of uncultured Parabacteroides sp. Classification (GTDB taxonomy): domain Bacteria; phylum Bacteroidota; class Bacteroidia; order Bacteroidales; family Tannerellaceae; genus Parabacteroides. Next base: position 14,596 of record CALUZR010000059.1, on the reverse strand, counting down.
TTGGATGATTTGAACGCTTGGACAGATAAGGCTGGAATTCCTCGTTATGGAAAGACTTATTTGTATGATGGAGGTACAGGTGAACGTTTTGATCAGCCTGCTACGGTAGGTGTCACTTATTTCTTGAAATTGGGGCACATGGTTGATGATAAGATGCATGCACGTTCAATTGGTCCGTATTCGTTGATTACGCAACAACCTTTGGGTGGTAAAGCTCAATTTGGAGGTCAGCGTTTCGGAGAAATGGAGGTTTGGGCACTGGAAGCATTTGGTGCCGCTCATGTTTTGCAAGAAATTCTGACGATTAAATCAGATGATGTTGTAGGTCGTTCGAAAGCTTACGAAGCGATTGTAAAAGGCGATCCGATGCCACAACCAGGTATACCTGAATCATTGAATGTGTTATTGCATGAATTGAGAGGTCTCGGTTTGAGCATTACATTGGAATAATATGCTATTTATTTCATATCAGGTGGGCGAAAGCCTACCTGCTTTTAATTGTTGATAACTCTTTATAAAAATAAAATATGGCCTTTAGAAAAGATAGTAAGATAAAGAGTAACTTTACGAAAATATCGATAGGGTTAGCATCGCCAGAGGAAATCTTAGAGAATTCGTATGGTGAGGTGTTGAAACCTGAAACGATTAACTATCGCACATATAAGCCGGAACGCGATGGTTTGTTCTGCGAGCGTATATTCGGTCCTGTGAAGGATTATGAATGTCATTGCGGTAAATACAAACGAATTCGTTATAAGGGTATTGTGTGCGATCGTTGTGGTGTGGAAGTTACCGAAAAGAAAGTTCGTCGTGAACGTATGGGACACATTCATTTGGTAGTCCCTATTGCGCATATTTGGTACTTCCGTTCGTTGCCTAATAAGATTGGATATTTATTGGGGTTGCCTACAAAGAAGTTGGATGCTATTATCTATTATGAAAGATATGTAGTCATTCAGGCAGGATGTGTCGATACTGTTGCAGATTTGGATTTATTGTCGGAAGAGGAATATTTGGAAATCTTGGACAATCTGCCAAAGGAAAATCAATTGTTGGACGATTCGGATCCTAATAAGTTCATAGCCAAGATTGGAGCAGAGGCAGTCTATGATTTATTGACACGCTTGGACTTGGATTCTCTTTCTTATGAATTGCGCCATCGTGCGAATACGGATAGTTCTCAACAACGTAAGAATGAAGCTTTAAAGCGTTTGCAGGTTGTAGAATCTTTCCGTGCATCGAAAGGTAAGAATCGGCCTGAATGGATGATTATGAAAGTGATTCCGGTAATTCCGCCCGAATTGCGTCCGTTGGTTCCATTGGATGGTGGCCGTTTTGCTACTTCTGATTTAAATGATTTGTATCGGCGTGTTATCATTCGTAACAACCGTTTGAAACGTTTGATTGATATTAAAGCTCCGGAAGTAATCTTGCGTAATGAAAAACGTATGCTTCAGGAGGCAGTTGATTCGTTGTTTGATAATTCTCGCAAGTCAAGTGCTGTAAAGACCGATGCCAATCGTCCATTAAAGTCTTTGTCGGACAGCTTAAAAGGAAAGCAGGGACGTTTCCGTCAGAATTTGTTAGGTAAACGTGTGGATTATTCAGCTCGTTCTGTGATTGTAGTAGGTCCGGAATTGAAGATGCATGAATGCGGTTTGCCGAAAGACATGGCGGCTGAGTTATATAAGCCGTTTATCATCCGTAAGTTGATTGAGCGAGGCATCGTAAAAACGGTGAAGTCTGCCAAGAAGATTGTGGACCGGAAGGAGCCTGTTGTGTGGGATATCTTGGAATATGTCATGAAGGGCCATCCGGTGTTGTTGAACCGTGCCCCGACGTTGCACCGTTTGGGTATTCAAGCATTCCAACCTAAGCTGATCGAGGGAAAAGCTATTCAGTTGCATCCATTGGCTTGTACGGCATTTAATGCGGACTTTGACGGTGACCAGATGGCTGTTCACTTGCCTTTGGGTAATGAAGCCGTATTGGAAGCTCAATTATTGATGTTGGCTTCTCATAACATTCTGAATCCGGCGAATGGTGCTCCTATTACTGTGCCTTCTCAAGATATGGTGCTTGGTTTGTATTACATTACGAAGTTGCGTAAAGGAACTTTAGGTGAAGGTTTAATGTTCTACGGACCGGAAGAGGCAACGATTGCTTATAATGAAAAGAAATTGGATATCCATGCGCCTATTAAAGTTTATGTAGACGATTTGGATGAAGATGGCAATATTGTGAAGAAGATGGTTGAGACTTCGGTGGGTCGTTTGATGGTGAACGAGTTTGTTCCGAAAGAGGTCGGCTATCTGAACGAAGTATTGGGTAAGAAAGCTTTGCGTGATATTATTGGTAAAGTAATCAAGGCTTGTGGTGTGGCTCGTACTGCTCAATTCTTGGACGATATTAAGAACTTGGGTTACTACATGGCGTTCAAGGGTGGTTTGTCCTTTAACTTGGCTGACGTATTGATTCCGCCAGAGAAGGATGCCTTGGTGAAAGAAGGTTATGATGAAGTCGAGCAAATCATGGCAAACTATAACATGGGTTTCATTACCAATAATGAACGTTATAACCAGATTATTGATACGTGGACACATGTCAATAGCAAGCTCTCGAATATTTTGATAAGGCAATTGACTGAAGATAACGACGGCTTCAATTCTATTTTCATGATGATGGATTCTGGAGCTCGTGGTTCTAAAGAGCAGATTCGTCAGTTGTCGGGTATGCGTGGTTTGATGGCTAAACCGCAAAAGAGTGGTGCCGAAGGTGGTCAGATTATTGAAAACCCGATTCTTTCTAACTTTAAGGAAGGTCTTTCGGTGTTGGAGTACTTCATCTCTACCCACGGTGCTCGTAAGGGTCTTGCCGATACTGCATTGAAGACAGCCGACGCAGGTTATTTGACACGTCGTTTGGTTGATGTTTCGCATGATGTGATTATCAACGAAGAGGATTGTGGTACGTTGCGTGGTTTGGTATGTACGGAATTGAAGAACAATGAAGAGGTGATTGCTTCGTTGTATGAACGTATCTTAGGCCGTGTCTCTGTGCATGATATTATCCATCCGACAACGGGCGAAATCATCGTTAAAGCAGGGGAAGAAATCCGTGAAGAGGCGGCGAAGAAGATTCAAGAGTCTCCGATTGAAAGCGTGGAAATCCGTTCGGTGCTTACGTGCGAATCAAAGAAAGGCGTATGTGCGAAGTGCTATGGCCGTAACTTGGCTACGAACCAAATGGTTCAGAAGGGCGAAGTGGTCGGTGTCATTGCTGCTCAATCTATTGGTGAACCGGGTACTCAGTTGACATTGCGTACATTCCACGTCGGAGGTATTGCTTCGAATGTGGCTACGGAAAATAGTATTTCTTGTAAGTATGATAGTGCGTTGTTGGAAATTGACGAATTACGCGCAGTGAATGCCGAAGAGGATGGTAAACCTCATCAAGTCGTTGTCAGCCGTTTGGCTGAAATGCGTTTGATCGATCCGCATACGAAGATTGTTTTAATGACGCATAATATTCCGTATGGTTCGAAGTTGTTCTTCAATAGCGGCGATACGTTGAAGAAGGGGGATGTCATTATCGAATGGGACCCGTTCAATGCCGTTATCGTATCGGAAGTTTCCGGTAAATTGGAATTCGAAAGCGTTATTGAGAATGTGACTTATAAGGTCGAAAGCGATGAGACGACTGGCTTGAAGGAAAAGATCATTATCGAATCGAAAGATAAAACGAAGGCTCCAGCTGCTCATATCGTAGACGAGAATGGTAATTATTTGAAGAATTATTCATTACCGCTTGGCGCTCACGTAGTGAAGGATGCAGGCGATATGGTGAAAGCAGGTGAAGTATTGGTGAAGATTCCGCGTGCGGTAAGTAAGGCGGGTGATATCACGGGTGGTTTGCCTCGTGTAACAGAGTTGTTCGAAGCTCGTAATCCGTCTAACCCTGCAGTTGTATCTGAAATCGATGGTGAAGTAGGTTTCGGTAAGATTAAACGTGGTAATCGTGAAATTACCGTAACTTCTAAGTTAGGCGAGGTGAAGAAGTATATGGTGCCGTTGTCGAAACAGTTGTTAGTACAAGAGAACGACTATATTCGTGCAGGTATGCCTTTGTCGGATGGTGCTATTACTCCTTCGGATATCTTGTCTATCATGGGTCCGACTGCCGTGCAAGAGTATATCGTGAATGAAATTCAGGATGTCTATCGTTTGCAGGGTGTGAAGATTAATGATAAGCACTTCGAAGTTATTGTACGTCAGATGATGCGTAAGGTGGAAATTGTTGATCCGGGAGATACGCGTTTCTTGGAGCAACAGGTGGTAGATAAGGTCGAAGTCATGGAAGAAAATGACCGCATCTGGGGTAAGAAAGTAGTCACAGATGCAGGTGATTCGCAAACGTTGAAGGCAGGGCAGATTGTGACGGCTCGTAAGCTGCGTGATGAAAACAGTATGCTTAAACGTCGCGATTTGAAGCTCGTAGAGGTACGTGATGCGATGCCAGCCACGGCTAATCAGATTTTGCAGGGTATTACTCGTGCCGCTTTGCAAACGAGCAGCTTTATGTCGGCCGCTTCTTTCCAGGAAACGACGAAGGTGTTGAACGAAGCTGCTATCAATGGCAAAGTAGATTATCTGGAAGGCTTGAAAGAAAATGTCATTTGCGGACATTTGATCCCGGCTGGTACAGGGCAGCGTGAGTTCGATAAGTTGATTGTCGGAGCGAAAGACGATTTCGATCGTTTTATGGCCAATCGCAAGAACGTGGTCGATTTCAACGCTATGGATAAAGATGATTGATTTATTTCTAACTTCAAAGATAAGAATTACTGATTTGTGTGTAAAGGCAACTGCTTGTGAAAGTGGTTGCCTTTAGTTTTTTTGGGCATCTGAATGCCGATATTCCGATTTAAGTATGTATATTTGCATCCGTAATAACTTATATAATTTAAATAATCATGGAAGAAAACAAACCGACAAACAACAACGAAATCCAAGTAGAGTTGTCTGAAGAGATGGCTCAGGGTATTTATGCGAACCTCGCAATCATTGCACATTCTCCTTCGGAGTTTATTTTAGACTTTATCCGCGTCGTTCCGGGTGCTCCTAAAGCACAAGTAAAGAGCCGCATCATCATGACTCCGGATAATGCACATCGTCTGTATTTGGCTTTGCAAGACAACTTGCGGAAGTATGAAGCTATGTTGGCCAATGCACGTACGGCTGCTCCTGCAAACAATGAAGGCGCTGGTGAAGGAAAGACTGCTAACTTCCAGGATTTCGTACCTAAAGGAGATGCTTAATCGAACGTATCGAGTATAAAGCATAACGAAAAGGCATATCGCGAGTGTGGTATGCCTTTTTTGTTGGCTTTTATGTTTGTTTTTTATAGCTATAATCGCCGGAATTTACGCTGTTATTGCCAGCGATTATAACTATGTTTTGAGAGCAGAAGTATTGTATTAATTGTTTTCTTCAGCTGCTTTCTTCCGTTCGTATTCCTCCATTTGTGCACGGCTCTTGCTTTGTGTTACGAAGAATACACCTGTAAAGACGAGGATAACGGCTATGATTTTGAGGAAATTGAAACTATCCATTCCCCAAGCAATAGCTACAATACTGGCAATGATAGGTTGCACGTAGTTGTACATACTGGTAACCGTGGGGCGTAAGCTCTTCTGTCCGATTGGAATTAATAGATAACTGATGAACGTACCGCCTACGACGACCATCGCTATGCCGCCTATCGTACGGAAATCAAACATTTGCCAATCGATTGCCAGCAATTGATTGTACGAGAAAGGAATCATACAGATGGACGAATAGGTAAACATCCATTTCATCAACGTTATTGGCGAATATTTCCCAATCAATCCTTTGAAGAAAACAAGGTAAAGAGAAAAACAGAATTGGGCAAATAGGCACAATAAAACGCCCCAAATACTTCCAGCGTCTTCTCCCGAAAGACGTTGGCCGCTTAATATCAACAACAATGCACCTACGGCACCCATAAACACACCCAATAGTTTCTTGCCCGTGATGGGCTCACGTAAATAAATGGCGGCGATAATCATCGTCAGGATAGGCAAACTGGTCGTTACAATCGAGGCATTGATGGGCGTGGTTAAGCCCAAGCCAAAGAGATAAGAACCTTGATTGAACACAATGCCCAACAAGGCGGCAAAGAACATCGAAAGCATGTCTTTATGGTTTACATGCTCTTGTTTCGTAAAAAAAGAGGCAATCCAAAAGAGGCAGGCCGCTCCTATCATGCGGAAATCTGTCAGGATAAGAGGCGTCACCACAGCTCCTGAAAGGACGAACTTGCCCACTGGAGCCATCAATCCCCACATTGTTTCGGCGCCCAGCATGGCCACATGGCCTTTTAATTCATTTGCATTCATCATATAACCTAAACCGATAAAATGAAAAAGAAAAGGCTCTTCTCTCGAAGAACCTTTCCCCACAAAAATCCTTTTCTTGTTAAAATTCGTAATTAAAACACTTATTATTTCACTATGGATGTAAAATCAGAGTTTGTAGCATACTTAGCGAACTCAAGGTCGATAGCAGCTTCGTTCTTCAAAGAAGCATCCTTAGCGATTGCGTCTTTCAAGTTGCTAATTACGCCATTTGCATCGTTCGTACGAGCTGCTACGACAGCCTTCAAATAAGATGTAGTTGCATCCGGAGTCGGAACGGCATTCAGCGTTTGTGAAGCTTTGCTGTAATCCTTTGTCAAGATTTGAGCTAACGCTGCATTGTTCGATTTAACCGCACCGAAAGAATTAGCAGCCTTTGCATATTCACCCTGTTCCAAGTACAGAACACCCAATGCTTCGTTCAATTCAGCTACACCAGAAGCGCTACCGAACAATTGCTGTGCTTTCGCTTTGTCTCCCTTCGTCAAGGCAATCAAACCTAAGTTCATATTTGCTTCCGGATTGTTCTTGATTGAATTTGCTTTGTTGAACATTTGTTCAGCCTTAGCCAAATCACCTGCGCGGAAGGCCATCATACCTACGTTGTTCCATGTACGATAATCGTTCGGATAGAGCTTAGAAGCTTCGTTGTAGATACGAGTCTTTTCTGCGTTATCGTTTGTCAACGTTGCAGCATACAGGATTTCTTCTACGTTCAATGCTTTCGGATCATTCTTAGCCAAAGCTGTGATTTCGTCGTCAGACTTACCAATGATTTCGATATTGGCAATCAAACGAGAACGACGCAATTGCGGTAAGATTTCTTCAGCCAATGTGCTGTAAACAGAAGAGATGTTCTTGATTTCTTGTTCGCGTTGTTCCGGATCAGTATACATTGACAATACGCGTAAAACCAAGTCTTTGTCTTGCAAGTTAGACTTTGAAACCAATTCTTGGAAACCTTCCCAGTCTTGAGCTGTGTACTTAGCGTCAACCGGAGCATCTACGTCCATTTTCTTCAACTCCTTAGCTAAGTATTTATCTGTATTCTTTTCACGTCTTTCTGCCAAACCTGTGTTCAATTCCACACCACCATCCGGAGATGCATACGCCTGGATTTCGATAGCGACATTCTGGTTCGGAGCTTCGTCTGCGTTCTTCACCAAGTCTTTCCAGTCTGTGATTTCATCCTTCTTCAATTCTTGCGAACGAAGATTAGCCTGCTGGATCAAGAACATGATGCTGGCATCGTGCGCTTCTTTAATGATACGTTGGAATTTGTCTGCTGCGATAGCTGCATTTGCCGTAGCGGCATCTGCCAATTCAGAAGTAGCCAAGACACCTTCGCCGATTTTTACGTCCGGCAATTTAACAGTCTTGTTCTTTACCTTTGCATCAAAAGTCAAATACAATTCAGACTTCTTCATTTCAGGCTTGTACGTGAAAGAAGATTTCAACGTAATGTTACCGCCTTCTTTGTAAGCGATGACTTGATTGTTGCCGTCTACCTTTTCACCTTGATAAGTGTAAGCCGTACCCCAAGCTTCGCCGCCTTCATAACGAAGAACCGGAGTCATCGTTACGACCGCTTTCTTGTTAAACCATTTGGCTGGAATGGTTGCATTGATTGTTACAGGAACCTGTCCGCCAATTGCTTCCAAGGGCTGAGGCTCAGCCTTAATGTACTCTTCAGCTAACGGTTTCAACTTGTTTGAGCAAGAAGAAAAAGTTAGAATTGCTGCCAACATTAAGAATGGCAATAAAAACTTTCTGTTCATAATTACTGTAAGTTTAAAATGTTATATATCTAAATTTTTTTCTTCAAATTTTATGCCTTTGTTTCCAAGCTGCAAAGCTAAAGTATTTTTTAATATCTTGTTGCAAACTTGTCGTTTTTTTTCGTCTTTTACTGCAGTTTCCTGACACGTTGTCTGCTTATCCAGAATAAAACAAGACAGATTAGCGTAACGATACTGCCAATAAGGAGCGAAACGGAATATGAAAGCCCAAATCCTTCCGGCGCTACAAAGATGTAGGTCGCGCAGACCATCGTCATGAAAAGGGCTGGCAAAAGCGTAATGACGTAGGGCTTCTTCTTTTGCAACATATAAATGCTCAATGCCCACAAGGTGAAGACGGCCAGCGTCTGGTTCGACCAGGCGAAGTAACGCCAAATCATGTCAAACCCGTCTTGGTCTTTCATCGAGTAAATCAGGATACCAATGGCGATGAGGAACATCGGAATGCAAATCATAAGCCGCTTTGAAATGCTCTTTTGCTCCATGTGAAGGAAGTCGGCCACCATCAAGCGTGCCGAGCGGAAAGCTGTATCGCCTGAAGTGATCGGAGCGGCAATCACGCCCAATACCGCCAGGATGCCACCCACGGCGCCGAGCCATTCTTTCGTTACCGCATCCACTACGACGGCAGCATTGTTCTCGCCCATCCCGTTTTCGTGGAAGAAATAGGTAGCTGCAGCGGCCCAAATCAAGGCTACGATACCTTCTGTAATCATGGCTCCATAAAAGACCGGGTAGGCATGCCGTTCGTTGGTCAGGCAACGCGCCATGAGCGGGCTTTGCGTCGCATGGAATCCGGAGATAGCGCCGCAGGCAATGCTTACGAACATAATCGGGAAGATAGGCAATCCGTCGGGATGCGTATTGGCCAGTCCGTCGGTCAATTCCGGCAGGGCGGGGTGATGTACATAAAGCATCACCAAAATACCTACTGCCATAAATAGCAAGGCGGCGGCAAACAAGGGGTAGATCTTCCCAATGATTTTATCGATCGGGAGCAATGTAGCCAATATATAATAAAGGAAAATGACCAGAATCCAGAAGGTCGTATCGAGTGCGGCGGGCGTCAAGTTGGCCAGCAATCCGGCGGGTCCTGCCACAAATACCACGCCCACCAAGATCATCAACAAGATGGTGAACGCACGCATGAATTGCATAAAACGATGACCTAAGTAGCGGCCGATAATTTCGGGAAGGCTCGCTCCGTTCATGCGCAAGGAGAGATGCCCTGAAATGAAATCGTGGACGGCTCCGGCGAAAACCGTTCCCAGCACGATCCAAAGGAAAGAGGCTGTCCCGAACTTAGCTCCCAGGATGGCGCCAAAGATAGGACCCAAGCCCGCGATATTCAGGAACTGGATCATAAATATCTTCCACGTCGGCATCGGGATATAATCCACACCGTCTTGAAGCGTATAAGCCGGTGTTTTCCAAGCGGGGTCGACGCCGACAATCCTTTCCACCAGCTTGCCATACGTGAAGTATCCGACAAGCAATGCAATGAAACAACAAGTAAAAGTTATCATGACATATAGTGTTTTAATTTGTAGGTTCTGCTAATGAACGCCCAAAGGTACGACAATTCTGCGCAATTGTCCAAGTATTTTCCCGATTTATCTTCCATTTTCTTGCAAAATCGCCTTCCTGGGAGTTATATAGGGTGACAAGAGACCCATATCCCTTGAAAAAGGATACCTTCCGGGCGGACGGCAGGAGAGAGGATATGCGCCCTTTGCCCCTTCGTACCCTATCTTTTCTCCCCTTCGTAGGGTAGCTAATTGATGGGAAGGGAACAAAATAGTGAATGCAAGCGTTCTAATTTTCATTTTCAAGCTGCGATTATAAAACCGCAGGCTTCGTTTTTATAACCGCAGCTTGCGGTTTTAAAACCGGAGCTTAAAAACAAAAATTGTCTCCCTTGCTTGCTTGTTTTTAGTAGCGAGCACAAAAAGATTCCCCTTAACGTGGGGTAAGAAGTTACCTCGCTAAGGGGAATGACTGGTAGGGACGAGTCAAGGTCGTAAGCCGTTGCCTTGGCTCATACCCCTTATCCTTTTATAATGTCCAACCTGCTGTCCAGTCGTTGTCTTCCGATACAGCTCCCTTGTAGTCAGCTGTTTCGAAGAAAGAATCGGATGGAGTCGTGCCGCCTTCCGTCGTGCCTACGGCCGTGGTCGGGAGTTCTTGGTTCGTTAAGTTGCCTTCGCCTGCGGCAAACATCTCGTTGGTGTAGATGCCCTCTTCCGAAGTCAGCTCGCCGCTCAACGATACATTGCGGATAATCGACGTACCATCTGCCAATGCTTGTTCTGTTTCAGTTGTTTCAACTGTCAGAGGAAGTGCTTTCCCACTAATCATCGCGTTATACAATTCCACTTGCGTACCGGCACGCAGACGGATACCTTGCGCATCGCCGCCGTTGCCAATCAACGTCAAGTTGGCCAATACCGGATGTGCAATCGGTTCAGCCGCAAAGTTATTGCCATTGTTATCGCATTCCATCAAGCAATCGCAATCCGCATCTGCCGACTGGGTAGCTACCAAGAACTGGCCTTTGCCGTTCCAGCCTTCTGTCCAGTCGAACGAATCATCCTCGCAATCCGTAGCCACCAAGTATTTTACATTGACCGAACCGCCAAAGAATTCGAAACCATCGTCTGCGCCTTTGTACACTTGGCAATGGTCTACCGTCGTGCCGTTTCCTACGCCATAAAACGAAATGCCGTTTGATTCATGCTCTTCGTCGAACGCATAACCCGTATATTCCAAACGGACATATTGCAACGTACCAGAGTTGTCTGCATCGTTATCGCCACCATACGCCGCAGCGCCGATTTCAGAGCTTCCCGTACCACCTTCGGCATTCGTATGGGCAGAACCGCAGATGTGGAGGCCGCCCCAAGCTTTCGGCTCTTTGCTTTCCGAGGTCATGATGATGGGCTCGTCGGCCGTACCTACGGCGTTGATCTTCGCGCCTTGTTCCACCAAGATGTAATCTACCTGGTCATCGTGGATGGCCGTAATGGTTACGCCCGGTTCGATGGTCAAAGTCGCTCCGTTGGTGACGTGGATACCGCCGTTCAACGTATATTCTTGTCCTGCTTCCAATGTCATGTCTTCCGTAATGTTCTCGGAAAGTTCATTGGTTACTTCGGGCGTTGGGTTGGGATTCGGGGTTGGCTCATTCTTATCGTCGTCACTACAAGCCGTGAAAGTCATACTTGCTGCCAATAACATAGCAACCCATTTCCAATTTGTCTTCATACTTTTCTTGTTTTTAAATGATTATATTCCTATTTATAAATTGTAACTGATTCCGATTTCAAAGCTGGCGCCATTCTTGAAGCGTTCAACTTCGACGTTTTTGTCCAATGCCGGTACTTCTTGTTCGAAGACCACATCCCGGTTCAAGATATCGTCTATTTGCAATTTCAAGGAGAGGCGGCTATTGAGTTGATAGCTGGCTGCCAAGTTCAACGTATGAACCGGAAGCTGCTCCACGTCGCCCAATCCGGCGATGCCTACGGAGTGGATGCGGGGACCTTGCAAGTTGTAAAGCAATGCAATACTCAGCTGGCGGTCATCGCCGAAGCGTGGGGCGTACGTCAAGTCCGCATTCACCAGGTAAGGTGAAGCACCCTGCAAGGCACGCTGGTTGTTCGTATAAGCTCCGCCTTCTGGCAATTTCACGTCCGTATACATGAAAGATGCATTGGCTCCGACTTTCAAGTCTTTTACCAGCTCTTTGCGGAATTCTACTTCCAAGCCGGCCGCCAAACCATTATCTGCATTCTGGAAGGAATGAACCGTAGCGCCGCCTGCCAACGTTTGCACGCGTTCGATCGGGTCGTTCAGATATTTGTAATAACCCGTCACCGAGAACATATCGCCGTTTGCCCAGAACTGTTCGTAGCGCAAGTCCAAGTTGTAATTATAGCCATTCTGCAAATCGGCATTACCACGGATTTGTGCCGAACCATACGATTCCTGATAAAGGAACGGAGCCATTTCGATAAAAGATGGACGCGTGATGGTTCGCGAGAACGAGAAGCGCAAATTATTCTCCTTCGGCATTTCATATTTCAAGTTCAAAGCCGGGAAGAGGTCGTTCTTGTTCAATTCGCTCCGGGCTGCTTGTCCGCCGTCGGTATAGTAATCGACCCATTGCTTGCTGGATTCCAAGCGAAGTCCTACATTGACCAACAAGGAAGCGATCGGATAATAATCGGCTTGGATGTATCCAGCGTAGATTTCGTTGCCCGCCTGATAGCTATCGCGGCGTTGTTGTACGCGGTCGATCGTGACGTGTCCGGTTTCAACATCGGCTTGGGTAAAGAAGTCCGAAGGATGATAAATATCCGTCACGGTCGGATTCAATCCATCCAAATCGTAGTAGAAGCGTGTCGCCATATAGTCGCGGTCTTTATCCTTATAGGTAAATCCGAATTTCAAGTTATTCTTCTCGTCGAATTGGTATCCGGCGGCCACGTTGCCCACCCATTCGGTTTCGTCCAACGAACCGAAGTAGCGCATCGTCTCTTGTTGGTTCAACTTGAAGAGGCGTAATGAACCATCGTCTTGCTTTAAGAACATCATCTGGCGGCGGTCCGGTTCTTGGCTGCCCGTCTTGCTATACGAACCGCTCCAATTCAAATCCCAACGGTTGTCTTCACCCAAGAAATGTTTTCCGTTGATTTGATGGTTCTGCAAACTATAGATATGCGTGACGTTATTGCTACCAACCAAGTTGTGGTCTTCGTAGTCGTAGCCCTCGCGCCGCATGTAATTGTCGATGGCGTTCCGGGCATAAAAGAAGGTGTAACCAATCATATCCCGGGTGCGAAACGTATAGCTGGCACTTCCCAATCCGGCAATCTTCAGGGTCGTGGCATAGCTGTCGTATGCAAATTCATTCAAAGTCGTTCCAGTTGCCTCCAATGTACGCACCGAAGCATCCTGCATGGTTTGCAAATCGTTGCTCACACCGAGCGAAGCCAAAATACTGAGGTTGTTACCTTGTATGTCGAAGTTCTTGCCCACACCGATGTTGCCTCCAAATTCGGGTAAGGCAGTCTTCTTGTCTACGTCGAAATTCGTATCAAACAATTGGTTGTGTCGTGCATACGCTTCGAAGTCAGTTAATGCCATATCTCGCAAGTCGCTATCCAACGAAGGCGTTTTGAAGAGTGTCCCGTTACGGTCCATCTGGTAGAAATCTCCACCCATCGTATTGAAGCGTCCGCCTACATTGAAAGAAAGGTTAAAGAAATCTTCGCCCGTCTGCTCTTTGGTGCTGATGTCGATATGTGCACCCGAATAATCGGCAAACGCACTCGCTTCATACACTTTGCTTACGGTGATGTTCTTTACGGTCGAGGTCGGAAACAAATCCAACGGAATAAGTTTGTTATCCGGATTCGGAGAGGCGATAGGCAACCCGTTCAGTGTCGTTGTGCTATATCGGTCTCCCAAACCGCGGACAATCAATTGCCCGGCTTGTGCGATGGAAACGCCCGTGATTTTCTTCACGCCCTCTTCTACGGTCGATATACCTTTGATGCTCATCTCCTTCGCACCGATATTCTCTACCGCTACCGTGGCCATTTGCCGCTCTTGCAAGAGGGCACGTTCTCCTTCCAGGTTCTTGCGGGCTACGACCGTTACTTCATCGATTTGCCGGTCGTCTGTCGCCATCTGGATCGATACCTCTTGGTCGCTTTCGCCTAAGTTAACTTCTATCCGTTGAGTGACATAAGAAATATATTTGGCAATTAAGACATATTGCCCTGCCTCCAAGTCGGGGAATTCAAAACGCCCGTCGATGTCCGTTACGGCACCCTGCGTTGTCCCTTCGATTTGCACCGTGGCACCAATCAACGGTTCATTGGCCGCTTTATCAATTACCACGCCTTTCAATTTCGCGGCTTGCAAGCCCATCGTCAGGAAGAGCAAAGCCGCCATACACATCCATTTCTGTAGTTTCATTATTTATTTTTTTGCTACTTTGATTTCGATGGCAAAAGTACTGCCGGGGTGTTTCAACGGAATGACGGGAAGATTTGATTTCAAAGTCATTTGTTTTGCAAAATGATTACAGGCGTAATCCTCCTTAAATATAGGTATAAATGCTTTGGATTATAACTATAAATAAAAGGCTTTACTTAGGATATTTTTCCACAAACGAATATTAAACAGATTTCCCTGTAGCTTCCCTTGCCCCGTTCCTTTCTTTTCGTTATCTTCGCGCAAATCAACAAAAACATTATAATATGAGCGAACTCCGGAAAATCCCCAACGTCGGCGAAACGACCGAACAAGACTTGATAGCGATGGGCTATACCACCATCGAATCCCTGAAAGG
>CALUZR010000058.1 GCA_944325335.1 uncultured Parabacteroides sp. | reverse complement strand
TATAAAACGGATTCATTCATGCGACAAAGGTACAACTTTTACTCGTCTTATCCACATAAATTTTCCGCTGACCCCTTCTATCCTGTAAACGAACGAAGGGGAAAATTGTAACACTAAAAAGAAGAATTTAAAAAGAAGAATTTAGAATAATGAATGATGAATTTTAGAACGATGAATGAAAAATTTGTTCGGACTCAATCAATTAAACCAACAGGGAAAAAGGAATGCCTATAAAAAGAAAATGGTTGTCATCCCGACAACCAATCTCCATTGTTAACCTTAAATCTAATACCATGAAAAACACGGTGCAAAGGTAAGCGTTTTTTCTTTACTTGTACACCTTTGCCCGCATTTTCTTTAGCAGATTAACTTTATTTAGTATCAAGTTCCTTATCTTAAAGTTTATTCGTCCCCGGCACCTCTACGCCCATCGACCAGACGCCGCAGACGTTCAACTTGCGGTCGAGCACAAGGATGTCGGCGTCTTTGCCGCGCTCCAACGTTCCTTTGTGGTCGCCGACGCCAATCAGTTTCGCCGGCGTCTCGGAAGCCATGCGCACGGCATCGGCCAATGGAATAGATGCCTTGACCATCGTACGCACCAGCTCGTCCATCGTCGCCAAACTGCCAGCCAACGAAGAGTGGTCTGCCAACTTGCAGACGCCGTCTTCAATGACGAAACGCGGGTCTACTTGCGGATGCTCGCAAGCGGCATACGCCATCGCATCCGTGACCAAACAAGTGCGCTCTACGCCTTTCACCTTATAAACGAGGCGCAAGATCGTAGACGGCAAGTGGCGTCCGTCGGCAATGACTTCGACCGTCATGCCATCCATCAAGTACACGCTCTCGACCGTCCCTTCATATTTATATTCATGACGCTTATGGAAACCCGGCATCGCGTTGTAGAAGTGGGCCACGTGGGTGAAACCGGCCTCGTAGGCTTCGCGGATTTGCTCGAATTCCGCTTCGGTATGCGTGATTGCCGCCAATATGCCTTTCTGTTTCATATAGCGGGCAAAATCCAACGCGCCGGGAAGCTCGGGACTGATATCCCACCGACGGATACAATGCGTTTCTTCCACGAGAGATTTATATTCAGCTTCATCTATTTCTTTTACGGTATCAGCATATTGCGAGCCGGCCATCTTCGGATTCAGGTACGGTCCTTCGAGGTGCAAGCCGCCTACGGGCGAGTTTTTCTCGGCCATCAATTGCTCACAAATGCCCGCTGCCTCACGGATCTTATCGATGGGCGAAGCGGAAAGCGTCGGGAAGATCGTCGTTGCCCCGTGTTGCAAATGCGCCGTAATGGCTGTACGGAATCCGGCTTCGTCGGCTTCTGTGAAATCGTATCCGCCGCCACCGTGTACGTGCATCGCCACGAATCCGGGAACGATCCACATGCCTTTGGCGTCGATCACTTTCGCGCCGATCACGGCCAAGTCGCTATTGGTCACTTCCAGGATCTTTCCGTCGCTTACCAATACAGAACCGTCTTTCAGCCAACCTTGCGGCGTCAGGATATTTCCATTGATTATCTGTGTTAACATCGTCTTTTTCTTTTAATAGTTAGAATGAATAAATGAAATGGATTAGAACAATTTGTTGGTTCCTTCTACGAGCTTGCCCATTGCCCATACGGCACGGAGCTGCAGGTCTTTGTCCAATACGATAATATCGGCGTCCTTGCCGCGCTGGAGCGACCCCTTGCGGTCGTACACGCCCATGATGCGGGCCGGCGTCTCGGAAGCCATGCGGACGGCGTCGGCCAATGGAATGTCTGCCTTTTGTACCATCGTACGGATCAGGCGGTCCATCGTCGCGATACTACCTGCCAGGGCCGAACGGTCGGACAATTTGCAGACGCCGTCTTCGATAATCACACGCGGGTCGAAGGCCGTCTGGCTATCCGTAGCCGTACAAGCCAATGCATCAGTCACCAAGCACGTACGCTCTACGCCTTTGATCTTATATACCAAGCGCAAAATAGTAGGCGGGACGTGGATACCGTCGGCTACCACTTCGACCGTCATGTCGTCAATCAGATACACGCTTTCGACCGTCCCTTCATACTTATATTCGCGGCGCTTGTGGAAGCCCGGCATGGCGTTGTAGAAGTGCGTCGCATGGCGGTAACCTACCTCATAAGCCGTCAAGACATCTTCATACTCGGCCGCCGTATGCCCGATTGCCGCCATCACGCCCTTCGACGTAATGTATTTACCAAACTGCATCGCGCCTGGAAGCTCCGGAGCCGCGTCCCAACGCTTGATACAATGTGTATCCTCCAGCAGCGGAATATACTCTTCGGGGTCGGGGTTCTTGATCCATTCGGGGATTTGCGCGCCCGCCATCTTCTTATTAAAGTAATGCCCTTCGAGGTGTAAGCCTAATACGGGCGAATCGGGTTCGGCCATGAGCTTCTCGGTCGTCTCGGCCGCCGCGCGGATCATCGGGATGGTCGAAGAAGAGAGCGTGGGGAAAATCGAAGTCGTCCCGTGCTGCATGTGCGTTTGGATAGCTACCCGGAAAGCCTCTTCTGTACCTTCCATGAAATCGCGGCCGCCACCGCCGTGCACGTGCAGCTCCACCCCGCCAGGCACGATATACATTCCCTTGGCGTCAATCAGCGTAGCGCCGACCACGGCCAAATCGCAGTTTGTCACTTCCAGGATCTTATTATCCTGGATCAGCACAGAGCCGTCCGTAAGCCAGCCCTGTGGCGTAAGAATCTTACCATTTATTATTTGCGTCAACATCGTTGTGTGTTTTTAGTTGTCCATATTTCTTCTTGCCTTTCGGCTTTACAAAAGTATAGAAAAAGCGCACAGATTGTATCGCCTTTTTCCACTTTTTTTGCGAGATATATTTATGATGAGCCCGTATTGCCATCCTCTTTTGAGTCAAAATATTTTCGATTTATACTCTTTTATATTGTAATTTTAACCATATAAAGTTAATAATACAACAAACCCCACAAAAAAACACAGGGCTTTTACCCCATCGGTTCTCAAAACAAATTCTCCGCGCCCCGAGCCTCCAGGTTCAAAAACTTCCACTACAACGCGCCCTTCAAAACCCGCCATTGCGCATGTTTACCGCAGCGTCGCCGAAACGCCATGCAACTACTCGATGCGCAAGACCTCGTTTTTGCCCCTTTTCGGGCGTTTTGCGCCACGATCGCGCAGCCAGCAATATTTTCTCAGGACAACACAAAGCATGTTTCTACAATCAAAGCAAAAAGCCACGGTTATTTCATCCATTTTTTCCAACTACTTTTCTCACGCACGCGCGTTGTTGCTGCTGTTATTATTTTCTTTTGTTTTCTTTTCTTCTATTTTATTTTGTGCACTTTTCCCCTCTCCAGGTGCACTTTTGGTACGTTCAAGCGTACCGTTAACATTTGGCTTTTTGAAAATCGAAATCGATAAGCAAACTATATTTGATTTATTATCAACTAAAAGCAGCACCATTTCCTCGATGCAGCGACTTTGCCAATTAACTCAAATTAACAAGCCGCTATTTTTCTCATCTGATAAGCTTTTTTCTCGCGCACGCACGCTCTCACTCACACTAAAAATAATTTACTTCACTTTCCTTTACTCTACTTTACTTTGTTCGAAAATGTCGACATTTTTGCCGTTTTTGCATACATTTTCCCGCTTAAACCTACATTTTAGCAAGTTAAACTTTCCATTGGAATATCGATTAACAAATATTCAAGATGTTATATTTCAACCATTTTCATTCTCAAAGCAACTACAAAGAAGCAAGTCTGAATCCTTTTCAAGGTCAGATTTTGGTATTTTTCGAACATTATTGGTCCGAAAACAAACTCCGACATTAAAATTTGTATAATCCGATTTATTTTGCCGCGAATTGAAACGAAAACAATACAACACCGTAAACGCATTGCACATCTTTTCGGTTTCGAAGGAATTTGCATCCAACGGGAAATAGGGGAAAACTTTTATCACCACTTCTTTTATTCAATCTTTTTTAATAATAATTTATTAACGTAAGATAGGAAGCAGACGATGAAGCCGAGGAATGATGTAAAGAGATGCTTCGACTTCGCTCAGCATGACGTGGATAGAATCTGCGCGCCTTTATTTAAATAGGTATAAATTCCGCCGGAAGGAATTCTTCATTCTTCATTCCTCATTCTTCATTTATTTGGCGGCGTGAAATGCGGAAACGACGGCGTGAATGGCGGAGTTTAATACGGTGAACGATGCGGGTGAGGACGGTCAATCCGGAACCTTGCTTTGAGAGTGGATTTTTTCTTTGGCGGAAGGCTGTTTTTCCTTCCCTGAAGAGCTTTAACATAGCAAAACAGTTGGCAGCCTATTGCCTATACAAGAGGTTACAAAAGGGTTATTTATTTCTGTGTCCGAGGGTTAAAATCGGGACGTTCGTCTAACAAATTGGTACGAATTGCGCATAAATTGGTTTATTTCGTCAGTAACGAATCAAGCCCGCACCCTTAATATAGCACAAAAAGACAAAAAAAATCAGCCAAGCGAATATCGTATTCCAATCTTTCGTAATATTGCAGCGCAAAATTCAAAAGAATAGATTCAATGGGAGAAATTAAAGGTTATATCTTACAGGTTATCGGTCCTGTCGTGGATGTGCATTTCGACCAAAAGTCGGACGACGAAAAGGTCGTACTCCCTCGCATTCACGACGCGCTGGAAATAACCCGTCAGAATGGAAAGAAGCTGATTGTGGAAGTACAACAGCACATTGGCGAAGATACGGTGCGCACCGTGGCCATGGATTCGACGGACGGATTGCGCAGAGGGATGGAAGTCGTCCCGCTCGGCACTCCGATTACCATGCCGGTGGGCGACCAAGTAAAGGGACGTCTATTAAACGTAACGGGTGATGCCATCGACGGTATGCACGAGTTGAACCGCGCGGGCGCTTTCCCGATCCACCGCGAGCCGCCAAAGTTTGAAGACTTGACCACGAGTAAGGAAATCCTCTACACAGGTATCAAAGTGATCGACCTGTTGGAGCCTTATTTGAAGGGAGGAAAGATCGGATTGTTCGGAGGCGCCGGCGTGGGTAAGACGGTGTTGATCCAGGAACTCATCAACAACATCGCGAAAAAGAACCATGGCTACTCGGTATTTGCAGGTGTGGGCGAGCGCACGCGTGAGGGAAACGACCTGTTGCGCGAGATGATCGAATCCGGCGTCATCCGCTATGGCGATGCCTTCAAGGAAAGCATGGAGAAAGGCGAATGGGATTTGTCGAAAGTGGATTACAACGAAGTCGAGAAATCGCAAGTGACGCTGGTGTTCGGGCAGATGAACGAGCCTCCTGGAGCGCGTGCTTCGGTGGCTTTGTCGGGACTGACGATTGCCGAATCCTTCCGCGACCTTTCGAAGGAGGGCGAATCGAAGGATATCCTGTTCTTTATCGACAACATTTTCCGTTTCACGCAGGCGGGTTCGGAGGTATCGGCGTTGTTAGGACGTATGCCGTCGGCCGTAGGTTATCAACCCACATTGGCCACCGAAATGGGTGCCATGCAAGAGCGCATCACTTCGACGAAGAAAGGCTCCATCACCTCGGTGCAAGCTGTGTACGTGCCGGCCGACGACTTGACCGACCCGGCTCCGGCCACGACGTTTACGCACTTGGACGCCACGACGGTATTGAACCGAAAGATCGCGGAGTTAGGTATTTATCCGGCTGTCGACCCGCTGGATTCAACGTCGCGTATCCTCGATCCGCTGGTCGTAGGCGAAGCGCATTACCAATGCGCCCAGCGTGTAAAGCAAATCCTCGAGCGCAACCAAGAGTTGCAAGACATCATTTCCATCTTGGGTATGGAAGAGCTTTCGGACGAAGATCGGCAGACGGTGAACCGTGCCCGCCGCGTGCAACGTTTCTTGTCGCAACCCTTCACCGTGGCCGAGCAGTTTACGGGCGTGCCAGGCGTGACGGTTTCGATCGAAGACACGATCCGGGGCTTCAATATGATTATGGACGGAGAAACAGACGATGTCCCCGAACAGGCATTCTTGAATGTCGGCACCATCGAGGAAGCCATTGAGAAAGGCAAGCGTCTGGCTCAACAAGCTCAATAACGAACGATATGGAACTGAAGATTATAACTCCGGAGAAGGTCTTATACGAAGGGGAAGCGGAAGCCGTTACTTTCCCTGGATTGGACGGCTCGTTCGACGTATTGCCCCACCACGCTCCGCTCATTGCGGCGCTGAAAAAGGGAGTTATCCGGTATCGTGCAGCAGGCAAAGAGCATGAACAACCCGCAGGCAGTGGATTCGTCCAGGTGGAAAACGACCGCCTTTCTGTCTGCATCGAAGAAGAATCCGCGGAAGGAGGCGCACAACCATGAGCGGCAGATTGAGAATGAGGCTTTTCGCTTTGATCACATTCGTGAATGTCGTCTTGGGCGTGAGCCTGGGCGGGCTTCTTTACACGATTTGGCCGGATCACTATTTTACGTGGTTCCCTTCCATTCCGTTGTTTTATTGGTTGACGGCCATGGGCATGGTCGCTTTCCTGGATAGCGTAAAGCGTCACAAAAGGGACATGTCGATCACCGTGTTTATGGTCGTGCGTATGTGCCGGTTCGTCTTGGCCTGTGCGTTCTTATGGATGTACGCCGCCTGGGTAGGCGAAAAGCTGAAAGCATTCGGATTCACGCTGATGCTTTTCTATTTCATCTACTTGGCGATGGAGACCTATACGAATTACTTGTACGAGAAGAAGCGGTTGAAACGTCTAAAAGAAGAAAAAGATGGACAAAACAAAAAGTAATTGTTGGAAATGGATTGCGATGTTCTGCCTTTTGTTTGTCGGATTCCAAGCGAAAGCAGAAGAGACGATAAACGTGCAGGAAATCGTGTTCTCCCACATCCAGGATTCGTATACTTGGCATATCACCGATTGGGGCGAGCAGGAAATAGCGATCCCGCTGCCGATCATCGTGAAAGGTGAAGAAAGCGGCTGGCATTGTTTCTCGTCTGCACGCCTGCACGACGGCTCGACGTACGAGAACTTCCGGTTGGCCCAAGAGGGTGAACACGCCGGGAAAGTGGTCGAAACGCTGGCATCGGGCGAAGTGGTCCGTCCGCTCGACATTTCCATCACGAAAAACGTATGCGGATTGTTGTTGGCTTGTGCCTTGTTATTAATAGGTATTTTGAAGACAGCCCGTTGGTATCAGAAGCATCCGGGCGAAGCGCCAGGCGGCTTTGTGGGCATGATGGAGGCGGTGGTCAATTACATCGAAGAGGACGTGATCCGGAAAAGCATCGGAGAGCGGGACTACAAGCCCTTCTCTTCCTATTTGCTGACCGTGTTCTTCTTCATCCTTATTAATAATCTGATTGGCATTATTCCGCTCTTTCCGGGCGGAGCGAACGTGACGGGCAACATCGCTGTCACTATGGTTTTGGCCGTTTGTACGTTCTTGGCCGTCAACTTGTTCGGGACGAAGGCTTATTGGAAAGACATCTTCTGGCCAAACACGCCGATCTTCCTGAAGTTGCCGATCCCCATCATGCCATTCGTCGAGTTCTTCGGTATATTCACCAAGCCGTTCGCCTTGATGATCCGTCTGTTTGCCAACATCATGGCAGGGCACACGATTATCCTGGCACTGACGTGTTTGATCTTTATCAGCGTCTCGATGGGCGTTTGGGTAAACATCGGCATGACGATTGTTTCGGTCGCATTCTGTATTTTCATGAATTGCCTGGAACTGTTCGTGGCTTGCCTGCAAGCCTATATATTCACGCTTTTGTCGGCCAGCTATATTGGTTTGGCAAAAGTAAGGGACTAAACGCGCGGAAAGAGAAGCCTCTTTTCGTTCCTTTATGCCTGAGAAAAGTAGCATTTATAGTTTAGAAATAAAAAGATTATAACTCAAAAAAATTAAGACGTATGTTATCAGCAGTATTATTACAAGCAGCCTCGATGGGCTTAGCAAAATTAGGTGCAACAATGGGAGCCGGATTGGCCGCTATCGGAGCCGGTATCGGTATTGGTTTAATCGGTAAAGGCGCCGTAGAAGCGATTGGACGTCAGCCGTCGGCCGCCGGTGATATCCGCACTTCTATGTTGATTATGAGTGCGTTGGTAGAAGGTGTGGCATTGTTCGCCATTGTAGTATGTTTCCTTGGATTGTTCCAATAAACAAAAATAGCAGAATATGTCATTACTAACACCGGATTCGGGACTTCTGTTTTGGATGATTCTCTCGTTCGGTATCGTTCTTGTCATTCTGTCTAAATATGGTTTTCCGGTCATTGTGAAAGCAATCGAAGACCGGAAAGCCTATATCGAAGGCTCGCTGGAGGCTGCCCGCAAAGCGAATGAGCAATTGGCAAACATCCAGAAAGAAGGAGAACGGATCTTAGCCGAAGCCAAGGAAAAGCAAAATGCCATCCTGAAGCAGGCGATGGCCGAGAAAGAGAACATCATCGAAGAAGCGCGCGAGAAAGCCGCCGCGACGGCAAACCTGCAATTGCAGGAAGCAACCCGCCGCATCCGCGAAGAGAAAGAAAAGGCGATTCGCGAAGTGCGTGCCGAAATCACCGACCTGTCTATCGCCATTGCCGAGAAAGTGATGGAAGACAAGATCGGGAAAGATAAGAGTCAAGAGGCGATTATCAACCGGTTGCTCGATGAAATGTCGTTCAGTAAATCATAAACGGTTATGGATTTAGGAACCATTTCATCCCGCTATGCACGGGCTTTGTTCTCGCTGGCCAAAGAAAAAGGGCAAGAAGAGGCGGTATATGAAGACATCCAAATGCTGAATGCCAGCTTCACGCTTGCCCCGACGCTGAAAGCCGCGCTGTGCAACCCGATTGTCTCGGCCGAAAAGAAAGAAGAATTACTGATAGATGCAGGCGGAAGGGAAACGAGCGAACTGTACAAACGTTTCATCCGAGTGATCCTGAACCATCGGCGGGAAAGCTGCTTGCAATTTATCACGTACATTTATATCCATCTTTATCGGACAGACAAGCGCATCACACGCATCATATTCAGTAGCGCGGCGCCAGTAAGCCAAGAGACGGAAAAGCATCTGATTGAGAAACTCCAACAAGAGACCGGCCACAAGGTCGAGTTCTCGGGAGAAGTAAAACCGGAATTAATCGGCGGTTTCCGCTTGCAGATGGGCAATTATCGCTTAGATGCCAGCTATGCCGGCCGGTTGAGGGACATCCGCGAACGGTTATTGCAAAGTAAATAAATTAGAGGAATATGACAGACCAAATAAAGATTAGCGAAGTTTCCGAAATTCTTCGCAAAGAATTGGAAGGCATTCAAAACAGCATCAAGCTGGAAGAAGTGGGCACCGTGCTCCAAGTGAGCGATGGCGTGGTGCGAATCTATGGCCTCGACAACGCGGAAGCCAACGAATTGCTCCGCTTTGACAACGGCATGGAGGCGATCGTCATGAACTTGGAGGAAGACAACGTCGGCGCCGTCCTCTTAGGCCCGACCGATCAAATCAAAGAGGGCGACACCGTAAAGCGCACCGGACGCATCGCTTCTATCAATGTAAGCGAAAACATGGTGGGCCGCGTCATCGACCCGCTGGGGAACCCGATCGACGGAAAAGGGGAAATCACAGGCGAGACGTGCCAAATGCCCTTGGAGCGGAAAGCGCCGGGCGTGATCTATCGCCAGCCGGTGAATGAACCGTTGCAGACAGGCATCAAGGCGATCGACGCCATGATTCCAATCGGACGTGGCCAGCGCGAGCTGATCATCGGCGACCGCCAGACGGGAAAGACGGCGATCGCGGTCGACACGATCATCAACCAACGTTCGGCCTACGAGGCAGGAAACCCTGTGTATTGTATTTATGTGGCTATCGGGCAGAAAGGCTCTACGATCGCCAGCTTGGTCAATACGTTGCAGGAAAAGGGAGCGATGGATTATACAATCGTGGTGAGCGCCACCGCCTCCGACCCGGCAGCCATGCAATATTTCGCCCCCTTCGCCGGCGCAGCCATTGGGGAATATTTCCGAGACACAGGACGGCACGCGTTGGTGGTGTACGACGACCTCTCGAAGCAAGCGGTCGCCTATCGTGAAGTATCGTTGATCCTTCGCCGTCCTTCGGGGCGCGAGGCTTATCCGGGCGATATCTTCTATCTGCATTCCCGTTTGTTGGAACGCGCGGCCAAAATCATCGACCAGCAAGAGGTGGCCGAACAGATGAACGACTTGCCCGACAGCATGAAGGGACGCGTAAAGGGCGGCGGTTCGCTGACAGCGCTCCCGATCATCGAAACGCAGGCAGGCGACGTCTCGGCCTATATCCCGACCAACGTGATTTCCATCACCGATGGGCAGATTTTCTTGGAGACCAGCTTGTTCAACCAAGGGAACCGCCCGGCTATCAATGTCGGTATTTCCGTATCCCGCGTAGGTGGAAATGCACAGTTGAAGGCGATGAAGAAGGTGGCCGGTACGTTAAAGATAGACCAAGCCCAGTTCCGCGAACTGGAATCGTTCACGAAGTTTGGAGGCGAAATGGACCCCGTGACCGCCTTTACCATCGATAAAGGACAAAAGAATACACGGCTCCTGATACAACCCCAATACAGCCCGATGTCCGTCGAGAAGCAAATTGCCATTCTCTATTGCGGGACAAACGGCTTGTTGAAGGATGTGCCGCTCGACAAAGTACACGAATTCGAGAAAATGTTCCTCGAATCCTTGTCGACTTCCCATCAGACGGATGTATTGGACGTCCTCAAGAAAGGTGTGATCAATAGCGATGTGACGCATATCTTGGAAGATACGGCGAAACAAATCGCAGCCTCTTTTAAATAATAGACGGATATGGCATCATTAAAAGAAATAAAGAACCGGATATCCTCGATTACGAGTACGCAGAAAATCACGGCGGCGATGAAGATGGTGGCTTCTGCCAAGCTGCATCATACGCAAACTGCGACAGAACGTACGCTGGCTTATTCCGAACAACTGGCAGGCATCTTGCAAAGCCTGCTGGCTGCCGAGGCGGATATGGCGTCGCCCTATACGGAAAGCCGCGAAGTCCGAAATGTTGCCATGGTGGTGTGTTCTTCCAATACAGGATTGTGCGGCAGCTTCAATTCCAATGTGTGGAAAGAGACGGAAAAGTTGATTGAAACATACAAAGAGCAACAGCTGCACATCGTGTTTTATCCGGTAGGTAAAAAGATTGCAAAAGAGTTGAGCAAAGCGGGTTATGCTTACGAAGAGGCATTTGTTTCGCTGGCCGAACACCTCTCTTACGAAGCGGCAGCCCAGTTGTCTGCCCGCCTGCAAGCTGATTTCTTGAACGGGAAAGTAGACCGCGTCGAGCTCTTGTACCATCATTACAAGAATATGATCCAACAGATTCTGACGCACAAGCAATATCTTCCGCTTTCCATCGAGGTCGGACAACAATCCACGACGGGATATGCGCCGGATTACATCTTGGAGCCTTCCGCCTCGGCGTTGCAAGCCTTGTTGTATCCGAAGATGTTGAACTTGCAAATCTACACTACGTTGCTCGACACGACCACCGCCGAGCATGCCGCCCGCATGATGGCAATGCAAACGGCCAACGACAACGCCAACGGATTAATCCAAGATTTGACATTGCTCTATAACAAGACACGCCAGCAAGCCATCACCAACGAATTGCTGGACATCATGGGCGGGGCTGAACGATAACTCCCGCTTATTTCGAATACAAAACCAACGAGTTTCCTATTGGATATTCGTTGGTTTTCTTTTTATTCATAACTTACTTGTCCTTGATCGTCTAACTTTAATTCATAAAACTCCCCCTTTGGTACAAAAATGACCTCTTGATATAGCAAAACACGAATAATATTCGTTCTTTTGTAAAAGCATTAAAAACAATAGTTGTATGAAAAGCTATTTTATAAAGAAACGAAAGCAGAGCACATGGAGCTCCATTTTAGTAAGCTCCCTAATCATTTTGTGCCTATGTATGAGCTCGTGTGGAGAGGACGAACCGACCAGACAATCCATTAACCCGTCGTTCAAAGACCAAGAATTATTATCATATCTATTGGATCATTATGATTTGAACGGAGACGGAACATTAAGCACGGAAGAAGCCGCACGGGTGAAAGAGTTAGAAATAGATTATTCTATCACCCATTTGGAAGGCTTGGAATATCTGACTTCTTTGGAGAAGTTGAACATAACAAACGGCCATATCCAACATTTAGACTTGTCTTCTTTCCCGTTCTTAAAGGCGTTGAGCGTACAAGGCGATTCTTTGCAAACCATCAGTTTGCCTTCAAACAATTCCTTGGAAACAATGACTTGCTATGCTTGCCCTTTCTTGGAAACAGGTGAGGATTTTTATCGGCAATTTGAAAATATATCCACACTACAATGCGATAGTAATTTTTTGCAAAACGTAGAATTAGATGTATTTCCCAAACTGCACAAATTAAATTATACAGGCAACGTATACTTTTCTATTTCTAATAACCAGACACTGGATACATTAAAGCTGTATCATCCAACGGGCACTTCTAAACTATTAAGTATCCAAAAAACAGTTTTGACTTTCCTACAGACTAGCAACTTTAGAAATATTCAAATAGAAGACTGTCCTAATTTAGCCGACTATAGTGCTAATATAAACGCATATGAATCTCATACTGATTTTATGGATAAAGTAAAGATAAAGGATTGTCCATCTCTAATAAAATGGGAAACATCTTTTGATGCAATATCGATAGAGAATTGTGAACAATTATCTGAATTAAGCGTCTTTTGTACAGAAAACTCAACCATACAAATAGAGCAAGTGAACAGTTTGAAAAAGCTTACTTTAAGAGGCGATTCTTATAATATCTATTCGGAAGATGAAACTTCCTCCATTCCAAATATTCCGTTTGAAAATTTGCCGAATCTGGAATACGTAACAATAAAAGGAAATCTAACTTCTATGGATTTAAGTAAGAATACAAATCTAAAAGAAGTATATATTGAAAATGCAGGTCTGCGCTTTTTGAATGTAGCCAATCTTCCGAAATTAGAAAAAGTAACGTGTAAGAATCATCGTTTAAATGTATTAGATGTATCTAATTGCGTCCAATTAGATACTTGCATCTTGCAAGAATATCATTTGCCGCCGCGTAAAGACCAATTTCCGATAGACAAAGCTCCTCTCACTTTGCAATCTGCAAAATTTGAAGGATGCAAGAATTTAAAGTATTTGGACTTAGGAAAAAGCCAAATAAAAAGCCTCGATGTAAGTGATACGAAACTGCGGATATTAGACGTTCGTGATTTAGGCGAAACGCCCGTTGGTTATAGTGATAGGGCACTAAAAGAAATAAAACTAAACCCAGATTTGGAGGAGTTGTATTGTCAAGAAAATGTAATTGAATCATTAGATTTAAGCCATACAAATATAACCAAATTGGATGTTAGCGATAATGAACTCCAATATCTGAAACTAAATACTCAGATAACAAAATTACTTTGTAATAAAAATAGACTTTCGTCTTTGGATTTAAGTAATTGTACACAATTGGACACACTGGACATTAGTACAAATAACTTAAAGGAGTTGTCTTTGAAAGATCTATCTTCTTTATCATTTCTTGAAACAAGTCAAAATCCGTTTGAAGAAATTGTAATAGAAAGATGTCCCAATTTGAAAGCAGTGGGTTTGGGCAGCGAGCAATGCACCATGGTTCGTTTAGTAGATTGCATAAGTTTGGAACATCTAAGTTTGTCTTCTACAAATTATACATTAGAAAATTGTCCTGGGATAGAAAGTTTGTATCTTTCTTATGCAGCACAAGACTTATTAAATATGGAAGAGTTTCCCAATCTGAAAACGCTTTATGTGCAAGATTGTTTGGCAGAAACTATATTGATTGAAAACTTATCTCAATTAAATACGCTCTATATTTCAGATAAAAAACTGCAATTATTACAAACATCCAATCTTCCACAATTAAAGCAAATTGAGATTAGGGATAGCAAAGAACTTCCAACAATCAATTTATCTGACAGTCCTTTGTTAGAATCGATGACATTAATAAATTTAATATCGTTATCTTCCATCGATTTATCTTCTTATCCCCAATTGAATGACTTCTATTGTCGAGGTTGCGATTTGTTTACCTCACTTGATTTCACCAAGAATTCATTGCAATTAAAGGCGGATTGCCGAGGTAATCAATTCCTCCAAACAATCTACGCAAATCCGAATCAAAATATAATCAAAGATGATTTCACGAATATCGAATATATTTATTAATGTTTTAGCTTTCATTATTCTGGGGACATATACTTTAAGTGCCAACAATTGGCCGGAATTTACTCCGAAAGCAACTATTTCTGCAGGAGTTTATGTAGTAATGCAAGATCATACTGTAACGACCGATATGACCATGCAAGAAGGAGTTACACTGATTTTTGATGGTGGCAAATTAACGGGTAATGCTAAGATTACGGGTAATTACACGCAAATCGTTGCATCCAAAACACAAATCTTTGATACATCGCTAAGTTTTGATGGTATTTGGAATATTGACCGGGCTTATCCAGAATGGTTTGGAGCGAAAGCAAGTACAAGTACTAACCCATTTGATTGTAGTGCGGCTATCAATAAAGCTATCGAATTAAAACAAGTGGGCGAAGTTTATATTTCCAGAGGGAATTATTATATCAAATATCCGATTAACATGAAATACGGAATTATTTTATGTGGAGAAAAAGCAGTCATGATATCGGAAGAAGAAAATGCAGGTTCTACTATTTGTTTATGGCCTTATGATAATGAAAACTGTTTGCCTCATTTTTCTTCAACAAAAGACTTCATCATTACGGTCAATGTAAAAAATGCAAGTTCTAATCCTACGTGGGTGAAAACCTATCCTGCTCCATTAACTGCGATACGAAACCTATATTTCTATAATAACGATGTTGAGAATGCTATCTTAAAAGGCGTACTGTTTGCCGGTGGCATGGAAATCACACACTGCCGATGGTGGAATTTTGCGCAAGCAGTTAAATCCGTATCTTCTGTTTATGCAGACAATAAAATTATTACGGACTGCCAATTCGATAATAATATAAATGGAGCGTTTGATGATTCTTATGCTTTCGATTTATCTGGACTGGGAGACAACTTGACTTTTAAGCGTAATCATATTACAAAAGCAGGCGGTTCCTATAAGTTCAAAGGATTAAAAGTAGATAAGACCAATGGAGCTGAAATTTGCGATAACATCATCAATGCTTCTTCACTGATTAAAGATAGCAAAGCAGTTTCTTTTGTTTCCAATCATTTGGAAGGCGATGCCACGCAACTTACAATCCAACGGAGTGTAGTCCACGTATCGAATAATTTCTTTGAAAAGGGAACAGAACCGAGCTTAAAGATTACAGAAGGAGCAAGTAATTATGATTTGTCGGTCGTTTCATTGGTAGATAATTCGTTTTTATGTTATGAAAATGAAGACCAAACCAGCGAGTATGACTTGCAAATAGATGGTAAAGTTTCACTTGAAATAACTAATTCCTATCGCTATTGGATCACGCGCAGCATGGTTTCTAAAGTATATCCAATAGGGTTATATATGTGCGATGAAAATGGTAATGGCATAGATGCTTTCAATAAATACAGCTATTTCCTTTCTACAAAAGGTTCTTTAAAAACGGCTTCTACTGGTGCTAATGTTTGCATACAATGTAACTCCGCTTTAAATACAGGAAATGTTTCTTGGACTGCGCAAACGAATAGCCAAGTCACATGGGAAGAAGAGAACGGAAAGTATACTTATTCTGCCATTCTTATATGGGATAAAGACCGAAAGATTATCCATCCGAAAACAACTATTCCAAACGGTAAAGAACCTGGTACAAATAGCATTGATTTAACGAAAGGAAATAGTGGCGTGTTATTATGGATGAACGGAGCCAATGCCATCGGTCATCAAGCCATGGTGCGTTTGATTCGGACAGGAAATAATACTACAAAATACGTGGACTTACCTTTTACGGGGACTCACTTCATTTATGATAATGGACTTAGCGTTTGCGGTTTTCCATGGAAGAATGCAGATAACAGTATTACTGAAATTACCGGCATAATGCCTATCGGTGCCATCGAGTTTGTAGGAAATAATGTCGTTTGCCGGAGCAAGACAAAACCGGCTTCTACTTCTGGCTGGAAGAATGGAGATATTGTATATAATTTAGGTTCTGGAACGAATGCCATGTGGATGCTCTCCGATAATGTTTGGATCGATAAATAATTCTGTGCAGTTTCCTCCCGAGGAAACGGGAGGAAACTGGGACATATTCCCTTTCAGCTATTTAGAATTTCTTCAAAAGAAACACAGGATTAATACGCAAATAAACGCCAGCCGAGAAGCTGGTGGCATTCTTCAGGTGGACATATACGTCGACATCGGCGCCAATGGTAAAGCCATGGCCCAGCGTGCGAGACCATTCCGCACCCAACGTGACCATCTGGGGCGTATCGAACGTCCGCCCTTCGTCTGCCAACGAGAGGGCACCGTAGAAGGGACTGCCCAGCACCGACACAAAATCACGGCACATCCAATAGGCGGCCTTTACGCGGAAATCGCGCAGGTCGGCATACGTGCGGAGATAGAAGCCCGCTCCCGTGTCGAAAGGCCAAAGATCGCCCGCTTGTTGCCAAGAGAAAGTGACGTCGGCCTCCGCTCCCACACGCTTCACCACCGGATGATGCGGATTCCAAACCACCCCCGCTCCTATAGCGCCATTGACCAGCGTCTGCACGGAACGTGTATATATCGTATCAATCTCGCCCCCGCGATGTTGCGCCAACGCCTGGATGGGCAAATAGAAATGCCACGGAGCCTCCTCCGCATTCAGCTTTACTTCCGACGACAACCCGACCACAAACGACTCCTGGTGCGTATCTCCCTGGAAAATAAAACTGCGCCAATCCACCCATACGTCCATCTCGAATCGTCGGGATGCGTAGAGCAACTGCACGCCTGCCTCAGGGTCGGCCATCAGGTTCAACTCCGGGTTATACAAAGGCTCGACTAAATGATGGCTTGCCCCGCCGTAAATATCGCCCAACACGACGCGGAAACGGTCCGACAACGCCGCCTCCGCCCGAAACCAAGGCAACGCATGAAAGCCCCGCTGGTACTGCTCGCCGCTCCACTCCGCAATGTCGTGATAGGCGTAGCAGGGATAAGTCGTCGCGCCCCAATAACGCAGCAAATGCGCCCCCAGTTCCAGCCGTAAGTTCTTCAGTGGCTGGAACGTGAGCTTCGGTTGCAACCAAAACCCCGGCAACGAGTATCCCTTCTGGAACCCGCCCGCATATTCATCATCCTTAAAGAAACTCAAGCTGTTCAGTTCAATCGAAAGTTCCCCCTTCCGTAGCGAATCGAGGCGACTCTCCTCTCGAAACACCCGCTCGCCCACTTGCGCAAACAGGGGCCACGCCAAGACAAGCGCCGCCCCTATAATTCCTATTTTTCGTATCATAATGATTCTTTAGCGATCTCAGGGAATAAAACCGATTTACCGCTTCATCCAATTTTCTATCTTTAAATCGGTGATACGTTGAAAATGTTTTATATTATCTGTCACCAACACATAACCACCTGAAAGGGCTGTAGCGGCTATCATTAAATCGAATTCGTCAATTAGTATTCCTGAAGCACGAAGTCGCGTCTTAATGATAGCATATTCTTCCGCCGCGTCCATTAAAGGAACTATCGGAAAACACTCTACAAACATTTTCACTTTAGGTACTTCTTTTTCTTCCTGTTTCGAATAATACGCGCCAAACATTAATTCATATAACGTAATGACAGATAAACAACAACTACCCTCACCCAGACTGATTAGTTTTTGAGAAATCGTCCGATTTCCTCGCAACAACTCAATACAAACATTAGTGTCAAGCAAATATTTACTCTTTTTCATCTGTTAATGGCATTATATGACGTGTAACATTAAACTGACGCGCATTTCGAATATCAGTCTTTATCTCTTCGGTCGTACGCGGGTCATCATCCCAGGCACCACAGATGCTATTAATAAAATCGGCATAATTCTGCTTTGCCTTCTCGGGCTGTGCTTCTTCTACCAGCTTCTCCGCCAACCAGCGTTTACTATCCGCATCCAGCGAAAAGGCATGGATAAGGGATAAAATCCCGTCTAATGAAATCGTCGCTTTCATATTCTATCTCCTTTTATGGGTTTGACTTCGCAAAGATACGGAGAAAAAAGAGAAAGAACAATGCCTATATGCGACAAAGGACTAAAGTGCCACCGGCGGCTGCGACACCGCCCCGATGTCCTTTTGTACAATTTAAGTGCATTCGATTTGAAAGAAGGTTGTAGGAAAGTTATCTGTCTATCCAGTTTTCAAGGGTGATGCCAGGCACGCGGGACAAATGCTTTACATTTTCCGTGACGAGCACCATGCCATGCTTTAATGCGGTTGCACCAATGAGCAAATCGAAGTCGTCTATCATCGTGCCTTGCTTCCGTAATTGGGCTTTGGTATCCGCAAATACGGGTAAGACGGGATAAATAGGCTCTACGGCAAGCAAACTGATAAGTTCGTTGACTTGCCGGAGGTGCTTCTCCTTGTGTATGCTGCATGCCGCGCCATAAAGCAATTCACCGACTGTTATTTCGGAGATGTGGCAATTCCGTCGTCCGATTTGTTCCAGACGTTGAGGCACATCATACAATCCGCGGAGGAAAAAGATGCAGATATTCGTGTCGAGCAAATACTGTTTCATTCGTCGAAGGAGGCTAATTGCCGTGTGTGATTACTTATTCTACCGTCGCGGACAACCGAAGCTATCGTGGCAGCTTCCGCATCGTTTGCCCATGCGCCTGCCAACCGATGAAATGCGGCGTCTTTTTCGGCCTCAGCCGTTGCTTCTGCCAGTGTCTCATGCTTCAACAAAGAATCCATCAGCCTGGTGGCCAGATAAAGCTTCGCCTTGCTGCTCAACGTATCCAGCAGGGAGAGATAATAGTTTGCCAAGTATATATTCGCATCCATGCTATTCATATCCTTTTGCTTTTAATGGAACAGGAGCAAAGGTACGCTTTTTTCGGCAAACGTCTCTATTTCCTACACATAAATCTTTCAAAGAACGCTCGTGTTATTACTATTTGCGCCACCGGCGGCTGCGACACCGCCCCGATGCCGGACTTGCGCCTTGTCCGGGATGGCCCCCGTACTTGTCAGTACAGCGTGATGTTCTCTTCGTACTCGATCGTGCGGGGCTCGTCGAGGAGTTTCCCTTCGCTGTCGTAGTAGGTCTTGAAGGTGAGGCGATATTCGCCCTCGGCCAGGTCGTCTACCATCTTGAAGAGCACCTTTTCCGGGGTGTTGATCTTGATGGCATCGGCTTCTACCGTGGTGGGTACCTCCATCCCTACGCTGGTGAGGATAATTTCGCCCGCGCTTACCCCGTCGGCACCGAGCACCTGGATATGCCGCCCGTTCACCTCCGCATAGCTCTGTCGGTTGATGCGGTTCTTCTCGCGCGTCGTCAGATCATACACTCCCGTGATGCAGGGCGCGTTGGCCGAGCTCTTGTCTACGCTGAGTTCCACTGCGTTCGCCGCGTCGCGCATCTTCTGCTTCGGAGTGAACACGATCTTCGGGGTCTTCAGTGCCTTGGCTACCGTCACATCGTCTGGCGTGTCCATCATCTTGGAGGGGACGACGAGGCGGAACGAGCCCAACTCGGCGAGGTCCACGCTCATCCCCATTTGCATGGCGTCGCAGACTACGTTCGAGAGGCTGACCAAGGCGTTCTTCACATCGCCCTCCGAGAGCGAAGTCTCGTTCACAATCCGTTTGATCACCATTTCCGTTGTCAACTTCTGTTGCGCTTTTGGATAGGCGTAATACACGGTCTGACCTTTGCGGTCGCCCAAAGGAGCGATTTTAGATTTAATCTCAAACTCGATCATAACTTCTTTCCATTTTGTTAGTTAATACGCTATTTAATATCTCAAAATAATCATTCTTCAAGGGTCATTATGACTGTTATCAAAGGGTCATTATGACTGTTGGCAAAGGGTCATTATGACTGTTATCAAAGAGTCATTATGACCCTTGAACAGGGGTCACAGTGACTGTCTTGCCCCCTCATTCATATCCTGCACCTCCACCAGTTTCACTTCACATCCGGGTGTGCCTGCGGAACGGGTGGTGGCATCTGGACCTATCGTCACATTGTATGTATATTCCGTTCCCGCACTCCACGTGATGTCGCCGACAAGAACGGTGTAGGTATATGTCTGCCCGTTGACCGTGAAGGTGAAAAGTGTCTGCCCTTCGCTTATGGTCTGCGGAATGACAAGGGCACCGAAGCTGACGAGGGAGGTGCTTTCGTCGTTCATTGGCTGTTGCCCAAGGTTATAAGGGGTAATCGTGCCTTTGGTTTCGCCCGAAGTCCAAGAATATATGCCCTCCATTGGACCGATCAATTCCCCATCGATGTAGATGTTGTCTTTGCCGACTTCCATACAAAGTCCGGTCTTTCCTGCCACGATGCCGCTGTTACGGACATGCACTACGATTTTTGCCGTCTGATGATAGAACGTAAAATTGGCAGGAGTGCCTGCTCCTACATAACTCGGTGATGGCGCATACAGGAAATCGCTCTGGCGGTAGCCTACCCCACTTTGGTTTGTTTCAACTTTCCACTGAGCAGGTGAACCATCATAAGGGTTTGGTGTAACACCATAATTAGTCCAGGCTTGGGCAAATGCCGTTTGCCCGTTGCAATTTATCGGATTATCAGAAGTGAAAGATCCGTTGGAGTATTTATAGATAGCAGTTGCATTATTTCCCATAAACATAACCGTAATCTCGTCCCCCTCCACCCATTTGCCGTCCACGGTTCCGGTACCTGCATTTGTTGTCGTTGCCTCATCGCCTTCGGCACGGGCGATGGTTGCCGAAGCTATTTCCAGCGTCTGCGACGTGGCGGACGGGTTGTCCGTCAGTTCGTCTTGCGTGCAGGCGGCAAGGGCGATTGCTGCCAGGCATAATAATAAGGTATGTTTCATATCGCTCATATTTAGTTTCCTTTTTATGAGCGTCCGGTTTGGAAAGATTGGGGGAAAGGGGGATGACTTTCAGGATTTCATCGCCAACAACCTTCGTTTGAAAGCAACGGCAATGTTCTTGCGGGCAAAGTCATTCAATCCACGGAAAGTGGTACGCTTTTTCAATTCGTCCAAGGGCATCACAAGCAGCAACTTTGCCAAACATTCGTCGGCAAACGAATTGGATACGACATCAACGCCTTCAAAGTCGAGCACGACCTGTTCATCGCCCTGTATCAAAGGAAGCAACATATTCCTTGCCTTTTCTCCCAGCAAGCGTGTACCCAAATTTTCGCCGATAGTCACAAACTTAAATGTAATCATATCTTTCTCGTTTTTAGTTACCAAAGATTGTCTATATCTTCCGAATCAAGAAATTCATCGTTAAAATCCGATACTGCATCCGTCCGGTTTTCCAAGACGTCGTTAGGGTCTATCTCTTTGTCGGAATATAACTCAAAGTAGATGACAGTTCCCTGCCAGAATTCAGCTCCTTCCGTCCGCTCTTCCTTACCGTCCGAAACCAACATATGGCTGCCCGAGTGCAACTTCAATACAATGCCGGCTTGGCGCATCAAGCACGCGGTGGAATAAAGCCCAAAACCCATGCCTTTCCCGTCCGTCACCTTGTCGTGCATGCACAACGCCAAAGCATCCGCCTCCGAGAGGTCACGGTACGCCTCATTCTCTGTCAGCGAACGGTGTATGCCTATGCCGTCATCCACAACCATGATTTGTATTTTCGCCTTTTCAGGTAAATACCTCAACACAACTATCCCGCAGGATTTTGTGGAATGGGTCAAGACGTTATCCAATATTTCATAGAAACAATAACTGAGCGTCTGCAATACGCCCAATTCTATGTCCGGCTGCATTTTCAGCATGTTCACGATATCTTTGTAAACAGCATATACACTTTCACTGTCGAACATTTCCATCGCAGGCAATGGACTGCTTCCGCCAAAGTACCGGTTAATTAATCCGTCTATGTTCATAATATGATACGTTTTGCATAGGATACGGGCAAAGTTACTTATTTTTCCCGAACTTTTGATTTAAAGACGAATTTAAATCTCCTGTCTATGGAAAGTTTCCCATTTTCCCAATCTGTCAAAGAACGCTCTGTTATTAAACTTCATTTGTGCCACCGGAGGCTGCGATGCCTCCCGATGCACCCTATTTTATTTAGGTGTATCTCCGTGCTTGCGCTGCCGCACG
>CALUZR010000057.1 GCA_944325335.1 uncultured Parabacteroides sp. | reverse complement strand
TAAGTCATCTTTTTGCTTGATCAAAAAGAACCAAAAAATCAAGGCTTACACTCCAGAGGCTACAAATTTAGGCGTTCCGCTAAAATCTCGGAAAACTCGCTTCGCTCAAACACCGAGATTTTTTAACGCTCCACACCTAAATTTACTTAACGCCTCTTGCGTTAGGCCGAGCAAAGAACTGTCGAACAGCCTAAAGACGGCCTCTGTCTGGTGAGCGTAAAGCGAGTGACCGAAACGAAGCGGCCGAGAGCGTCGCTGTTTGAGCGAAGCGAGTTTGCGATGCGAATCGAAGATCGGCCTTAGCCAACAAGCGGAGTGCAGGGAGCGAGTAGCTCAGCAGACGCAGCCTTGAACTTTTGGTTCTTTTCTTTCAAGAGAAAAGAACATAATATTATTAATTTACTGCAAACGACTACGAATAGCGCGGACCACGAGTTGGAGCGTCTGCACCTTCAGCAGCTCGGTCGGAATGGTGCGGATGACGAGCCAGCCGCACGCGGCCGCTTCATTGTATTTCTCCAGGTCGCGGCGCCAACCTTCTTCGCGGAAATGCCGGCCACCGTTCCAAATTCCGCCTTCCACTTCGATGGCGACGCGCGCCGCGGGGACGGCAAAGTCGAACCTCCATTCGCGCGTCGGGTGGAAACGGTATTCCGCAACTGTCTTTAATCCTGTATATTTCAGGATAGCGCGTTCAAGCAAGGAAATCGTCGTTGCCATCGGTCAGGTATTTAATCGCCTCGCGCTCGGTGTCGAACCGTTCCACGAAAAACTCGCGCGTGCGGTTGTCGAACGCAATCCATTGCCGGCTATTGTCATCGTAAAAATATCCATGCTCCTTGGGAATGCGCGTGCGGTAATTCCGGGCATTCCGCCAGCCTTCCACCAATTGAAAGAACACCTTCGCTGCTGCTTCGTATTGCAGGCCGTAGTTTATATTATATAATTTATGATTCATTTTGTATGTATTAGGGCACGCAGATAACGCAGACTAAAGCGCAGATTTACGCGGATTTTTTAATTGGCCGACGCAATCCGAAGCATTCTCTCGTCATCCCGACCTTTCTTTACGTCATCCCGACCGAAGCGGAGGGATCTCTCGACAAGCTCGAGATGACGTGGAGGCGTTCAGAGACCCTTCGACTTCGCTCAGGGTGACGTGAGGATGCGTCAGCCATAAATAAATCTGCGGTCATCTGCGCCTCGTCTGCGTCATCTGCGTGCCCTTATATTATATATAGGTATAAATCGGCGGCGTGAATGACGGAAAGGACGGCGTGGATGGCGGAAATTACAATTGTGTTTGAGGATGTTGAGAGTAGTAAAAAATAGACGGAGACGCGGAGACACGGAGTAATTAATAATCAACCATTAAAAATTAAAAGCTCCGTGTCTCCGCGCCTCCGTGTTCAATTGGGGCGGGATGTGTTTATTCCCACCGCTTCAAGAGGCCGCGCTTGCGGATGCGGAGGCTGAATCCGGTGGTGGAATCGCCGAAGACGTCGCCCGTGTCGGCACTGAGGGAGCCGCAGAAGTCCCAACCCGGGAGGCGGGGATGCGTGTAGGTGATGTCGGCCAGGAGCGAAACGCCCTCTTTCTTCTGCAGGAACGGGCGGCGGAACGTGCCCCACGTGTTCATGACGGTCAGGAGCAGGCGGTAGCGGACGTGCGACGAAAGCGCGCCTTGCAGGCCGAAATGGAAGTCGCGCACGCGGTTGTTCTGGAAGCCGGGCGCGTGGTTGGCGTTGTATTCGGGCGAGGGGATGAGGGGCGAGCCGATGCCCCGGTTGAAGTAGGAATTGCCCGTGATGTATTCGTCGTTGTTGTAATAATTGTCGTCGCCTCCGCCCCGGCCCGGATGCGTTTCGTGGTCGAACCAAATATAATGGAAGGGCCCCGATTGGTTGCGGGTCGTGATGTATTCGAAGACGAAGCGGTCGAGCCACGAAAAGCGCGGAAGTTCCAGTTCGAGCCCCCAGAGGCCGTCCGTCCCGTTGTAGAACTCCATGCCGGACTTGTCGTAGGAAAGATGCTGGTAATAACCGCGCAAGCTCCAATCCGCCGCGTCGTAGCGCAGGCCGAAGTCGTAGGAAATGTGGTGCGAGCCGAGGACGTTGATTTGGTCCGATAGCGTCGCGTCGCCCCCGCCTTCGCGCCCCGTGATGATGCGCAGGAAGTCTTTGAAGGAGTGCGGTTGCTCGCCGATAGCAGGGTTTGTCGACGTGCCGCCCCATTGGGCAATGTGCTGAATGCCAACGATAGCCGAGAGCGGGAAGTCGCCGCGCGTGTCTTTTACTTGGAAGAAGAGCGACTTGTGGTGCCAAAGGACGTTCTTCACCCACGTATAATCGTCGCCGTGCCAATCCTCAAGATAGCCGGTGTCAAACGAACGGCCCACGCTGAAGTTGCCTTTGAATTGCAGCCAGCCTTTGGTGAGCGGGATGGTGGTAAAGCGCGGGATGCTAATGTTCATTTCCGGGACGGGCCGCGCGTTGTTGGAATAAATCATATCGCCGCTACTGAGCGAGGCGTCGACCAGCGATTGGTACCGTTCCTTGCTTCCGAGGCTCACTTCGAGGCATTTATAGCCCAGTTCGGCGTACAGTTGGTGAATATAGGCGTTCTTGTA
This sequence comes from uncultured Parabacteroides sp., assembly GCA_944325335.1. Taxonomy (GTDB): domain Bacteria; phylum Bacteroidota; class Bacteroidia; order Bacteroidales; family Tannerellaceae; genus Parabacteroides. The sequence goes on along the minus strand of CALUZR010000057.1, from coordinate 20,171 downwards.
TCGCGGGACGGCGGCCACCACGTCGATGCCCGCGCCCCAGCGGAACCCTTTCCCGAAATGTTGTTGGTGGAAAACGCCGGCGCGGAGGTACGCGTTATTGGCCTCGAGCGGGACGATGCCATAGCGGTTGCTCGTCATCCAGAACGGCGTGTTGTCGCCCGTCGCCGCACTTCCCATGATTTCAGCCCGGTAGCTCGTGGCGTCCGCCTCGATCGTCTCTTGCGCTTGGAGCGGAAAAGCGAGGCACAGCGCCGCCAGCGGGATGTATTTATGCAATGTATGCTTCATTTCTTTTGTTATTATATAGAATATGGAGGGGCAAAGATAAGCATTTAATAAACAATGTGCTAATGAATGAATAAACAATGTGCTAATGGATTGGCGTATTGATACATTAGCACATTGATACATTAGCACATTGGCACATTAAATAATCTTATATCTGCTCCATCCACTCGAAAAGGAGGCGATAGGCTTCGTCGCGAGCGGGGCGGGGCGAGAGGATGAGGTCGTGGATGCCGCCTTCGATGCGGTGCCGCTCGACGTTGGGTCCTAATCTTTCCCCATATTGTTGGATATCGTCTACGGAAAGGACGATGTCGGAGGAGAGATATTCGTCGTGCCACTCGGCTGATTCCGGATAGGAGCGGGTAGACGACAAGACCAACACCGGGCATTGGATATTGCATCCTTGCTGGACGTCGCGCTGCGCTTCCTCGATGGCGCGGATCCATCCCGCCCGTTTCGGGTGCCCGAGCGGCATTTTCCAATCCGTGTCAAATTCCCATTCGCCATGGAAGCCCTTGAGGAGGCTATGGGCGTACGAGGGATTGCCGCCGCTTTGCACCGTCCATTCCGGGAAATAATTCCCCAAGAAGGAGACCGCCGGAATCAACGCCTGTTCCATGAACCAACCGAAGTTCCAATCGAGGAAAGGACTGTTCAGCGCCACGCCTTTCACGTTCGCGTCGGGGTGATGCTTCATGTAATAGGAAATGATCAGTCCGCCCGTTGAATGCCCCATGAGGACGATATCGCGATGTCCTTCTTCCTTTATAATATGGAGCGCGGTGTCGATGTCGGCAAAATATTCCTTCAGGCTCCGGCAATAAAAGGCGTCTTGGTGCGGAAGGAGCGATCGCCCGTATTTGCGGAGGTCGAGGGCATAAAAGTCATAGCCGTGCTTCTGTATGCTATCGCCCAGTTGCGATTGGAAGAAATAATCATTGTAGCCATGGACATAAAGGATCGCCTTTTGGCATCCTTCCAAAGGCGGACGGCGGACGAGCGAGCAAACCACGCGTCCTTCGTCATCTTCGCCCATCTCGATGGTCCGCTTTTGATATGTGCCGCCCAAGATGTCGTGTACATATTGTGCTTGCAGGGAGAATATGCAGAGCCAAGCGAAAAGGCCCAGGAAATAGAATCGTTTCATACGCATTGTGCATTGTTTCTTTAGGGCAAAGGTAACAAAAGTATCCGGGATTGCCGCTCTCTGGTGTGCAAATTGGACTCTTTCGTGGAATAAACGACACTTTTTTTAAGAAATCTTTTCCAGATAGGGAAAGGTTATGTAATTTTGCGATTTGAATTTTGAACGAGGTTTATTATGTTTAAAGATAAAACGATTGTATATACGTCGGGAACGTTTGATATGTTCCATTACAACCACTTGCGTATGATCAACTACGCGAGGAGTTTAGCAGATATCCTGATTGTAGGGGTTAGTACGGATGAATTGGTCGAATCGTATAAGCCGAAGCCGATTATCCCGTTCCACGAGCGTTTGCAAATCATCGAAGCGCTCAAGACGCCGGATATCGTCATCCCGCAGCATTCGCTGGACCATACGGAAATCGTGAAGAAACTGAATATCGACGCCTTCGTCGTGGGCGATGATTGGTATGGCAAGTACGATTACCTGAAGGACTTGGGTGTCCAGGTCTTTTATTTCCCGTACGGGACGGGCGTCTCTTCTTCCAACCTGAAGAAGACCATCCATGATTCGTATGAGGCGAACCTCCGTTCGCAGCGGCAGGCCAAGCCGGATTCGGTCAAAGGTTTCTCTGAAAAAGAATAAGCAGGATGGAAAAGTGGGTACTTATCACCGGCGGTACGAAAGGTATCGGCCGGGCGGTGGCCGAATGCTTGGCAAAATCCGGTTATCAATTGGTCTTGACGTTCGCTTCTGATGTGGAGGCGGCAGAAAGGGCGCGCACGGAATTGGCGTCGCACTATGGTGTGGAAGTCCATGCACTGCAGGCAGACAACGCAGACATAACTATGAGCGTCGAGCTTATCAACCGTCATTTGGAAGAAAGACAGTTATATTTGGATGCCATCATAATGAACGCCGGGCAGACTTGCCGCGATGCGTTCGAAGAAATCCGGTGGGAAGACTGGGAAAGGGTGTTCCGGGCGAACGTCCATTTCCCGGTCTTTTTGCTGCAGCGCGTCGTCGGGCGGATCCGCAAGGGCGGGAGCGTGGTGTTCACGGGGTCGTTGATGGGCATCGAGCCGCATTCCGTCTCGCTCGCGTATGGCGTGACGAAGAGCGCGGTGCATAGCCTGGTGCGCAATTTGGTGAAATTCCTCGTCCCCTACGAGGTGCGCGTGAACGGCGTCGCGCCGGGTTTCGTTGATACGGAATGGCAGAAGACGAAGCCGGCCGAAATCCGCCGGAACATCGAGCGGAAGGTCGCCCTCGGTCGTTTTTGCGAGCCCGAAGAGGTGGCGGAAGTGTATAAAATGTTGATAGAAAATAAATACTTTAATGGGGAAATCGTCGTCGTAGATGGCGGTTATTCGTATAAATAAGGAATACAAATGAGCAATTTGAACAAGGAATATGAAGCGTCGCTGAAGTCTATCGAGACGGAAAACCTCATCGACCGCGTGTTTTATCGGCCGATCGGGTTCCAAATCGCGCGCCTTTTGCGGCACACGGGCGTGACGCCGAACATGATTACCATCCTCTCGATCTTCGTCGGGGCGGCTACGGGTTTCTTCTTTTACCACTCGGAGCTGAAATATACGGTGTATGGCATCCTTTGCCTCGTATTTGCCAATATCTTGGATTGCGTAGACGGGCAATTGGCGCGCCTGACGGGCATCAAGTCGAAGATAGGCCGCATCTTGGATGGCTTTGCCGGGGATATCTGGTTCGCTACGATTTATCTTTGCCTCGCCGCCCGCCTGGCGCACGAGACCGGCTCCTACTGGTTTTTCGCCCTTGCCGTGCTTTCGGCCATGTCGCATCTCCTGCAGGCCAACATTACCGATTATTACAAGACGCTCCATCTCTATTTCATTTCGAAAGAGAAAGGCTCCGAGTTCCAGAGCCTGGAGCAGGTCGTGGCGCAGCATAAGCAGACGAAATACGGCATCACGAAGTTCTTCTACTTGCTTTATCGTTGGTACACGCTGATCCAGGTGAAGGCGACGCCCGTCCTCCAGCAAATGCTCCACAACCTGCATGGGCGTTATGGCGACGACTTCCCGCCGGAGGTCCGCACCGATTTCCGCCGCGAGAGCAAGCATTTAATGCGATATATCGACCTCATGACCTTCAACGGCCGCACGCTCGTCATGTTCGTCATCATGCTTTCCGGCCATGTCTGGGCGTATTATTTATATGAAATCATCGTCCTGAACATCGTCCTGATGTATTGCATGAAGAAACATGAACAGATTTGCCGCTCGTTCTTGAATCGGTAAAAAGGTTTGCCGCAAAATTGCAGGAAGGTTTCGCGAGTTGCGAAAGCTCGCCGCAGAATTGCAGGAAGATTTCGCGGGCTGCGAAAAGTCGCCGCAAAGTTGCAGGAGCGTTTCGCGGTTTGCGAAAAGTCGCCGCAAAATTGCAGGAAGATTTCGCGAGTTGCGAAAGCTTGCCGCAAAGTTGCAGGAGCGTTTCGCGAGTTGCGAAAGGTCGCCGCAAAATTGCGGGAAGCAAGAATATCAATGAATTAGAAGAAAAAGAAGGAATATGAAAGAAACGGTAGTAGACCTAAACGACTTGAAAGCGATGGCACCTTTCTTCGGTACGGCAGTGGGCCGCGCCGTAGGGAAAGCGTTATTGCATGGGCTGGAAATCGACAAAGTGAACCGGGCGCACGCGAATAGTTGCCACTTGCGCGGGGCGGCGTTTACCCATTCGCTTTTGGCTGACCCGCTCATCGATTTGAAATACAACCTCCACTACGCCGAGCGGCTCGACGTGCTGCCCGAGGGCGCATTCATCACCGTTTCGAACCATCCCATCGGCTCGCTCGACGGGATTATGCTGATCGACATCGTGGCGTCGCGCCGTCCGGATTTCAAGGTGATGGTGAACGGCATCCTCTCGAAAATCGGGGCGATGACGGACAATTTTATCTCCGTGCAGCCCGACACGAAGCACGAGGGACGCGGCAACCGGGCCAATATGGGCGGCGTGCGCCTCTGCTTGCAACACCTGCAGGCGGGGCATCCGATGGGCTTTTTCCCCGCAGGGGCGATGTCGTTTTACAATAAAGAGGCGAAAGCGGTGCGCGATTTGCCGTGGACCCGGAGCGTCGTGCGGTTGATTCATCGGGCGGGCGTGCCGGTCTATCCGATTTATTTCGATTTCCTGAACACGCCCTTCTTCTATTGGTTGGGAAACGTGAGCTGGCAGCTGCGAACATTGCGCGTCGTCCACGAAATCTTCAACAAACGGGGGCGGACGGTGGACGTGTATGTGGGCAATCCCATTCCCGCCGAGCAGATTGCCGCCTTTGCCGACGATGACGCCTTGGGAAAATATTTGTACGAACAGACCTATGCCTGCAAAAGCAACGGATAAATTTCGTATCTTTGAGGCCGCGACAAGCGAGGAGATAAGAAAAAAATGAAAGTAGATATTCAACAAATAAAGCAACGATTTGGGATAATAGGAAACAACGTGGGATTGAACCGCGCCATCGACGTCGCCCTCCAAGTGGCGCCGACCGACCTGTCGGTGCTCATCACGGGCGAGAGCGGCGTGGGCAAAGAGGTGTTCCCGCAGATTATCCACCAAAATAGCGCGCGGAAGCATGGGCAATACATCGCCGTAAACTGCGGCGCCATCCCGGAAGGAACCATCGATTCGGAACTCTTCGGACACGAGAAGGGCTCGTTTACGGGCGCGCTGGCCGATAGGAAAGGCTATTTCGAGGTGGCCGACGGTGGGACGATCTTCCTCGACGAAGCGGGAGAATTGCCGCTCCCGACGCAAGCCCGCCTGCTCCGCGTCTTGGAGACGGGCGAGTTCATCAAAGTCGGTTCTTCGAAAGTGCAGAAGACGAACGTGCGCATCGTGGCGGCGACGAACGTGAACCTCGTGCAGGCCGTGGCCGACGGGAAGTTCCGCGAGGACTTGTATTATCGTCTCAATACGGTGCCGATCCAGATTCCGCCCTTGCGCGACCGGGCCGAGGACATCATCCTTCTTTTCCGGAAATTTGCTGCCGATTGCGCGGAGAAATACCGGATGCCGGCCATCCGCTTGGACGACGACGCGCGCCAGTTGCTCCTTTCGTATCGTTGGCCGGGCAATATCCGCGAATTGAAGAATGTGACGGAGCGCATCTCCGTCATCGAAGAAAGCCGTGAAATTACGGCTGATATCTTACGAATTTACTTGCCGAACGTAAGCGTAGAGAAATATCCCGTCTTGGTGAAGGCTGAAAACGAACAGAAGTCGTTTGCCAACGAGCGCGAAATCCTTTACCAAATCCTCTTCGACATGCGGAAAGACGTGAACGACCTGAAGAAGCTGGTGCACGACATCATGGGCGGAAATATTCCCGTCGAGATGCAGAAGAACGAAACCTATCCGCCCGCTACGATTCATCCCGTCCAGCCCATCCAGACGCCCGAAGTGCAGGAAGCGGAAACCGTGGAGGAATCCATGTCGCTCGAAGAGGTCGAAAAGGACATGATCCGCAAAGCCCTCGAACGCCATAACGGGAAGCGGAAGAATGCAGCAGCGGACTTGAAGATATCGGAACGCACCCTTTACCGGAAGATTAAAGAATATAATTTGGAATAAACGATGAAAGAAAAGATATGGACGTATGTATGGCTCGTGGGCTTTGTCTTGCTGACGGCTTGTTCTGTTTCCTATACCTTTAATGGCGCTTCGATTGATTATACGAAGGTGAAGACGATTACCATTAAGGACTTCCCGAACCAGGCGCCGATGGTTTATCCGCCGCTCGCGCAGCAATTCACCGAAGGACTGAAGGATATTTATGTGCGCCAGACGCGCCTTTCGATGGTGCGAGACAATGGCGATTTGGAGATAGAAGGTGAAATCACGGGCTATGATTTGGCTGCCTTGGCGGTACAAGAGGATGCCTTGTCATCGCGCACGAAACTGACCATCACGGTGAAGGTGCGCTATACGAACCGCACCAATTCGGAAGAGGACTTCGAGCAATCCTTCTCCGCTTATCGGGAGTTTGATAGCAGCCGGATGCTCCAAGACGTGCAAGACGAGCTCTGTACGGAGATTGTCGAGGAGCTGGCCGACCAGATTTACAACGCGACCGTCGCCAATTGGTAGTATATTATATATGTATAAGCAAGCATGAACGCAACAGCGCTACACCAATACATTCGACAACCGGAAGCCCTCTCGGCTTCTTCATTGGAAGAAATCAAGCAGGCCTTGGCGGCTTATCCCTATTTCCAGACCTTGAAGTTGCTCTATCTGAAGAACCTGTATCTGTTGCAGCATCCCGACTTTGCGAAGGAATTGGAGCGTTTAGCCGTTGGCGTGGCCGACCGGCGCGTGCTTTATTACCTCTTGAAAGGGAAGGAATGGGCGCATGAATCGGAGGAAACGAAGGAAGAACCGGCCCCCAGTGCAGGCCATGCGTTCGATTTGATTGACGCGTTCCTTGCTTCGGATAAATCGATGGGCGAAGGGAAAGGAACGGACGAAGCGTTGATTCCCGAACCTTTGGCGGCATCCGATTATCTGCATTGGTCGGAAGCGCAACCGCAAGAGCCGGCTCCGGAGAGCGCGCCGCGTGAAGAAGTGAAGCTCAAGCACCAGGATTTGATTGATTCGTTTATTGAGCAAGGCGGCGAACATCACCCGAACCTCTCCTTGGAAGATCGGGCGCAAGAACCGGAAGAACCGGAAAAAGAACCCGAAACGGAAGAGAATGTTTCGATCCAATCGCTCGATGATACCTATTTTACGGAGACTTTGGCCCGCATTTATATCAAACAAAAGCGTTATGATAAAGCTTTACAAATAATTCGGAACTTAAATTTGAAATATCCAGAAAAAAATATTTACTTTGCAGACCAAATTAGATTCTTGGAAAAATTGATTATTAACACTAAAAAATAAGTTTGTAAAATGTACGTATTTATTTCAGTATTAATCCTGTTGGCTTCGATATTGCTTATCCTGATCGTATTGATCCAGAATTCGAAGGGTGGCGGTTTGGCTTCAGGGTTCTCTTCTTCTAACCAGATCATGGGTGTACGCAAGACGACCAGTTTCTTGGAAAAGGCCACATGGACATTGGCTGGAACGGTTGTCGTATTGAGTATCATTATCACGGCGTTTATTCCGCGTGGCGACCATTCTACGAATCAATCTGAGATTAAAGAGCAAGTGAACGAGGCGGTTACAATCGACCCGAACTTGGTTTCTCCGGATTTTGGTACGGCGCAGCAAGCGGAAGCTCCAGCGGAAGAACCGGCTGCGGAAACTCCGGCTCCGGGTGCGGCACAGCAATAAGAAGAGTTTTAATGAGCGTATGACGAAGGCCATTTCAACGCGGTTGGGATGGCCTTTGTTGTCTAATGGTAAAAAAGTAAACGTATGAATGGACATGGATTATTGATTGGCGTGGTAACTTTCCTCGTCATTGGGCTGTTTCATCCCTTGGTAGTCAAGGCGGAATATTATTGGGGCACGCGCAGTTGGTGGCTTTTCCTCTTGGCAGGAATCGTGGCGGCCGTGCTTTCGCTCCTGATAGAGAATATTTTACTATCTACGATTTGCGGCGTCTTTGCCTTCTCTTCCTTTTGGTCGATCAAGGAGGTGTTCGAACAAGAAGAGCGCGTCCTGAAGGGTTGGTTCCCGAAAAATCCGAAGCGGACTTATCCGGAAAAACGGAAGGAAAAAGACCTTCCCAAATAACGGATTTGCCGAAGTACTGAATTGAGCGTGTCGAAGTACTGAATTGACGAGCTCGAAGTACTGAATTGAGAACGTCAATATAGTACATTGACGTTGTCAATATATCATATTGGGCGCGTCAATATATCATATTGCGAAACGCGGGGTTTTTACTTGGGATAGCGGCTAAGGTAATAATAGGTTTCGCGCGAGGGGCGGCTCTCGATGTGATAGCGCGTGGAGGCGGTCACGGAGAAGAGGAATCCGCGCTCGCGGTCGTTGGTGATAGGAAGATAGAGTTCGGTGCCGTGCACGAGCGTCGCAAGGATATGGCGCGGGTTGTCGGTGTCGATCGTGTCGGCGGTCGAATAGTAGACGGTGTAGGTGAGGTCTTGCGCCTCGCCCGCGGGTTTGTCCCACGAGAGTTTCAGCTCGCCTTCGCGGTATTCCACCCGGATCTCTTCCGGGGCTTGCGGGACGGAATCCGAGAGCCACGTCAGCGGAGGAAGCTGGGCGGGGTATTTGTAGTAGTTGTTTTTCAGCTCGTTGTAAATGCCTTTCTCATCGTCAAGGATGTTCCCGCAACGAAAGAAAGCCGCGCCCGCGCCACCGAAGTAACGGCTGTAGTCGATTTGGTCGGTCAGGTCGTTGAGCGTCCAATCGCCCTCTTCCGGCAAGAGACGATAGGCGCCGAGGCCAGGGACGACGAGCCGTCCGTGACGGTTCTCCACCCAGTTATCCACAAAAGGGAAGAAATTCCGGTGCTTATAGTACATCATAGGCACAATCATATCCTGCTTCCCGCGGCGGAGCCATTCGGCCGGATCTTGGTACACGCTCTCGAAAGCAGTCCATCCCGCGTTGGGCACTTGCGGGATGCGGTTGTATTTTCCCAAGGGCGAGCTGCTGACTTGCACCCAGGGTTTGACGCGCTTCACATAATCATACACCCTCGCGACCAGCCGGTTGATGTTCTCGCGCCGCCATGTTTCCTGCTTGGTTTTCTTCCCATATTGGCGGTAAGAGGCTTTATCGGGAAATGATTTGGCCGCCTCCGGATAACGGATGTAATCGAAATGAATGCCATCAATGTCGTATCCCTCCACGATTTCACGCACGAGCGAGAGGACGTAATCCGTGGTCCCAGGCTGCCCCGGGTCGAGAAACCATTCGCCGCGGTGCTTCTTCACGAGCTTGGGGTGACGTTTCACGGCCGAGCGTTTGCCCAATTCCCGCACCTGTTTGTCCGTCCCAAGCGGAAACGTGACGAACCACGCATGGCATTCCATCCCCCGTTTGTGGCACTCTTCGACCGCAAAAGCCAGCGGGTCATAATCCGGCATCCGCCCGCAGACACCTGTAAATACGGACGATATAGGCTCTATTTGTGAACGATAAGCCACATCGCCTCGGAGCCGGACCTGGAAGAAAACCATGTTGAAGTTCGCCTCCTGCAGCCGGTCGAGCCGTTCGCAAAGCGCCTCCCGCTGCGCCTTTTGTCCATCTGATGAGGACGCAGGACGATGAGGCCAATCCAATCCATACACCGTCGCGAGCCACACCGCCCGCACTTCCCGCTTCGGCGGCTGGATAGCGAAAAGGGGAAAGCATAAACACGTTAGTAATAAGATGAGCGTATATCGTTTCATATTCCACAAAAAATCCGAGTAGCAAGCTACCCGGATTCCTTTAATAATTAAATAACAAAATTATTCTCCTAAGAGGATTTCCATAATCTGGCAAGCGGCCTTCGTGACCGAAGTACCCGGACCGAAGATGGCAGCTACGCCTGCTTTGTAGAGGAAGTCGTAATCCTGAACCGGGATGACACCGCCGGCAATCACCACGATATCCGGACGTCCTAATTTCTCCAACTCGGCGATAACCTGCGGAACCAATGTCTTGTGGCCGGCTGCCAACGAGGAAACGCCCAATACATGCACGTCGTTCTCTACCGCCTGGCGAGCAGCCTCGGCCGGAGTCTGGAACAACGGACCCATATCCACGTCGAAGCCGCAATCAGCATAACCTGTAGCTACGACCTTCGCACCACGGTCGTGCCCGTCCTGACCCATCTTGGCGATCATGATACGCGGCTGGCGACCCTCTTTCTTCGCAAACTCGGCAGTCAGCTCACAAGCCCGTTCGAAGTCTGCATCTTTCTTTGTCTCTGATGAATACACGCCTGATATAGTTCTAATGATTGCTTTATAACGACCTACCACCTTCTCGCAAGCATCGGAGATTTCACCCAGTGATGCGCGAACGGCAGCAGCTTTTACGGCTAATTCAAGCAAGTTGCCTTGTTTTGTGCGGACGCATTCGGTGATGTCGTCCAATGCCTTCTGAACGGCAGCTTCGTCGCGGTTGGCGCGGAGTTGCTTCAAGAGTTCGATCTGTTCGTTGCGAACTGCAGTATTGTCGATTTCCAAGATATCGATCGGGTCTTCCTTCGGGAGACGATATTTGTTCACGCCGACAATCGTCTGGATACCCGAGTCGATGCGGGCTTGTGTGCGGGCAGCAGCCTCTTCGATACGCATCTTCGGCAGACCGGTTTCGATAGCCTTAGCCATACCGCCCATGCTTTCGATTTCCTGAATTAAAGCCCAACCTTTGTGAACCAGTTCGTTCGTCAACGATTCTACGTAGTAAGAACCGCCCCACGGGTCGATCTGCTTGCAGACTTTCGTTTCTTCCTGAATATAAATCTGCGTGTTACGAGCGATACGGGCAGAGAAGTCGGTCGGCAAGGCGATAGCCTCGTCCAAAGCGTTGGTATGCAGAGACTGAGTATGACCCAGAGCTGCAGCCATAGCTTCGATACAAGTACGGCCTACGTTGTTGAACGGATCCTGTTCGGTCAATGACCAACCGGAAGTCTGGCAGTGCGTACGCAAAGCCAACGACTTCGGATTCTTCGCACCGAAGCTCTTCACAATCTTCGCCCACAACATACGGGCTGCACGCATCTTGGCAATTTCCATGAAGTGATTCATACCGATTGCCCAGAAGAACGACAGACGCGGAGCAAAGGCGTCGATATCGATACCTGCGTTCACACCGGCACGGAGATATTCCAAACCGTCGCACAGCGTGTAGGCCATTTCGATATCAGCCGTAGCACCGGCTTCCTGCATGTGATAACCGGAGATAGAGATAGAGTTGAACTTCGGCATCTTCTGTGAAGTATAAGCGAAGATGTCGGCGATGATACGCATAGAGAACTCAGGCGGATAAATATAGGTATTACGAACCATGAATTCCTTCAGGATATCGTTCTGGATCGTACCAGCCATCTCTTCCAACTTCGCACCTTGTTCCAGACCCGCGTTGATATAGAAGGCCATAACCGGAAGCACGGCGCCGTTCATCGTCATGGAAACAGACATCTTATTCAATGGAATACCTTCGAACAACACCTTCATGTTTTCCAACGAACAGATAGATACACCGGCTTTACCTACATCACCTACCACACGTTCGTTGTCGGCATCATAACCACGGTGTGTCGGCAGGTCGAAGGCTACGGACAAACCTTTTTGTCCGGATGCCAAGTTACGGCGATAGAAAGCATTCGATTCTTCAGCCGTAGAGAATCCGGCATATTGGCGGATAGTCCATGGACGCATCGGGTACATCGCGCTATACGGACCACGCAGATAAGGCGGAAGACCAGCCACATAGTTCAGGTGCTCCATGCCTTCCAAATCTTCTTTCGTATATACCGGCTTCACATTGATGTGTTCCGGAGTCTTCCAATCGGCTTCAATGCCATTGGCTTTTGCCCATTCACCTGCATTCGTACAAGCGAAACCGGCACTCTTTATATCTATGTCTTTAAAATTTGGTCTCATTGTTTTTCTTCGATTTTAGATTCCTAACTTTGCATTGAATCCCTGTAATGTTTCGAGTACGTTGCTCTTCACATGGATGAACTGGTCGATGCCTTGTGCTTTCAAGTCCTCCATACAAGCGGGAGCACCGGCTACTACGAATTGCGCACGTCCGTTCAACGCCTTGAAGGCTGCCGGAGCGTATTCTGCATATTCGTCATCGCTCGAACATAATACGACGATATCGGCGCCTGCCTTCATCGCTGCTTCGATGCCTTCTTCTACCGTTTCGAAACCGAGGTTGTCGATGGTCTTGTATCCGGCACATGCAAAGAAGTTGCAAGAGAATTGTGCACGGGCCAGGCGCATAGCCAAGTTTCCGATCGTCAGCATGAAGGCTTTCGGTGTCTTTCCGCTCTTTTCGGTAGCCAAGCGCAATGCTTCGAATTCGGAAGCGCCACGGGCGAAGTTCAACTTCGTCACGCCCTCGTTCTCGCAATGGTTATGATGCTGGCCTTTGCAGCAACATGCGCCCTCTTCTTTCTTGATTTTGTCGCCTGCCACTTCGGTGAAGTTCGGGAATTGGTTCGTACCCAATAGCGATTCCTTACGGGTAGCTACCGCTTTATGGCGTGCTTCGTTGGAGGCATTGACAGAGGCTTGGATTTCTCCGGCGTTAGCCAACGCGCCGAATCCGCCTTTCTCTTCGGTTTCGAGGAAGAGCTTCCAAGCGACATCGGCAATTGAGTTGGTGAATACTTCGATGGTATAAGAACCTGCACCCGGATCGACCACCTTATCGAAGTGGCATTCTTCCTTTAATAATAATTGCTGGTTGCGGGCAATACGTTCCGCAAACTCATCCGGAGTCTCGTAGGCTTCGTCGAACGGGCGAACCGTAATCGAATCAACTCCGGCAATAGCAGCCGACATCGCTTCCGTCTGTGAACGGAGCAAATTCACGTGTGCGTCGAAGATTGTCTGGTTCCATTGCGAAGTTTGTGCATGAACTGCCATCTTGCATGCGCATTCGCAAGCCGGATTGTAAGCCTTTACGATTTCAGCCCAAAGCCAGCGGGCAGCGCGGAACTTCGCGATTTCCATAAAGTAGTTCGAGCTAATGCCAAAGTTGAATTTGATCTTCTTAGCCACTTCGTCTACCGAGAAACCGGCATCGGTCAGTTTGGCCAGCAATTCATTACCCCAAGCCAACGCATAACCCAGCTCTTGGGCGATGTATGCACCGGCATTGTTCAGCTCGAATGCATTGACCGCCAGCACACGATAGTTAGGCAACGCCTTTCCGGCATTCAATACGGCCGTGGCCATTTCCACCCAGTTCTCGTTCTTGTGTCCTTTTATTAAAGGCTTCTTGAATGGGTCATAATTTACAGAGCCTTGGCACTTCGCCAAATCCACGCCTTTCGAAGTGAAATACGCTGCAAGGATAGTAATGAGCTTTTCCGCTTTGCACAAGCACGTGTTGAAGTTCAGTTCGACACACGCCGGGCAGATGCCGTCCAGCAACGTGGCGATGTTTTCCGGAGTCACATCGTCGCCTTTGATAATGAATCCCAGCGAAGTGATACCTTTGTTCAATACGTCGAGCGCCTTCGCGTTCGCCTCTTTTGGGCACACGACTTCAATGTTCTGGCGCACCAGCCAATCGTTGTCTTTCTTCGTGCCCCGTACAAAAGGAAACTCGCCGGGGAGCGAATCGGTCGTCTTCAGACCTTCCAAATCTTCCAATCGATAGAACGGATTTGCATTAAATCCCTCGCCTGTTTTCCAAACAAGCTTTTTCTCGAACGGCACGCCTTTCAGATCGGCCGTGATTTTCGCCATCCATTCCTCTGTCGAGATGGGCGCGAATTCGGAGAAAAGTTTTTCTTTCGTTTCTGCCATAATATTAGTTGTTAGTAATGTTTTCTTACTAGTTTGTATATCGCCTACAAAGGTAAAGGAAATAATTTTTTTGGCAAAAGTATTTGGCATATTAAAATTATTATTTACCTTTGCAGCGTCAAACAAGAAGACAAGGCACGACGGCGCATTCGTCTAGTGGCCTAGGACGCGGCCCTCTCACGGCTGAAACCCGGGTTCGATTCCCGGATGCGCTACGAACAAAAGGAAAATGGAAAGTTGGAATCCCGTATTTCTTCTTTCCATTTTCCTTTTTTTATGCCTATCATTTCCGCTGACCCTATCCTTTTTTGCAAAAGATACGAGGAAATCTCTATCTTTAGGCTAAAGATACATATCTTTAAGTTGCAGATACGTATCTTTAGGCTGCAGATATATATCTTTAGCCTAAAGATAGAGAATTTCTGCCTTCTTTGGAAGTTTTGTTACGCGGGTTTTGTTTTTATGTTTACCTTTGTGTGATTGAATATAAAGACAAAGGTATGGAAAGGATTAGAATGGCGGAAGGGGCCGATTGCCCGGTCGTGTATTCGTTGATTTGCGAAATGGAAGAAAGGATGCTTCCTTATGCCGACTTTCAAAGGATATATCAAGCGCAAATAGAAGACGAAAGATATGCCTGCTTGGTTTATGAGCGGCAAGGCGAGGTAATAGGTTGCATCAATCTGCGGATGGAAAACCAATTGCATCATGCTGGAAAGATTTGTGAAATCATGGAGTTGTCTGTCGGGAAGGAGCATCAAAACCAGAAGATAGGGCAGAGGCTTTTCCTCGAGGCTTGCCAAGTTGCCCAATCCGTAGGTTGCCTTCAGATAGAAGTATGTTGCAATCAGTTGCGGCAAAGGACGCATCATTTTTATGAAAAGCAAGGCATGCACAATTTCCATTACAAGTTTTCGCTCGATTTTAGCGCGAAAGGGGAGTACGAGAACCGTTTAGGCAGATGATTCTTTCTTTACGCTACATACAAAATAGTTAAGAATATGAACACGCAATTCCACGTCATAGACAAGTCTACTTGGGAGCGAAGCATCTACTTCGATTATTATTACACCCAAATCAAGTGCAAGTACAATTTGAATGCGAACCTGGATATTACGCATTTGGTCGAAGGGCAGAAAGCACGCGGGCTGCGCTTCTTTCCCGTCATGCTTTATGTCATCATGAAAGCCGTGAACCAAAACAAGGAGTTCCGGATGAGTTTTAATGAAGAAGGGCAATTGGGGTATTGGGAAGAGGTTGTCCCTTGTTATACATTATTCCATCCGGAGAATAAGACCTTTACCGATATCTGGAGTGAATATAGTGCGGATTTCGAGACGTTCTACCAGACGGTGGTGTCCGATATGGCGCAATACAGGAATGTAACTGGCGTCATCAAGGCACGACCCGGACAACCCGCCAACTATTGCCCCGTTTCCTCCCTTCCTTGGCTCAGTTTCACCGCTTTTGCCCAAGATACTTATTCGGAGAACAAGCTCCTTTTCCCGCTTATCAAGTTCGGGAAATATTTCGAAGCAAACGGGCGGATACAGATTCCCGTCTCCGTATTTGTGAGCCATGCCGTGGCCGATGGTTATCATACCTGCAAGCTTATGAATGATATGCAAGAGATTGCGGAGCAATGCTTTTGACGGCTATTTTCCAATAGGATGAAAAATGTCATCCCCCTTCCTATTGTTCGGTAGGAATGAAATATGTATTTTTGCCGCCAAGAAGAATAAAAACAGAATGTACCATGATAAAGTATTGTCCCATTTGGATGGTTGTACTTTTACTTGCTTGCACGGCTTGCGGCAAGGAGAAAAAGGCGATGGAGGAAGAAGAAACGGTAAATACGGTGCTGCCTACCGAGACAAACGAGGTAACGGTGATGACACTGGAGGAAACGGATTTCCATCATGAATTGATTAGCAACGGGAAGCTGGAAGCACGCCGGCAGGCCGATATGCGGTTTGAAACGGCGGAGCCTATCGCGCATATTTATGTAAAGAATGGCGACCGGGTACGGAAAGGCGACCGGATTGCGTCGTTGGCTTCGTTCCGGCTCGAGAATCAGCGGGCGACAGCGTTGGATGCGCTCGAGAAGGCCAAGCTCGAACTGCAGGACGTGCTGATTGGGCAAGGCTATATGTTGAAAGACTCGGCGCGCGTCCCGGCGGATATTCTCAAATTGGCGAAAACGCAGAGTGGGTACGAACAAGCGCGGGCGGCTTACGAATTGGCGAATTATGAATGGAACCGGGCGACGCTCACGGCTCCCTTCGACGGCATCATTGCCAACCTTTCCCAAAAGGAATACAACGTAGCATCCACGTCGGAAGCCTTTTGTACGTTGATCGACCCGCAAAGCATGGAGGCCAGCTTCACTATCTTAGAAAATGAATTACCCCTGATCCAAACGGGAGACCGTGTGGAGGTTCGCCCTTTCGCTGCCTCTGAGGTGAAAGCCAACGGACGCATTACGGAAATCAACCCGTGGGTAGACGAACATGGTATGGTACAAGTAAAGGCTGCGGTTGAGGGAACGGATCGTCTCTTCGGTGGAATGAACGTGCAAGTAAGCGTGCATCGTTCGTTGGGGAAGCAATTGGTCGTACCGAAGGAGGCCGTTGTCTTGCGTTCAGGCAAGCAAGTGGTCTTTACCTTAGTAGATAATAAAGCGAATTGGGTATATGTACATACGGGATTGGAGAATGCGACGAGCTACACGATAACCGACGGTTTGAAGGCGGGCGATGTAGTCATTACGAGTGGAAATATCAACTTGGCGCACGAAGCTCCGGTCCGATTAATCGAGAAATAAGATGGTCCGTTTCCTGATACAAAGGCCGATTGCCGTCTTGATGGCGTTTACGGCTTGCTTTATTTTAGGGTGGGTGACATACTTTTCCATCCCCGTATCTCTTTTGCCTGATATAGCTATTCCGGAAATTACAGTCCAGATTACGGGGCAGAACACGTCGGCGCGCGAACTGGAGAATACGCTCGTCAAGCCTATCCGCCAACAATTAATGCAGGTAGCGGGCTTGAAAGACATCCAAAGCGAGACGCGCGACGGGAGCGGCGTAGTCCGTCTGAGCTTCGAATTCGGTACCAATACCGACTTGGCATTCATCGAGGTAAATGAAAAGATCGATGCGGCCATGAGCCTGTTGCCCCGCGACGTCGAACGTCCGCGTGTGGTGAAGGCAAGCGCGACGGACATTCCGGTTTTCTGTTTAAACCTTACGCTGAAAGAGGCGGACAAGGTCGATGACGAAGAATCGTTCCTCAATCTGTGCCAATTTGCCGAAACTGTCATCAAAAGGCGTATCGAGCAATTGCCAGAGGTGGCGATGGTGGATGTGACGGGCTTGGTCGGAAGGCAATTGCAAATCGTTCCGGACCGCGACAGGATGGAGACATCCGGCATCACCTTGGATGATATCGAATCCGCTTTGGCAAATAATAATGTAGAGCCGGGAAGCATGACCGTGCGCGATGGCTATTATGAATATAACATCAAATTCTCTACACTCCTGCGTACCGTAGATGATGTAAAGTCAATTTATATCCGGAAAGAAGGGCGCCTGTTCCAATTAAAGGACTTGGCAGAGGTATCAATTGTCCCGGAGAAAGAGACGGGCGTGTCCATGTCCGGTGGAAAGCGCGCCGTGACGTTGGCGATTATCAAACAATCCGACGAGAGCATGGACCGCATGAAGGAGTCGCTGGCCGAAGTGACCGATTACTTCGCCTCGATTTATCCCGATATCGAATTTACCATTACCCGGAACCAAACGGAATTGCTGGACTACACGATCTCGAACTTGAAGCAGAACCTATCGTTGGGTTTCCTCTTTATATGTATTGTCGCGGTCTTGTTCTTGGGTGATGTGAAGAGTCCGTTGGTCATTGGGTTGAGTATGGTGGTGAGCCTCATAACCAGTTTCCTCTTCTTTTATATGTTCCACATGTCGCTGAACATCATTTCACTCTCTGGTTTGATCCTGGCGTTGGGTATGATGATCGATAGTTCGATTATCGTGACCGAAAACATTGCCCAGTACCGGGCGAGGGGCGATTCTTTGGAAGATGCCTGCGCGAAGGGAACCTCGGAAGTCATTACCCCGATGCTCAGCTCTACACTTACTACGATAGCCGTCTTCTTTCCTTTGGTATTCATGAGTGGTATCGCCGGAGCGATCTTTTTCGACCAGGCATTTGCCGTAACGGTCGGGTTGTTGGTCTCTTATTTTACCGGCATCATGCTATTGCCTGTATTATATAAGTTAGTTTATAGTATTCCCGAGCGTCGCGTCCGGTGGTTGCAAGTCCGCGTGAATAACTTGGTTAAGGAACATACGTTAGACCGTTTTTACGACGGTGGCGTCGACTTCGTGTTCCGTCACAAGAAGGGTACCTTGATTGTCTCTGCCCTCACGATACCCCTTTGCGTCTACTTGTTCTATGCAGTACCAAAGTCGCGGATGCCGGAAATCGACCAGAACGAATTAATCGCCCACCTGGAATGGAACGAGAACATCCATCTGGATGAAAACCGCGCCCGCATAGCCCGTTTGATGCAAGAAGCCGACAAGCTGGGCGCGCAGCATACGGCGTATATCGGCCAGCAGCAATTCCTCTTGAACCGGGACCGCGAACTTTCCATCTCGGAGGCCGAACTCTATTTCAAGACAGCCGAGACGGACCAGATTCTGCCGCTCCAGCAGGCCGTTGCCAACTGGATAAAGGCGCATTATCCTTCCGCCGTCATCTCCTTTGCCCCGCCCGAGACGGTTTTCGAGAAGCTCTTCGATACGGGCGAGGCGGATATTGTGGCAGAACTCTATGCCCGAAACAAGGAGGTCACGCCTGAGGCAGTTGAAATCCAGCGGATGGAACAAGACATCGAAACCGTTTCCGGAGAGAAGCCCGTAGGCGTCGCGTTCGATAACCAATTGAACATTTCGATAGACAACCAGAAGCTCCTGCTCTATGGAATTTCCTACGACGAGGTCTACCGCACCCTCCGCACGGCGTTTAAGGAGAATGAGATCGCCACCCTGCGCTCTTACCAGCAATATTTGCCCATTACGCTGGCCGGCGGCGAGCAGACGGTACAGGATATTTTGCAAAAGACCCTCATCCGCGTCGCTTCGTCTGCCGAAACAGATGGGGACGAGGCGGCTCGCTTCGTTCCGCTCCGTGCCTTGGTGCATGTTTCGCCCGGGCAGGACCTCAAGACGCTGACTGCAGGCAAGAACGGCGAGTTCATCCCTTTCAGCTTTTATGATGTGAAGGACGCCGAGGCGCTCATGAACAAAATCCATGCGATTATACACGAGGATAACGACCGCCGCGCCGCCTGGGACGTGGACTTTAGCGGTAGTTTCTTCTCCAACCAAGAGATGCTCAACGAGCTGGTCGTGATTCTCTTCGTCTCCATCTTGCTGATGTACTTCATTCTGGCGGCGCAGTTCGAGAGTTTCCTCCAGCCGCTCATCGTCTTGACGGAAATTCCCATCGATATCGCCGCCGCGCTCCTGACGCTTTGGATTTTTGGGCACACGCTGAACCTGATGAGCGCGATTGGTATTGTGGTCACATGCGGTATCATCATCAACGACTCGATTTTGAAACTGGATGCCATCAACGAGCTTCGGCGGGACGGCTATCCGCTCCTCGAAGCCATACACGAAGCCGGGCGCAGGCGTCTCCGACCGATTATCATGACCTCGCTCACCACGATATTCGGCATGGTGCCGCTTCTCTTCTCGTTCGATTTGGGGAGCGAGCTGCAAAAGCCGCTTTCGATTGCGATGATCTCCGCAATGCTCATTGGTACGGCCGTCAGTTTATTCGTCGTGCCGCTGGTGTATTGGTATATTTATAAAGAGAAGGATGCAACGGCGGCAGCGACATAAGAAGTGTTACATCCAGCGTCGCTACGGTTGTAGCGGAGCAAGAAGTGTCACATCCAGCATCACTACGGTTGTAGTGGAGCAAGAAGTGTTACATCCAGCGTCGCTACGGTTGTAGCGGAGCAAGAAGTGTTACATCCAGCGTCGCTACGGTTGTAGCGGAGCAAGAAGTGTCACATCCAGCGTCGCTACGGTTGTAGTGGAGCAAGAAGTGTCACATCCAGCGTCGCTACGGTTGTAGTGGAGCAAGAAGTGTTACATCCAGCGTCGCTACGGTTGTAGTGGAGCAAGAAGTGTTACATCCAGCGTCGCTACGGTTGTAGCGGAGCAAGAAGTGTCACATCCAGCGTCGCTACGGTT
>CALUZR010000056.1 GCA_944325335.1 uncultured Parabacteroides sp. | reverse complement strand
AATCTTCCTCATCTATCTTCTAAGTTTAAATCATTTGACATGATGAAACCCGGAAGAGGGAAGAGGAAGATTGAAAGAGTGAGGGTGTGGGGACTACGGCTCCAATACCGAGTTGATGTCGAAATACATCGCTTGCGTATCGCCCTGTTCCTGTGTCGGCGTCAACCGCTTAAAGCCGTTCTTTTCATAGAAGGGAACAGCCGCCAGGTAGGCATCGACCGTCAGGAAACGGAACTGGGAATCGCCCACGTCTTGCTTCAAACGCCGTTTAATGATTGACAACATTTTCTTGCCCAATCCTTGATTCCGATAATGGATAGACACGGCAAAACGCCCTAATTTTACAGCCGGATAGCTACCAAAATGCTTGGAATGGGGAAACAACTTCTTGATTTTACGCCAGTCGCTATTAGCAATGTCCTTTTTAGACAGTTTATCGTTCAGCAAACAGTAATAACCGGCAATCTCATCCCCATCGCATAACAAATACGTTTTTGCCAAACGGGTCTCTAAAAACAGTTTGGCATCATCACGCAAAAAGCCATTCAACGCAGCATCTCCGCAGTCGAATGGCTTCATTTCATAGTCGGAGGTCAGTTGAATCAGTTCCATCGCGTTCAGATTAAGATTTTTATTAGCTTGCAGGCTTCTTGATAATCTCTTTCCAACGCTTCGGCATTCGCCCGACGCTCCTCCGCGCTCATGTTGTCCACGCGTTCCATTTCTTTTTCGAACCGGATCGCGTCTTCCCCGTACAATATCGGGGTTTCCTTCCATGGAAATTTGTACTTCGTCATAGTGTTTGTTTTTAAGTAATACAATAAAATATTTCGACCACAAAGTTACGGATTCCTTTTCATATTTCCAACACACCCAACCTTTCAAAGACCGCCTTCACATCTCGGGTTTCGGTTAATTCTTATTTACTATGTTTCTTTATTCACTTTTTTGGGAAAGGACCTTTCCTGTATAGGGGAAAGGTGCTTTCCCTTATACAGGAAAGGTGGTTTCCCCTATACAGGAAAGGTCCTTTCCCAAAATACCAGCAGTTTTCTCTACTTAACTAATGACGATCGGTTTCGAGTAAACCAATACGCGCGGCTCTTTCAGCAGCTTGTTGCCGGTAGAGAAATAGGTCTCGATCTGCAGCGTGTATTCGCCTTCTGCCAAATCTTCCGGAATGTTGAAGGCGATGCGCGACGGGTCGTTGTAGGGTAAGGACTCGATCGTGGTCGCGACGCCTAACACGCTGACCAAGTCGACCTTGCCAATACCGGTGCCGTCTTGGTTGACCGCCTTGATCTTCTTGCCGCGCGCCTCGACGAAATCCATGCGGTTTACAGAGCCATCCGTTGCGCCGGTCGTCAAGTTCTTGAAGCTGAGGATCGCCGCACCGCCGTCTTCCTGCACGCCGTCCACGTGATAGGTCACGTTCTCCAGCGCTTTCTGCATCGTTTCGGTGGCGGTCAGGTTCAACGTACATTTGATTTCACTGTCTTCCAACGGAAGACCTTCCCCGCTGAAGGAGCCCTCCACCGACGGACCAAACCGCACATTGTCCGTCTGCACCGGATAGCCCTGGCGCACCAAGGCGCGGATTTTGGCCTCAATGCGGGTGTAAATGTCGATCAGGGTCTGTTTCTTGAACTCAGTCCCGTCGGCAATCACTTCGTTCACTACATATTCCAGGTCTTTCGTATCGTCGAAGGTCTTCACACGGGCCGAATAATCGTCCGTACGTTCGGTCATCTGGTTCTGATACAAGGTGACGGGCCATACCGTCCTGTTTTCGTTTTCTGCCATATCATTATAATTTTAAAGGTTTAACATATACACGAATAGACGCGAAAAGCCCGTGCACAGAGCTGTCGCTCCGCACACGGGCTTTCGCGTCGTGAATTATTTGCTTATAGTCTATTGCTTGCTTGCTTGCTTGCTTGCTTGCTTGCTTGCTTGCTTGCTTGCTTGCTTGCTTGCTTGCTTGCTTGCTTGCTAACATATTATCGCCTTTCACCAAGTATTTCCCGGTAAAAGATGTTAATGTGCGATATGTTTTGCAAGTATTCATCATGCTTATTTTGTTGTTGATGCGCCAAAGGTACGATTTGTTTCGTATTCTACAAAACATTTGGAACTTTTTATTTCAATAATTGTATTTTGCGTACTTTTTCCACTCAACTTCCCTACACCCTAACAAAAAAGGCTGCCCCGTCGGAGCAGCCCTTCCTTTATCTATACGTTTTGAATTATAACTTATCGTTCGAACCCAATACGTTGAGGATTTTGTGCTTGTAAAGTTTTTCCATTTCGTCGCGAGCCGGACCCAGGTATTTACGCGGGTCGAATTCAGCTGGCTTCTCTACGAATACTTTACGGATGGCAGCTGTCATCGCCAAACGAGAGTCTGAGTCGATGTTGATCTTGCAAACTGCCGACTTCGCAGCCTTACGCAACTCTTCTTCCGGAATACCGATAGCTGCTTCGAGCTTGCCACCGTTTGCATTGATCATATCTACATATTCCTGAGGAACTGAAGATGAACCGTGGAGTACGATAGGGAATCCCGGCAATTTCTCCATCACTGCATCCAATACGTCGAATGCCAAAGGAGGAGGAACCAAACGGCCTGTAGCCGGATCCACGTGGCACTGTTCCGGTTTGAACTTGTAAGCACCGTGAGAAGTACCGATCGAGATAGCCAACGAATCGCAACCCGTACGTGTAGCGAAGTCGATTACCTCTTCCGGGTTTGTATAAGTGTGGTGCTCAGCGCAAACTTCGTCTTCTACACCTGCCAATACGCCCAGCTCGCCTTCTACGGTTACGTCATACTGGTGAGCATAGTCAACTACTTTCTTTGTCAACGCTACGTTCTCTTCATAAGGAAGATGAGAACCGTCGATCATAACTGAAGAGAAGCCCATGTCTACGCAGCTCTTGCACAATTCGAAGCTGTCGCCATGGTCCAAGTGAAGCACGATTTGAGGATTCGGACAACCTAATTCCTTCGCATATTCAACCGCACCTTCTGCCATATAACGCAGCAATGTCTGGTTTGCATAGTTGCGTGCGCCCTTCGAAACCTGCAAGATAACCGGAGATTTCGTCTCTACTGCTGCCTTCACGATAGCCTGCAATTGCTCCATGTTGTTGAAGTTGAACGCAGGGATAGCATAACCACCTTTGATAGCCTTGGCGAACATTTCCTTGGTGTTGACCAGGCCTAATTCTTTGTAACTTACCATAATTATTACGTATTATGTTTATGATTAAAATCTGAACGCAAAGATATAATATTCCTATGAATATTGGATAGATTGAAGATATAAAATAAGCCAAAAAACACATTAACGCAAAAAAACAGGCGAAATCCTTTTTTTATTCGCAAGTTATTCATACTTTTGCAACCCAAAATATACCGGTTACCAAATTAAACAGAGTATAAATTAAAAAGAAGATAAGACAATGAAAAAAGGTATTCATCCTGAGAATTATCGTCCTGTTGTATTCAAGGACATGTCGAACGACGATATGTTTATCACGCGTTCAACTATTAATGCTAAAGACACGATCGATATCGACGGCGTTACTTATCCGTTGGTAAAGGTGGAAATTTCTAACACTTCGCACCCGTTCTATACTGGTAAGGCTAAGTTGGTCGATACGGCTGGACGTGTAGATAAGTTCATGAGCCGTTACGGTAACCGCAAGAAGAAGTAAGAAATTCATTTTCTCCTCCTAAATAAAAGGCTATCCAATTAGTTCGAGAACTATGCGGATAGCCTTTTTTCTTTATACCTTATATTATATAACGCCTTACTTCTTCCGTTTCTCCGGGTCTGGATAGGTGAAAGGAAGGAAGTGAACCAAGATAAGCACCGGGATGGCGGCAAAAAGGGCAACGATGAAGAAGAGGTCGTACCCTAACCAATCGCTCAAGAAACCGCTGATCATGCCCGGAATCATCACACCCAAGTTCATAATACCAGAAGCAAACGCATAGTGCGCCATCTGATGTTTGCCCGGTGCGACTTGCTGCATCATGAAGAGCGTCAAACCAACAAACCCGAATCCATACCCAAAGTACTCGAACGTAATACCACCGCCAATCAACCACGCGCTATCGGGTTGGAAATGCGCCAAGAGCGGATAGACGGCAAAGGGGAAGTTGAACACGCAGCAAAGGAAGAACAAAGTCTTGCGCAAGCCGAAGTGCGAAATGAAATAACCTGCCAAGAAAGAGCCCAACACGAATGCCGCCGCGCCGAACGTCCCGTAATAGAATCCGATCTCCTGTTCCGTCAGTCCCAATCCACCGTTGGCAATCGGAGCTTTCAGGAAGAGGGGTACAATCTTCATCACCAATCCTTCCGCAAACCGGTAAAGGATAATGAACAGGATATAGAGCGCGATGTACTTCTTTTGGAAGAAGGTGAGGATGACCTCCTTGAGGGCTTCCCATGTCGCACCGAGACTCGTTACGGCGTGCCGTTCTTCCGTCTGGTCGCTGGGAAGCATCTTCCAATGGTAAAGCGCCAAGAGGAGCATGATGGCTCCACAACATCCCATAATCGTCATCCAAGCATGCACTACACCGATATGTTCGATCAGGAAGCCTGCCAGATAAACCAGACCACCCGTGGCCGCGAGCTTCGCTACGTTATAGAAAGCACCTTGCCATCCAATGTATTTCGCTTGGTCTTCCTTTGAAAGGACGGCCATGTATACGCCATCGGTCGCCACATCGTGCGTCGCCCCACTAAAGGCAATAACCCCTAAGAGGGCAATCGAGATGGCAAAGAAGTGAGGCAATTGGAGCGACAAAGCCACCAATCCGAAGAACACACCCGAACAGAACTGCGTCAAGACCACGAAATACTTCTTTGTCTTGAACATTTCCAAGAAGGGACTCCACAGGGGCTTTATCGTCCAAGGGAACATGATAATGGACGTCCAAAAGGCGATTTGCGCGTCCGATATTCCCAGTCCTTTAAACATCAATGCCGTCACCATGTTCAACACTACGAAGGGCATTCCCATGGCAAAATAGACGGTCGGCACCCAAGCTATGGGCGAAATATGGCGTTTAATTGCATCACTCATAGCTCACCTTATAACCATTGGTTCATAAATCCGTCCATCTCGGCCGCATGGGCTTCGAGGCTCTGCAAGAGCTTGAACTGCGCTTTCGTACGCACTAAGTTATGCTCTGGATAATGTATCTTATAATAGGTATCGCCGTTCAGATAGTCCGTCAGGAAGCGTACTGTCTGCATATAAGTCAGAAGGCGTCCACCATACGGGAGGAGCTTGATCTCCGTGGGTGTCAAGAATGCCTTCGCTTTCTCCATATAGCCACGCGTATAGGCTTCAAAGATCGGGATATTTACATTTACCTTGTCGAGGTCCTTGTCATCTTCAGCACCTGTATTGCCAGCCGTGCGAATGAAATCGCCAATGTCGGAAAGGACGAAACCCGGCATTACGGTATCGAGGTCGATCACGCAAAGCACCTCGTCTGTGTCGGCATCAAAGAGCATGTTGTTCACCTTCGTATCACAATGGTTCGTGCGTTTCTTCAGCTTGCCTTCGCGGTAGAGGCGTTCTTGGATGCACATCGCGTCGGCACGCTTTTCGATTTCGTCGATCAAATCTTTCACCTCGGCCACACGCCCAGCCGCATCTGCCTTCACTGCTTCGTGGAATTGCTCCAAACGGAACTCCATGTTGTGGAAGTTGGGAATCGTTTCGCCCAACGTCCCTTCCGGCAGGTCGGAAAGCATGGTCTGGAAATCACCAAACGCACGCCCAGCTTCGTAGGAAAGCTCTGGCGTCACCTCCTCGTAGCTCTTCGAACG
Source organism: uncultured Parabacteroides sp. (assembly GCA_944325335.1). Lineage (GTDB taxonomy): Bacteria > Bacteroidota > Bacteroidia > Bacteroidales > Tannerellaceae > Parabacteroides. The sequence goes on along the minus strand of CALUZR010000056.1, from coordinate 17,305 downwards.
CGGGATAAAAAGACTCACGCGCCAATAGTTCTCCCCGTCGAAATAATAGTTCTTCCCGTCTTTGGTGGGGAAAAACGTAAGCACCCGGCGGTCAATGTCCGTCGCCCCGGCAGCTTCAAGTTTCTCGCGGATATGTGTTGTCACGATGTGGATATTGTTCTGGAGCATATCCACGTTGGTAAAAATAAGATGGTTGATGCGCTGCAATACATACTTGATTTCTCCGCCCTCGGTCGTCACCTTCAGCGTATCGTTGATGTGCCCGTTCCCAAACGGCTCCGCATTTACTACCTTGTCTTTCAAATCGAACTGGCTTAATATAGCCAAATAATCATCTTTCGTTTTCGCCATGATATTGATTGTTTAAATATTTATTTCCTGCAAAGATAGTTATTAAAATGGAAAAACAGGTATGTGAAGGAGACAAAATCACACTTCTCCCCTGCTCGGCGGGTGAGGATGTCCCTTTCACCAACTCTTTAGTTCAAGCATCGCCTACCTATAAGGCACAAAAAAGGTGTGCCACGTGTGGAACAATCCACCAGGCACACCTGAAACATTTATAAACCTTAAAAAAGAGAGGACTTATTTAGCGGCAGAAGTCTTCTTCGGAGCGGCTTTCTTCTTATACTTCTCGACTTCCTTCTGAAGGGCTTCAATCTCTTCGCCTTGATTCTTGATTGTCGTAAGGAGTGAGTTCAACTCTTCGTTCTCGATTGTTTCCGGATATTGCGCGTTCACACGTTCGATAAAGTCAGAAAGGACGTTCATGTAATTGTTGAACGCATCATACGGATTGTCATACGGACTGAATCCACCGCGGCCCATGTGCTTCGTACTCATATAATAGAAGTGGTCGCTGCTCTGGAGCCAATACCAGTCCTGACGGATACGGCGCAAGTCGCAGAGGCGAACACGTTCGCCAATCTCGCATATCTTACGGAAAGCCTCTTGCTGGAGAACATTACCCAACCACGAACTGCAATCGCGTTCTTCGTCGACCCACGAAATAGGATATGCTACCGAGATGCTATCTACCGGTTTCATGAGCGTGAAGATCTCCGACGGTGTAGAGAAGCTTATGCCTTTCTCGGCCGCAAAACGAGGCAATGCCTTGAAGAATTCAAAGATACCCGTCTCAGCCGGATGGAGCGAACCAAGAACTTCGTAGTTCATGAAAAGGTTGATGACCTGCTCCGATTCGGGCGTTGATGCAATCCACGAGATGTACTTGTCGGCCGTAAGCGGATATTCATTCCAGCTATAATCACTGAAACGGTCTGAAAGGTCCTCACTGAACCGGTCGTTCTTCAACAACAGGTGCAAGTTCGGTTGCACAGCCGAGCAATACATGTAGTTCGGACTCTTCCAACCTAACACGTGCTTAGCACCTTCCGTCAACATTCCTTTGTAACCCATTTCATACACCACTTCCGAAATATCGTCTGAATAAATCAACTCCGTATTACGGAACACCTTCGGCGTAACGCCAAACAGGGTCTGAATCTTATCTTCTTGTTTCTTAATCTGGTGTTTAAACTCGTCCATATCACCCAATGAAGAAAGTGAATGGGCATAAGTCTCAGAAAGAAACTCTACATTACCCGTAGCAGCCAGCTCCTTGAAGCTGTCGATTACCTCAGGCGTATAGATTTCCATCTGCTCCAGTGCTACGCCAGAGATCGAGAAAGCTACCTTAAACTTATTGCCACTCAATTTGATCATCTCCAGAATCGTACGATTGGCGGGAAGATAACACTTCTCGGCAATACGACGGATGATTTCCTCGTTCTGGAAGTCGTCATAGTAATAATGGTCGTTACCTATATCAAAGAAACGATATCTTTTCAAACGGAACGGCTGATGTATTTGGAAATAAAAGCATATTGTTTTCATAATGTCTTTGCTGTTTTTTAATGTTTCTGTTTGTGTTCTTATTTGTTACCTGTTACCATATCGTAGATCCGGCGAACCTTCTGTCCGGCATATTCCCATTTGATTTCGTCGACTTCGCGCTTTCCTTCGACTTTGAGGAACTCGTGCATCGCAGGATACGTAATAAGCGAATACATGGCATCGGCCAACGCTTCGATATCCCAATAGTCCACTTTCATGGCATAATTCAAGATTTCAGCGCAACCAGATTGCTTCGAGATAATCGACGGGACACCGCATTGCATCGCCTCCAGCGGAGAGATACCGAACGGCTCGGATACGGAAGGCATCACATAGACATCGCTCGCCTTGAAGACTTCATACACCTGCTTGCCCTTCATAAAGCCCGTAAAATGGAACCGGTCGGAGATATTACGTGATGCCGCAAGACGGATCATCTGGTCCATCATATCCCCGCTACCAGCCATGACGAAGCGTGCATGGGGCGCACGTTTCAACACGCGGGCAGCTGCTTCGACAAAGTATTCAGGACCTTTCTGCATCGTGATACGTCCGAGGAACGTAATGACCTTGTCTTTCACGCCCTTCTTGTCCGGAATCGAAAGGATTTCAGGGCTCAGCGGCTCGACAGCATTGTGTACGGTCGTCACCTTGGCTGGATCTTGATGATACTTCTCGATGACGGTCTGGCGCGTTAAGTTACTTACGGTAATGATGTGGTCGGCATGATCCATACCATTCTTTTCGATGGCGTACACATCGGGGTTCACGTTTCCACGGCTACGGTCGTAATCCGTGGCATGGACATGAATCACCAAGGGTTTGCCCGTCACTTGCTTGGCATGGATACCTGCAGGATAGGTCAACCAGTCGTGCGCATGGATTACGTCGCATGGAATCGTACGAGCAATCACGCCAGCCACGATCGAATAGTTGTTGATCTCTTCCAGCAAGTTGTTCGGATAGCGACCCGAAAACTCCAAACAGCCCAAATCATTCACATGCCGATAAGAAAAATCAGCATAGATGTTATTCCGAAAATCGAAATACAGCTGAGGATCCATAAATTTACCCAAACGCTCGCGGACAAAATCCATGTTCACGTCGCGCCAAACGATAGGCACATTGTTTACTCCTATAATCCTCAGGAAGCTCTGGTCTTCATCGCCCCAAGGCTTAGGAATACAAAAGGTAATTTCCATATCTGGTTGCAACGACATGCCACGAGTCAAACCGAAGCTGGCCGTTCCTAAACCTCCCAAGATATGAGGTGGAAATTCCCACCCAAACATTAATGCTTTCATATATGGTATTACTATTTTTTATTCGGCGTTATACTTCTTCAACATATCCAATATCCGCAAGATAGCGGCTACGTTCATGGCGAACGAGATTGCCCCGCGGCCGGTGAACGGAGGATTGCCATCGTAAATTTCAGATATCGTACCTATACAGTGGTTGCTCATCTCTTCTTCCATACTGATCAGCATACGTTCGGCAAAGGCTACACCCGATTTGCCAAACACGCGCAAGTAAGCTTCCAAATAAGCACCTAAGAGCCAGGGCCAAGCCGTCCCCTGATGGTAAGCCAAGTCGCGCTCCATCTGCGGACCGGTACAATACGGACGATATCCTTCACTCTTCGGACTGAGCGAGCGGATACCTTTCGGCGTCAGGAGTTCTTTCGTCACGATGTCCAATACCGAGCGGCGTTGCATGCGCGTCAGCGGCGAATAGGGTAATGCTACGGCAAAGATCATATTCGGACGTACGCTCCAATCGACGAACGAACCGTTCACGTAGTCGAACAAATAATTGAAACCGTTCACAAACGTATTCGGGAAAGAAACTTCGATTGCCTTGATCAGGTTCTCGATGCGTTCGCTCGTGGCATCACCATTCAGTTCGCGATAGAAGCAGAGGGCATTATACCAGAGGGCATTGAACTCTACGATATAACCCGAACGAGGTACAACCGGATGCCCGTTCACGGTCGAGTTCATCCACGTAATCGCTTTATCGCGTCCACCTTCTGCATAGAGCAATCCGCTGTCCATAACCTTCATGCCCGGATGCTTCTGGTTTATAATATAGGTAAGCGCTTCGTCGATGAAATCATTATACAGTTCCTTCGCCTTGTCGGCTCCTTGATCTTTCGCATATTGCTGGATAGCCCAGATAGCCCACAGGATAATGTCTGGATGTTCAATCTCCTGGATAACGGCATCCTTAGCTCCGTCTTCCATAAAGGCGCGAAGGGCGGGAAGGGCCGTCGCCATGATTTTCTCGAAGCGGACCGGATCGTCGATCGACAATGTGCATCCCGGAGTCGCAATAAACAAGTCGCGCGCACGTACCTTAAACCAAGGATAACCGGCCAATAGGTAAGCATCCTGTTTCTTCGGGCGGAAATAGAATTGCTGGGCGGAGTTCTTCAAGCAATTGAAGAAGCTCGAACGCGGCGTACGCGAAGCGACTTCCGTCTCGTACGACGACTTCAAACGCGTCGTAGCCACCTGGCTATCGCCCGCACTGAAGATGATCGACTCGCCTTTCTTAATAGGTACTTCGAAATAGCCGGGGACGAACAGGTCTTCCTTATACGGATAACCCCTCTCCTGCTCTTTCGAATACTCGATGCCATAATACCACTTCGGGTCGAACACGAAGTTCACCTTCTTGCTGAATTGCATGAACAAGTCCGGATACCCGGCATACAGGCACATCTTGATACCGTTCGGCACTTCCGTATAATTCTGGTTCAAATTACCATTGGCATACGTCAAATCCTTCACGCTCCGGAATGCCAAGAAAGGACGGAAACGAAGGGTCGTCTCCGAATGGGCATCTTCCAGCGTATACTTGATCATGATCCGATTGTCAAACATCGAGAAGACTTTCTCTTTCGAGAACACTACACCACCTACGCGATAGACTGTCCGAGGCACCGTATCGCACGTGTATTCGCGAATATACTTATGTCCTTTCGGACTGAAGTTGTTCTCGCCATACTTATGCAAACCCAGATTGAACTCGGCCCCATGTTGAATCACGGTTTCGTCCAACGACGAAAGAAGCACATGGTTGTCATCATCCAGCGCAGGTACGGGCATTACTAACAATCCATGATACTTACGCGTATTACAATCCACGACAGTACTGCTATGATAAGCCCCGAGGCGATTGGTTCGTAAAACTTCACGCGTCAAAGACTCACCTAAGTTTACCATTACTGTCTTATCAAATTTAAGATAGCTCATATATGATAATTTTTATTTGTTTGTTCGTGTTTTCCTGTTCCGATTTATTCATTTCAGACCAAAAGTATAGCTTAATCTTTAAAAAAACAAATCCTTTTCCAATTATTTTTTTGGCTCTTTTTTCTTTGAAAATTATTTCGCATTATTAATCAATCAATTATACTTCATTTCTACTCACAAATTATGTTGTAAAACATATATTCTATCAGAAAATTTTCTTTAAAAAAATCTGTAACACGCTTGGGAATGGTCTCCCAAGTACGAGGACCGGTTTCCACTAAGGCTGCGGACACCTCCGGAGCCCGGCGGCGAGTTGAAGAAGGCGCTTGGGAGCTCCTGCAAGCCCTCCGCCCTCTTGCCAATAGCCCTTTTTCGATCCCGCAAATGCTTTTTCAATCTGTTTTACCCATGAAATCAATCCATAAACTACTTTTTCATATCATTTCATGCACTGAATAATATAAAAATTATCTTTTTCATATCATTTCATACCTGAAATAACTCAATAAGAATCTTTTTTATATCATTTCACCGGTGAAATCAATCATAAAAGATGATTTTAAATAGATTTCAGACATGAAACAACACAAAAAACAGTTTGGGAGAAGGGGAAAAAGGGATGAGGAAGTCCGGCAAGCGTTGGCGGGACGCGCCCAAGCCCATTATCAAGCCTCCCACGGGCAAAAAACATCGCCGAAAATATCGTAACAGCACTTGTACAGGTGAAAAAGAAACCGTACTTTTGTCCAACAAAATAAAAACAGAATACTCACAAACTTTAAATGATTGATTTTGTATGGAGAACACTCGTCGCTCTTTTTTAAAGAAAGTATCTGCGGCCGGATTAGGCGTCGCAGGATTGGCCATGACTGGCAATGCCGGAGCTGCTACTGTAAACGCGGTAGCGCCTGAAACCCAAGCAAAGAAGAAACCAGCCGGCAAGGATGACGGCAAGCTGCGTTTCGGTTTCATCGGGACAGGCTCGCGTTGCCACGAACATATTAATAATGTATTAGCCATCCCCGGAAACAAAATCGTAGCCATCTGCGATATCCAACAGGGACCGATTGACAGCACGTTGAAGCACATCGCCAAATTCGGTGTAGACGCCCCGAAAGTTTACAAAGGTGGCGAACGCGAATTTGAACACATGCTCAATAATGAAGACTTCGATTGCGTGATCATCGCCAGCCCATGGGAATGGCACGTGCCGATGTCGGTAGCAGCCATGAAGGCAGGCGTACCTTATGTAGGCGTGGAAGTATCAGCAGCCAACACCTTGGAAGAGTGCTGGGATTTGGTAAACGTATCGGAAGCTACGGGCAGCCAGCTGAACATCATGGAGAACGTATGCTACCGCCGCGATTGCATGGCTGCATTGAACATGGTACGCCAAGGTTTGTTCGGCGAACTCTTGCACGCGACTTGCGGATATGAACACGACCTGCGCGAAGTGAAGTTCAACGACGGCAAGCACTACAATTACCAGCCGGGAAGCGGAGACCTGCGCATGGGTCCAACCGCCTTTGCAGAAGCACAATGGCGTACGAACCATTCGGTACACCGCAACGGAGACGTATATCCGACGCACGGTATCGGACCGGTAGCCCATTGCATGGACATCAACTGCGGAAACCGATTCCTTTCGCTCTCGGCCATGGCTACGCAATCCAGAGGTCTGCATAAGTTCATCGTAGACAATGGAGGCGAGAACCATCCGTTGGCCAAGGTTCGCTTCAATTTGGGCGATATCGTGACGACTATGATCAAATGCGCGAACGGACAGACGATTATCGTCACACACGACACGAACTCTCCTCGTCCTTACTCCTTAGGATTCCGCATCCAAGGTACAGAAGGCTTGTGGATGAACGATGGCGATACGGTATACGTACAAGGACAATCCAAACCGCACCGTTGGGACAACTCCGAAGATTGGTTCAAGAAATACGACCACAAGCTCTGGGCTGAACACGAAGCAGAAGCTGCAGAGGCAGGACATGGTGGTATGGACTACGTGATGATGTTCGACCTCATCAACGCCATCCGCAACAAGCAACCGGCTCCGATGGATTGCTACGCCGCAGCTGCATGGAGTGCGATTTCACCTCTTTCGGAAATGTCTATCGCACGTGGAGGCGCTTTGGTTGACTTCCCCGACTTCACACGTGGAAAATGGATCAACCGCAAGAACAACTTCGCACTTTAAGAATTGAAAATTGAAAGTTGAAAATGGAAAATGGGAAAGTGATAAAGGTATTGCCCTTTCTTTTCCCATTTTCCATTTTCAACTTTCAATTTATAAAGAGGGAATTTCATCGCCGGAGATGACGCCGTTCATGATGGCATAGAAAGTAAGTCCAGGGACAGTTTTGATGCCGAGCTTCGCCGTAATGTTCTTCCGGTGCGTCAAAACGGTATTGAGGCTGATATGCAAATGGTCGGCTATTTCCTTATTAGTATAGCCATAGACTACTTCCCGAAGCACATTGATTTCCCGAGAGGAAAGCCCTTTGTTATTCTCTACTGGATTGGTAAATCCATTCTCTTGCGCGAAGAATTGGGCTAATTGCTCGATAAGCGTTTCCAAACTGCTTCGCGTCGAAAGGATATTCACAGGAAGCGAAAAGGATTCCGGCTGATGCACCAACACCATCGTCTTCGTCCGGCGCGGAAGGAAATAATCCAAATTGGCGAGGAAAGAATCCGAATCCGTAAAATAGAAATCCACGGCATCCGCCTGTTCTTCTTCCAATGCTTGGAAAGAAGCGCAATAGATAATCTTAGAAAAAGAGAAATACTCCTTCAACACACTTTCTAAACCCAACGAACATAAGCGATCGGGGAGCAAAATAGCCACTCGTCTGTCCTTTTTCATCAGGTTGTCTTCTCGATTAACTCCATCTCCTTGACCATCGGCTTCAAGATGCGGTTTCGGATACGGTTATGTTGCTTAATGTCTTTTTCAAGGCTGCTGATGGCAAAGATTACCGCATAACAAAGGTTCTCATTGTAGGCGCCCGAAAGGTGCTTGATCATGATACGCTTCAGATCGGCCAGCAGGGCTTCTATCGGGTCATCCAGAGAAAATTTATCCGGGATAGCAAACGGTTTATCCACATCGAACGTCGGATTTTGCTCTAAACGTCGGCTCAGGGCAAGACAATAGGGAAACCATTCCTGCTCGTCTTCGTGGATACGGTGCGTCAGTTGTTCTTCAAACGAAGCGAAGAAACGCCCGATTAAACCCAGCGTCGCATTGGCCGGGCTTTGCGCAATGAACGAATGCGTATGGCGCGCTATATTGGGGAGCTGGTAGCGCAAGTAATATTGGTTGGTCTTATCCAAATAGTCGATGATTTGCGAGACATGGAACATCTTCAGCCTCCGCTCGGGGAAATATTCCTCATTGAGAAAGGCATTGATGATTATTAGCACGAAATCGGTATCCAAGCCATGTTCCTCGCAGACTTCACGCACCGATTTGTCTTGCAAGCCCAGCCGGATGCCCAACCGGTTCAAGACGGGAATGAGCGAGGTATGCACCTCGACTACCCCGCTCATCGTCATATTCGGATGTATCAATGCCATCGCCTACGCCTCGTTCCACTGTTTGCGGATCAAGTTGAGCGCATTCACGACCGCCAATTTCCGGTCCTCGCTCTGGCATCCGCATTCAAAACTGATGTATTTCTGATAACCGATGGCCTTCAATCCCTTGAAACCGTCCACGTAGTTGTCGGCATCACCATCTTCGCCCGGCATGCTGCGCCGTTTCAGGCTGGCAATGTGTACGTGTTGCAGGTATTCGCCGGCTGAAATAAAGGCCGCCATATCAGAAGTCTCTTCCCACGACATGTGCCAAAAGTCTCCCATGCAACGGACGCCGGCATTGTTGATATCGCGACAAAGCGAAGCCGCATCCGCCACTTGTCGGAGGTAGAACGCCTCCTTGCGGTTCAAGGGCTCGAAGATGACGGTCGTCCCGTGCTGCTGCGCGAAATTGCCCAGTTCGGTGAACTGCTCGCACAGGAAATCGCGCGTCTCTTGCGTATGCGGCATACAAGGTTTCTGCCCATTGAACGCCGGCACGATAATCACGCCTACCGAACCCAACTCGCCCGCCGCCGCGAGGATTTCCTTCATCGTCTCCATGCATTCGCGGCGCGTTTCCGGTTTTTCGGAAAGGATAAAACCTTTGAAACCGGCGCAAATCGCGCTGATTTGAATGTTTCGTCCGCTTAATGCCTGCTGGAACTCGTTCACGCGCTTTGCCAAATCCGCCCCGCCCGGTTCCAACCCGACGACCTCGTTTTCTTCCATAAAGTCCAGCTTCTCTGTCAAACTTTCGCCCGGCGCCACGCCCTCTTGCAACGAGAGCTTCAATTGCGCAGCTGGATTATACGCGATACCTGCAGGCGCAGCAGCGGCCGATTCAACCGGCTGCGACTTGCCCGCACAAGCTGTCAACACGCTGCCACTGGTAGTCAAAGCCGCCCCTGCCAATGTCGCTTTCAGGAAATTTCTTCTATTGAGTGTCATTGTCTTTCTTCTTTATCAAATAGGATTATACTGTTTCTTCATTCTTTTTAGGGGGAAATTGCACCCCGGATATTCTTTCCATAAACTTTAGGGAGCGAATTTCCGACCGGATCTTTCCTCCCTAAACTTTAGGGATTACTTCTTCTTGACGGGCGTACCTGGAACCGGAACGGTAAATCCGCTCATATCCATCTTACCTAAATTCAGATCCTTCGGCATATAGTCGAGGGCAGCTGCCGTCATCGCTTCCCAAGTGGTTTCCGCACCCGTGTAGGCTGATTCGCGCCCCATGATGGCTGCCATGTTCGACACGGCTGTCTCGGAAGCTTGCTCGATGACCTTGCCTGCGCGGATGCAGTTGATCCAATTCACATGCTCCAGCGTGTAGGGGTCGGTCTGCTTGTAAGTGTTCTTTTCGGCTTCGAAATCATATTTCCATACGACATTGCCCGCCAAATCTTTAATCTCCATTGTCGAGCTGTCCCACGAGCCGCGCGTCCCTTGGATAAACTCGCTGACGTTGTTCGCACACCCGTCTATCTGGCGGCACATGCTGTGGAGATGCACGCCGTTCTCCATCGTAAAGTCGATGCTAAAGTTATCGTATTGGTCGCCCGTCAAACGGCGTTGGCGCGAACCAAAACCTACGGCCTTCGCCGGTTTCAGGCCGCTGAACCAAGTGAACACGTCGATGTTGTGCACATGCTGCTCGACGATATGGTCGCCCGAGAGCCACTTCCAGTTCACCCAATCCTTGATCATCCATTCGCAATCGCTCCAACCGGCCTGACGCTCGCGATACCACAGCATGCTCTGGTTCCAATAAACCGTACCGCCCGTGATTTCGCCAATCGCCCCTTCCATGATTTTCTTATACGACTCGACGTAGCTGCGCTGGTGATGGCGTTGCGTACCTGTCACGACGCACAAGTTTTTAGCCGCCGCTTGCTTGGCCGTCGCCATGATTGTACGATAGCCGACCGCATCCACACAGATAGGCTTCTCCAAGAAACAATGCTTGTTCTTCTCGACGGCATACTTGAAATGCTCCGGACGGAAAACGGGAGGCGTCGCCACAATAACTACATCCACGCCGCTATCGATCACTTGCTTGTAGGCATCCAGCCCGACGAAACGCTTGTCGGCTGGGATGTCGATGTTCTTTTCCTTCTTCAGCTTATCGGCCAATTCGTCGACGCGCTCTTGGAACGTATCGCCCAAAGCCGTAATCGTCACCCCGTTGGCTGCCGCGAGGAAATTGAACGCTGCGCCCGAACCACGTCCGCCGCAACCAATCACGCCCGCTTTCAGTTCTTTTCCATCCGTTGCCATGTCAGGCAATTCGGGGATATAATACGAACCCGGTTCCCGAAGCGGCTTTACGGAGCTTTCCGTATTTCCGCCATTTCCACCACACGAAGTTAACATCGAGGCAGCGCTACCACCGCCTATTGCACTTAAAGCCCCGGCCATGGCCGTGCTCTTCAGAAACGAACGTCTGCTTATTCCATTTCTTTTCATAAATACTTCCTTAAAGTCTGCAATCTATTATTGATTTCATTTATTATATTCACATACGACGCGGAAACCGATGCCTTTCACATCCGAATACCACCAAATGCTCTTCGGCTGTTGCGGGTCGGTCTTGAGCCACGCTTCATGCTCGGTATGGGAACGCGCCGCGCAACGGACATCCGCCGCATCAGATGCATAATAGCCTCCGCGCACGACCCATTCTTCGCCTTCCGTACAAATCGGGTCGACGGCATCACCCGCCGCTCCATATCCTTCCGGATTATATTTATCCGCGCAATATTCCATTACGTTCCCCAACATATTCTTCAATCCGAACGGATTCGCCTTCACGGCGGAAGGTTCCTGCGTCCGCCCGTGGCTGTTCTTCGCGTAGATGACATAATCTGCGATACTGTCTGTCTTAGCATCAAAGAACTTACGCCAGAAACCTTGGTCGGAGAAATCCTTCGGATTACCCGCAAAGAAGTAAGGCGTCTCGCTTCCGCCGCGTGCCGCATATTCCCATTCGGCCTCGGTCGGGAGGCGGTACTTCTTACCCGTCTTCTTCGAAAGCCACTGGCAGAAGGTTTCCGCCGCATAATGGGTCATCGTGATGGCCGGACGGTCACCACTGCCCCACCCTTGGTCCGGGAAGCCGAACGGAGGCGTCGGACCGGAAATCGCATCTACTTCCGGATTATTGCTATTGTTCGCATACACCACCTCGGGAGGCGTGCGCCCTTCGCTCATCGTTTGCGAGAAGAAAGCCCAATACTGGTCCCACGTCACTTCGACTTCCGCCATAAAGAAAGGCGATACCGTCACGCTACGCACGGGCGATTCATCCGGCTGGTGGAAAGGTTCGTCCGCCGGACTTCCCATTTGGAACGTCCCGCCCGGAATGGCCACCATATTAAAGGAAACCATCGTACCCGGAATCTGTTCCCGGAAATTAGAAAAAGAGGTGATGGGGGTGGATGTCTTATAATAAAGGCTGGTATCGACTGCTGCATTCGCCCGTTGGTTCGGGATGCCCGTCATCCGCGAATGGGCATAGTTCGGATTGTAATGCCCCGCGTCGAGATGGCAACTGATGCACTGGAGGTCCAATTTCTTTTCATTCTCCTCGTAATAAAGGTGGGCGGTAATGCCATCGTCGGTAATACCTTCGGGGAAAAGATTCTGATGACAATCCAGGCAAGATTCGTTGGGGATATACTTCACCGCCTGTTCCAACTCCGACTTCTGCTCCCAATGAAAATCCACACTGTCTTTCACCAAATAGCCCCATACATCCTTCAAGCCCAACTTCATTTTGGCCGAATAATGCGCCCACGTATCCGTCTGGGGCGGGAGATGGCAGGCTATGCAATGCGTCGTGACGCCGCTACCGTTATTCACATGCTTCGAAAGTTTCCAACTATCCTGCACGTGCGGATGGACATGGCATACCATGCACGACTCGTCCGACGAGAAATAGACAGATGCCTTATAGGCCCCCCCAGCAATGCCGGCGCCTATCACCAAGCCGACCAACAACCAGAAGGACTTCTTTTGAAAAAAATGCTTCTTCTTCTCTGAATATGAATGATAACTCATTTCTAATCCGTATATTTTTAAGTTTGTAAGTTTATTAGTTTATATGTATTCTTTTGTTAAGTTCAAATCGTGGGTAAAAGTAGTATTTTCTGAGAAAGGAAATTACTATTATGGGAACTTTAACACAAAATCGACGAAATATTTGCTTATCTCGTTTTTACTTTCTACTTTTACGCCCGATTAAAAGTAAAAACAATATGTACACTTACGTCACTACATACAAACAGTCTTTGATTAGAAATGTGCGGAACATCCTGCGCAGCGGGAAGGCCCGCTTTCACCCCCCAGATTAACATTTCATAACACTACACTTTATACGTTCCTTATCGGAGCGATACTTTTCGTCCCCACTGCGTGCGACGACGAGCCGATACCCGAACCAACTCCTACCCCACAACCCGAACCGGAACCAGAACCGACTCCGGAACCCACGCCGACAGATACCGTCAAGACAAAATACTTGCATATCGTGGCCGATTGGTCGGAGGCTTTAGCGAAAGCAGATATTCCTATTACTTATAATATATGTATTGGCGACACGGCTATCACTGCCGAGTCTCTATATAATATAATGTATAAGGATTCCACCTCGGCGGAACCCTTCCAAATCATCGCATACAACGAACCCAACGACGTTGTCATTTCCGGGAACGACGCCGTGATTTCCACAGACGACAACGGTCTTTTGGCTGCCCTTCCCGGTTATCTTTTTGCGGGCGATACGACCGTTAGCGTAGAGGCAGGCGATACGGCACTCGTCTCACTCCGGATGCGCCGCCTTCTCTCCCCGATTACATTGACATTAAACTTTACCGATACGGCCAAGGTAGCCGATGTAGATGCAACTTTGACCGGGTTAATCGCCTCCATCCACTTGCCTGATGGGACACCTGCGGGCGACAACGCACTTCGCTCTACCGGAGGAAGTACGGCGCGGATGGCGTATGAAGCCTTGCCCGGAGACAAGGGCATCCGCCTTCTCCTCCGTACTTTCGGTATAGTAAAAGAAGCATCCCAAATATTGAAGGTGACCATCACCTTGGCAGATGGCCGCGTGCTTACGTTCGAGTCCGACCTCACCGACCTCTTAGACGACTTCGCCCACCTCGAGCCCATCGCTTTAGAGAATAAGCTCGACACGGCGAAACCGGAAGAACCCACTCCCGATCCGGAGCCTGAACCCGAGCCAGAGCCCGAACCTACTCCTGAACCCACACCGGAGCCAGAGCCCGAACCCGAACCGGAAGATCCACCATATCATCCGGATTGGCCACCTTATAATCCTGATCCGGAACCGGAACCACAAGAACCGGTAGATGTGTCCAGCCAGATTAAGGATTGGGAAACCGAAGAAAATGTACAACAAGGAGAAGCGTATTAAATGAAGAATTAAGAATAATGAATTTAAAAGCAATGAAAAAGTATCTGATATTCGCCGCAGCCGCGCTGACACTGGCGGCTTGCAGCAACGACGACGAGAACCTGAACGGCGGGCCGGTGGAACTCAGGCTGAACAGCAGCCTGGAGGTGCAGACACGCGCTTACCAAGTGCAGGATGAACAGTTGGCAAGGGGGGAAACCGTCTATGTATGGGCAGACGAACAAGACGGTGAGACCGACTACATCAAAGCGTGGGAATTAATGGCCGTAGGAAACGGCAGTTTCCAAGAACCGGCAACCAAGCAATACTTCCCCCAATCGGGCAAAGGACTTTCACTTTACGCCATTCATGGCGACTTCGGGGCAAGTGCCTTTACGGAGAACGCGACTCCTTTCCCGACAGCATCACTGACCCACACCGTAAGCGATAATCAGTCCATTGATGCCAACGTAGCTAAGTCCGACCTGCTTTATGCCGTCGCTCCCAATGTATCCCGCAATGGAAATCCCACGGTAGTGCCACTAACCTTCCGTCACCTGCTTGCCAAAGTGGAAGTGGCTTTGAAGCCGGGCGACGGACTGAGCGTGGAGGACATAAAGGATGCCGTAGTGACCATTGAGAACACCCGGCTGAAAACGGATTTCACACCCGACAAGACGAGTGCCACGGCGGACGGTATGATTAGCCTGACGGAGACGGACAACGAAGCGAAGTCCATCACCATCAGCACGGCAGTCTCGTCGGACGCAACGGCATGGTCGGAAGCCATCATTGCTCCGCAAACGCTCGAAGCCAACACGCAGTTCATCAAAGTGCATCTGTTCGAGGGCGGCGACTTGTATTACACACTGGATGAATCACGCACTTTTGCAAGTGGAAACAAATATACCTACAAGATTACGGTCAATCTGACCGGGCTTCAGGTATCTTCCAACATTGAGCCATGGGGTAAGGATGTCGTCTTTTCAGGAGATGAGGACGGACAAGCCACGATGTAAAACAGCCACACCCGGCATGGCGTAAGCCGGGAGATACACTATATAAAGGTGTAACTGCCTTTTTCGCAAAAGGCGGTGGCACAACGGAAAACAATATAAAAATATGAATAAGATGAAATATACATTACCCCTCCTGCTATGGGCGGCCCTGTTTACCGCCTGTACGCAAGACGAAGCGGACATTCCGCAAAGTCATTCCCTGCTGGAACTGACTGCAAGCATGGCAGAGCCAAACACCCGTGCCACACCGGACGGAACATGGACAGGTGGTGAGAAAGTTGCCGTCTTTGCCACCAACCACAACGGCGGGGGTGCAGCCTACACCTACACTGCATCGACAACGGACGAACTGACCCCGGAGGATATCACCAAAGCCCATTATTGGGCAACAGGGGAAACGTCCAAGGATGTATATGCCTTATATTTTGGGGATGGAACTGCGGAAAATATTGTATGGAATGGAAGCGGAAGTTGGAGCGTTCAAAGCAACCAGACCGGAGACGGCTATCAGAAAAGCGACATGCTGTGGGCTATGAAATCAACGGTAAATGCAGGTAGTCAGGCCAATCTGACTTTTAAACATCAAGTAGCCAAAGTCGTGATACATATCATTGATAATGATTTTACGCAGGCAGAAAAAGAAAAGTTCAAAGGTGTGTCCATTATCGATTACCCATTAAGTGGAACATGGAAAATTATGTCTCCAGATATTAGTCAGTTATCCTGGACTTCTTACACTTCCTATGATGATATAACTCCCCATGAGCTTGGACCGCAGGAAATCATACTGAACGGAAATAAAATAACGACATTCACCAGTTACGAAGCCTTGGTTTTGCCTGGGGAACTGATTTATAACGAGAAGATTTTTAAATTTAGTTTTGATGGATATGCTCCATTTTATTATACGCAAGGTGATGATGAGGCATTAGCGTCTTGGGATTATGGCGATGTATATACTTATTGCATTGAAATAAACAGCACCGGCGCAGTGACCGTAGGCAGCGTCACGCAAGGCGACTGGGGCGACGGCGGCAGCTACGACCTCAGCACCCAGTAAAACCAACTCTCCGGCACAAGCCGGAAAGCAAGATATAGAAAAGCGTTCTTTGACAAGGCTGGGAAACAAGCGAAATAATAGGGAAGTATTCTACTTACTATCAAATATTTTTCCTACCTTTGTCTCACAAAATCATTAAAAGGTAATTGTGATGGAAAAGATAGAAAAAAAGGAGAAAGGACAATCATTGAAAGTCCAAGAAGGAAGTAAAACGAAAGACGAAATGCCGAAGAAGACCAACAAGACATGGGAGGCTTTTGGCAAATCCAAAGGTTGCTTTATCATCAATGACCCTAAATTCTTACTATAAGCATGAGGTATTTGATTGATACGAACATCTTTGTTTATGCTACCACCGATCGTGATTCGTTGAGTCGCGACGTGAAAGCTATTCTTGAAGAGCCGGACACCCTGCTTTACATCAGTGCCGAGTCCGTGCGCGAACTGATAGTGGGCTATCGCAACAAGGGCTTGTGCTCCAAACGATGGAAGACGGTGGAAGCCATGGTAGCGGCCATTGAAAATGAATTTTACGTTCAGATTCTCCCCGTGAAGAAGGGACATATGGAAACCTACGCCCGCATGGAAATCAATGAGGCGCAAGGACATAAGGATCCATCAGACCATGTCATTATCGCACATGCCATCACCGAGCGACTACCCCTCATTTCAAGCGACACCCGTTTTGCGTTCTATCGTAGCCAAGGGCTTGACTTGATATTCAATGAGAAATAAGCCCCATAGAGGCAATATCATACTATTTCGTCCCGCCCCTCTCTCCATCGTGGAGAAGGACGGGACGCTTGTTTTCCCCGCCTTGTCAGGACATAAACGAAAGAAATTGACAACAATATAAGCGTTCTTTGACAAGACTGGGAAACGGGAAACTTTTTAAGAAAAGTCCATTAAAAAAGAGGACTATTCGGAATTTTACATTACCTTTGCATTCGTTGTAGCAAAAGAAAAATAGAAATCATATTCAACGAGAAATACTTGCAAGAAATGTATCTCACCGGACAGACGGACAAGAAACACCGCTATCAGCCGCAGGTGG
>CALUZR010000055.1 GCA_944325335.1 uncultured Parabacteroides sp. | reverse complement strand
TTCTTGGAAGTTTTTGTTTTCTTTATCCTTTATTACCGCATCTCTCTCGATTGCGGGTGCAAAGGTAGACACTTTTTAGTTACCCACCAAATGTTTTTCCAACTTTTTTGCAAGAAATTTTAATCACGCTTCATTCTTAGATAGTTATGAAGACCCTTTTTTATAACTATATTCCCCGCCAATTATAACTATCTTCCTTTTCGTTTATAACTATGTTCGCTTTCGATTATAACTATGTTTCTTTCCGATTCTCGTTGGATTCGGTTTTAAACTCAATGGACTTTCCTAACGATACCTTCTATACATCCTCCCGGCAATCTTTTTTATCTCTTCGCGCAACCACGCTGGAGAAAGTACTTCTATATCGTCTCCATGCGAGAGGAGTTCTTGTTTGAAATCATAAGTTGGCCGTAGAATGTACTCAAAGATAGAATAATCGTCCGTTTTTGCAATTTCTTTTTGCGTATGATGCAACGGTAATGCACGTAGATATTGACTCTGATTATTGTACACTTTAATCTGAATCGCCTCTATTTCACACTCTTCATCTACAATAATCCCAAAGCTGGCATCAAAATAGGCTTGCGGATCAAAATCCGCCGGATATTCAAACGTAACATCGGTAAAGTCTAAAGAGAGAATGCGATCGAGCGCATAAATACGCAAAGCTTCATGCATCCGATTTCGAACTACCACATACCAGCGTTGTTTGAACACTTTTACGCAATAAGGCTCAGCCTCAACCATTTTTGGTTCATTCCACCAATAACTTTGGTATAAGAAACGAATTATCCGACCTTCGCGCATGGCCTCTATAATAGGCGTCAGGAATGCCCTTCCAGAAGGTATGTCTTCGAACAAGATCCGTTGCTTGAGTGGATAGCTTTCATGAATTAAATTATTGACAGAAAAGGTATTCAGCAACCAGTTTCGTAAGCCATCTTTTTCCAAATCTTCTACATTTTCGATAGCATAATAATAGCCGCCACGTTTATTACATATTATATTAATGTCGAACACCTCTTCCACTTTATCAATCCAATTATGGAATGTGCGAAGAGGCAAAGGCTTGCCTTCACTCATATCCGTACGCATCCAACGCTTATTAATGTCGTCGAACGTAATCTTTTTCGACCGATAAATCAAATCGACCAACCAAATATACCTACTGAATAGCTCTTTTGCCATGACTTACTATTTAGAATCCTTTTGTTTTTCACTTTATCCATTCAACAACGCACCTTCGCTTAAACGGAGGACTTTATCATGTTCGCCTACGATCCAAACCAAATCGCCCTCTTCGAAAGACACGGTCGGGGCAGGATTTTTAAGCGAAGTCGAACCTCGTTCGATGCCAATGACCAGACAAGCCGCTTGGTCGCGAATACCTGAATCTTGTATCGTCCGTCCAATCAGTTGCGAACCCTTTTGAATTTGGAATTGCTCGATATTTACCTCTTGTTGATTAGAGATACGCTTCTGAAGATAGGATTGATAACGTTCGTCTACATAGGTACGGAAATGCTCCAAGTCTTCGTCAGAACCCACCACCACTATTTTGTCGAATGGGAAAAGGCGTTCATTTCCTCCTGGGATATTGATGCGGATATCGCCTCGGATAATCGTGACCACATTAATATTACATAGCTTACGGAAGTTTAATTCCCGTAAAGTCTTACCCGCACTGGGCGAATTTTGCTTGACTTCGAAATCAGCCAAATGAAGGTCGCGCTCCAAGAGATGGTTAGCAAAATTGGGATTGATCGTTGCATGCTTTTCTTGTTCTACTTCGCGGGCAGTCAGATTCGTAAAGAAACGACGTTCCATCAGTATGGATTGCTTCTTGAGCTTCTTTGAAAGCATGATCGAAACAATTACCACGGATGCCAATAACCACATATAACCTACCGCCACATTCAGCAAGCGTGCCACCGGTATCATCACCAGTGTTACACATAATAATATACGTAAGACGATAAGAGAAACCAAAGGCGCCCTATTAAATAAACTATCCCGCCACAATTTCTGGAATTCGGGCGAATGGTTCTTCTTCATGATAATGGCACGCAAAATCGGAGATATCAATGCCAATATCAATACTAACGAGACGACCGAACCTTGCCAGCCCGGAAGACGAGACATAATCAATGGAGCGACATATTGCAACCAGACGAAAATCAATACAACGGCCACCGAGGTATAAATCGCCACAATACGCAATAAAGACTTCAACAGGTCATGCCAATCGCTACGTTGGTGTATCGTGGTAGAACCTAATGTATAACGCTCTAAGAACGTCCGCCAACGCGTTGGGAATAGGCGATTGATCCGTTCGTAGGCAGGTTCGGCAAAACGAATCATATAAGGGGTAAAGAACGTCGTAATCACCGATACAGCCACTACGATCGGATACAAAAACGAATCGGTCACTTTCAAAGATTGCCCTAAAGAAGCCAGGATAAAGGCAAATTCTCCGATCTGGGCAAGCGAGAAACCTGATTGCACGGCGACTTTCAACGGTTGGCCTGAAAGCAATACGCCAAACGTACCAAAACTAACTTGCCCGATAAGCACAATCAACGTTAAGATACATATCGGGAGTTTATATTCCCAAAGCAATTGTGGATCAATCATCATACCTACCGAAACAAAGAAAATCGCCCCGAAAAGGTCTTTCACCGGCTTGACCAAATGCTCGATCTTCTCCGCTTCCAGCGTCTCAGCCAAAATGGAACCCATGATAAATGCCCCTAATGCCGAGGAGAAACCAGCCTTAGTAGCCACTAAAACCATACCGAGACATAAGCCAAGGCTAACGACCAACAGCGTCTCATCATTCAAGTATTTGCGGCAAAACCTTAGGAAAGAGGGTATCAAGTAGATTCCCACCACAAAGCAGAATAAGAGAAATACGCCCAGCTTAATGACACTATCCAGCAATTCCAAGCCTTCGACCTCCTGACTGACGGCTAAGGTCGAGAGCAATACCATCATCAATACGGCAAACAAATCCTCGGCCACGAGAATCCCCAGCACGACTCCTGCGAACCGTTGGTTGCGAAGTCCCATATCGTCGAACGCTTTATATATAATGGTAGTAGACGACATCGACAACATCCCGCCCAAGAATAGCGAATTCATGTGTCCCCAGCCTAAGGCAAGCCCGGTAGCATATCCGACGAGCATCATGCCCGCAATGACCGTAATCGCTCCTGTGACCGCCGTACTTCCTATCTTCACCAACTTCTTAAAGCTGAAATCCAGCCCTAAGGTAAACAACAGAAAGATGACACCTATATCTGCCCACGTATCGATATTGGCCGTATCTGCCACCGTCGGTAAAAATTCACAAGCCGGCCCTGCCAAGATACCCGCCACGATATATCCCAATACGACAGGTTGTTTAAGCCATTTGAACAATAAAGTCACGATCCCGGCACATATCAAGATAAAGCCTAAATCGGAAATCAACGTAGATACTTCAGACATGGTTATATGTATTTTTCCGTTGGCAAAGTTACGGATTTATTTTATTTTTGTGGCGTTAAAAATAGCAAGGCAAGATGATAAAAAAACATCCCATACAACTACTCATTGAGCAAGGAGAACACCAACAGCTTGACTTTAAGTTTGAAGTGAGCGATAGCAAAAAGATCGCCCGCACACTGAGCGCCTTTGCCAATACCGACGGAGGACGATTGCTGATTGGCGTGAAAGACAACGGAAGCATCTCGGGCGTCCGGAGCGAAGAGGAATATTATATGATCGAAGCCGCCTCAAACATGTACACCCAGCCGCAAGTCGGGTTCAGTGCAAAGCGATGGGATATCAATGGCAAAACGGTGTTGGAAATCTACATCGCCCCAGGTGAAGAACGTCCCTACCTTGCCCCAGACAAAGATGGACGGTACAAGGCATACATCCGGGTGGCCGACGAGAACATCCTTGCCAATGAAGTCTTGGTGCTCGCTTGGAAAAAGAGCCGTTCTTCGCGAGGGACGCTCTTGAAGTGGACGCAACCCGTCAAGCACCTGCTCCTCTATCTGGAAAACCACCCCTACATCAGCCTCGGCCAGTTTTGCCGCGTGGCACACATACACCCGCACATCGCCCGCCAAATCCTTAGCGATTTGCTCGGCATGGGCGCTTTTGAATATGTCGTTATCGACAAACATATTTTCTATAAAGCAAAAGAGGATGCAAACATAGGCATCAACGATTTCAACCATGCCTATAAATGACGCCAAACATAGTTATAAACGGCTCCGATTATAGGCATAAATTGAATTATTACTATTTCCTATCTCCCAATAAGATAAATTTATCGTAAAAGATGCGGTTATCCCATTTTTTATGCGTACATTTGTATGCTCCCTCATAAAAGAGGAGGCAAAAACGAATGTATTAACGCAATGTCTAACTTAATTTGATATCGAACATGAATACGTTGCAATTTAAAAAAAATCTATTGGGCATGCAAGAGAACATGATGAATTTCGCTTTGCAGCTCACAGCCAATCGGGACGACGCACAGGACCTGACGCAAGACACGACGTTGAAAGTGTTGGATAATCAGGAAAAGTTTGTCGACAATGTAAACTTCAAGGGCTGGGTATTAACCGTCATGCGAAACATCTTTATCAATAATTACCATAAGATTGTAAGGACGCAGACGATTGTAGATCAGAACGTAGACCTGTACAATCTGGATGTAGCCACTGATTCAGGATTCAGTTCGCCGGATAGTTCGTACCAAATCCAAGAAATTTCGAAAGCCATCGAAGGGTTGAACCACGACTTGAAGATGCCTTTCTCGATGTATGTAAGCGGTTACAAGTACAATGAAATCGCGGAAAAACTCCATCTTCCGCTGGGTACGGTAAAGAGTCGCATCTTCTTTGCCCGGCAAGAATTACAAAAAACTTTGAAAGATTATCGTTAAAAGTAGATACATAACAACTTTTAATTGCTTTAAAAAAGGGCGGTGCTACAAAGGCACGGCCTTTTTTTGTATCTTTGCACCTTGTAAATTAGGAAACAAGACAAAGACAGCATGAAGAATATCCGTAACTTTTGCATCATTGCCCATATCGACCATGGGAAAAGTACCCTTGCCGATCGCCTGTTGGAATTTACCAAAACGGTGGAATCGAGGGATATGCAAGATCAGGTATTAGACGATATGGATTTGGAGCGCGAGCGTGGTATTACGATTAAAAGCCATGCCATCCAAATGAACTATACGTACAAAGGAGAACCTTACATCCTCAATTTGATAGATACGCCGGGGCATGTTGACTTCTCTTACGAAGTCTCCCGCTCGATCGCTGCTTGCGAAGGGGCACTTTTGATCGTTGATGCGTCGCAAGGTGTACAAGCTCAGACAATTTCAAACCTGTATATGGCGCTCGAAAACGATTTGGAGATTATCCCTGTGTTGAACAAGGTAGACCTCCCAAGCGCTATGCCTGAAGAGGTGGAAGATGAGATTATCGAACTCTTAGGTTGTGACCGGAGTGAAATCCTACGCGCCAGCGGAAAGACAGGTGAAGGCGTAGAGTCTCTCCTGCAGGCGGTCGTCGAACGGATTCCAGCTCCGCAGGGCGATCCCGAGGCGCCGCTTCAATGCCTTATCTTCGATTCGGTTTTCAATTCGTTTAGAGGAATCATAGCTTATTTCAAAGTCGAGAACGGCGTCATTAGGAAAGGGGATCATGTGAAATTTATCGCCACGGGAAAGGAATACGATGCCGATGAAGTGGGCGTATTGAAATTGGAAATGTCGCCCCGAGACGAAGTCCGTACAGGCGATGTGGGCTATATCATATCCGGTATCAAAACGTCGAAAGAGGTGCGCGTGGGCGACACCATCACGCACGTAGCCCGTCCGGCAGATGAAGCCATTGCCGGATTCGAAGAGGTAAAGCCGATGGTCTTCGCCGGCGTCTACCCCATCGAAACCGAAGATTTTGAGAACCTCCGCTCGTCGCTCGAGAAGCTGCAATTAAATGATGCATCGCTCACCTTCCAGCCAGAGAGCTCTGCAGCCTTAGGTTTTGGCTTCCGGTGCGGTTTCTTAGGCTTGTTGCACATGGAAATTATCCAAGAGCGTCTTGACCGGGAGTTTAACATGAATGTGATTACGACGGTGCCCAACGTCTCCTACAAGGTGTACGATAAGAAAGGTAACTGCAAAGAGGTGCACAACCCGAGCGGCCTCCCCGACCCTACGTTGATCGACCATATAGAGGAACCTTACATCCGGGCGTCCGTAATTACGCGCACGGCATACATTGGTCCCATCATGACGCTCTGTCTGGGGAAGCGGGGCATCCTTGTCAAGCAGAATTACATCTCGGGGGACCGTGTGGAAATCATTTATGACCTCCCGCTGGGCGAAATCGTCATCGACTTTTACGATAAACTGAAAAGTATCTCGAAGGGATATGCCTCCTTCGATTACCATTTGTTTGATTACCGCCCCAGCCGGCTGGTGAAGCTGGATATCCTCTTGAACGGAGAACCGGTCGACGCCTTATCGACGCTCACGCATGTGGACAATAGCGTACCCTTCGGGAGAAGGATGTGTGAGAAACTGAAAGAGCTAATTCCCCGCCAGCAGTTCGAGATAGCGATTCAGGCCGCTATCGGCGCGAAGATTATCGCCCGTGAGACCATTAAAGCCGTCCGCAAGGATGTGACTGCGAAGTGTTATGGCGGCGACGTCTCGCGGAAGCGCAAACTTCTCGAAAAACAGAAGGAAGGAAAGAAGCGGATGAAGCAAATCGGAACCGTAGAAGTCCCCCAAAAGGCATTCCTTGCCGTCCTGAAGCTTGATTAAACATCATACATGTAAAATGAAAAAACATATTATTCTATTCGTGGCTGCCCTCGCTGTATCTCTCTGCGGAGGCAGCCTTTTTGCACAGGAGAATTGCTCCGCGTTGATACCGATGCCCAATTCCATCGTTCAAGGTGAAGGGATGCCGTTCGAGGTCAACGAAGGCCGAACATCGATTTACGTGAGCCATCCGGAGCTTAGTTTTGCAGCCCAACAACTGCAGCAAATCATCGACGGGGAAATGCAACTGGAAGTCCCGCGCTCGTCTTCGCCCGATGCCCCTATCCAGCTAAGGGTCGATGACGGGATGGAGGGCGAGGAGCATTACCGTCTGGAGGTAACGCACGAGGGGTTGACCATCCGGGGAGGCTCTCCCAAGGCCGTGTTTTATGGCGTGATGACGCTGCATCAGCTCCTCATGGGCGATATCTGCGCGACGAAGCAGCAGCAAATCATGCCAGTGGTTATCGACGATGCCCCGCGCTTCCCTCTTCGCGCCCTGATGATTGACCCGGCGCGCCATTTCCTCCCCATCGAAGATGTCAAATTTTACATCGACCAGATGGTCCGCTACAAGTACAACGTGCTGCAGCTCCACCTGACCGACGACCAGGGATGGCGTATCGAAGTCAAGAAGTATCCCCGGCTGGCTAGCCCCCAGCATTATACGCAGGAGGAGCTTCGGGAGCTCGTCCGCTATGCCGCCCAAAGGCATGTGGAGATTGTCCCGGAGCTGGACATCCCGGGTCATACCGTGGCTATCCTGGCCGCCTATCCGGAGCTCGGCTGCACCTCCTCGCAAGCGATCGCGAAAGAGGTGGGAAAGACGACCAACCTCATGCTCTGCGCAAGCAACGACCGGGTGTACGAGATGTATCGTGACATCCTGGGCGAGGTGGCGGACCTTTTCCCCTCGAAGTCTATCCATTTGGGTGGAGATGAGTCCGTGATCGATAAGAACTGGGGCACCTGCGCCCATTGCCTCGCGATGATGAAACAATGCGGCTACCAGGAGCCATCGCAACTGATGATACCCTTCTTCGACCGCATGTTGGCGATCTTGAAGGAGCAGGGAAAGAAACCCATCCTCTGGTGCGAGCTGGACAGTATTTTCCCGCCCGTCACCGGGTATTTGTTCCCTTACCCGAAGGAGGTGACCCTCGT
Organism: uncultured Parabacteroides sp.; assembly: GCA_944325335.1. Lineage (GTDB taxonomy): Bacteria > Bacteroidota > Bacteroidia > Bacteroidales > Tannerellaceae > Parabacteroides. The sequence continues at coordinate 15,397 of CALUZR010000055.1, read as the reverse complement.
CAGTTGGCGTGGGCAGCTCACGCCGGCGTGCCTGGATTTCACGTACGAGTCTGGGAACGCGCTCATCATGGCGCCGGGCGAGTATGCGTACCTTGATTACCCTCAGTTTAAGGGCGATTTACCCGAGTTTAACAATTGGGGGATGCCCGTTACGACGCTGGAACGCTGTTATGAGTTCGACCCGGGTTATGGAGCTCCCCGGGAAAAGCAAGCACACATCCAGGGCATCATGGCTACCCTCTGGGGAGAGGCGATAGAGGACATTAACCGCTTGACGTATATGACTTATCCCCGCGCATTGGCTTTATCGGAAGCGGGATGGACCGAGATGGAGCACCGGAGCTGGGAATCGTTTAAGCAGCGCCTGTATCCGAACCTTACCTACCTGATGAAGCAAGGCGTATCCGTACGCGTTCCTTTCGAGATTGCCCGATAGGCTAATCCTTCATATCATTATAAAAAACGGATTCCTGTTTCGTTGTAGCTGAAGAAAGGCTACACAGACAGGAATCTTTTTTGTCCTTTCTATTCATAAGATAGTTCGTACTGAGTTTAGGTTTTAACATCTGATTCATTAGATATAAAATACCGAGCTCAGTATTTAATACCCGATGCGTCGGATATTAAATACTGAGCTCGGGTTTTAAGGTCCGATGCATCGGGTATTAAATACTGAGCTCAGGTTTTAAGGTCCGATGCGTCGGGTATTAAATACTGAGCTCGGGTTTTAAAGTCCGATGCGTCGGGTATTAAATACTGAGCTCGGGTTTTAATATTCGATTCATCAAATGTAAAATACTGAATTCTTATTCGACTATTCCAGAAAAAACATAGTGGATAAATTGGATATTTGAAGTAAGCTAATTATATTTGCACCAAAACAATGTTATGGAAAAGATATATTTAAAACAGATTACGCTGGACGATATCTATGTATCGGTATTGGATGCACGTGTGGTGACAGATAAAGATGGGAAATTTTATTGGGAACCTATCGATAAGCGAATCAAACCTACAGGTTCGATGGTGATGGATATAATTGCACGCATATGGGCTCAAGATATCCGTACGAGACCATCAGAAATCGCAGATGCAATGGGGAAAGACATGCGCGCGCTTTGCGTGACGTTTACTTTTCTTACGGGTAAGCTAATCCGGGATTTCATAAACGAATATAGACTTCGGATGATTTGTGAATGGCTCTCGTGCACGGATTTATCAATGCAGGAGATTGTAAGACGGACAGGTATATGTAAACAATCAGCTTTCTCTCGCTTTTTCACAGAACGGATGAAATATACCCCAAAGGAGTATCGAAGAAAATACCGCCCGGATGACTTTCGCGGACGGTATAAATGGAAATAGATATGAAATTGCATCGCTGCCTGAGCTAAACAGGGAGGTGCGGGAGATGCGTTATTCCAATTTGTGGATTACGAGGCCCGAACGGAGCTTCGGCTCAAACCAGGTTGTCTTCGGGGGCATGATGTTTCCCGTGTCGGCAATGTCCATAAGCTGTTGCATGGTAACGGGATAGAGCGCCAGCCCGAGTCGCATCTCGCCACTATCTACCCGGCGCTTCAGTTCGCCCAGCCCGCGGATTCCTCCGATGAAATCGACACGTTTATCGCTGCGAAGGTCGTGGATGCCGAGGATGTCGCGCAGGATCAGGTTGGAGGAAATCGTGACGTCGAGGACGCCGATGGGGTCCTTGTCGTCGTAGGTGCCTTTCTTCGCGGTGAGCGAGTACCAATGCCCCTCCAAGTATAGGGAGAAGTTGTGGAGCGCCTGGGGTTTGTAGATATCGGTTCCCATATCTTTGACGTCGAAATTCTTCATCAACTTGAGCTTGAAATCGTGTGGCGTGAGGCCGTTCAGGTCCTTCACGACCCGATTATAGTCTATAATCGTCAGCTGCTTGTCTGGGAAACAGACGGCCATGAAGTAGTTGTACTCCTCGTCGCCCTTATGGAACTTGTTCTCGCGTGCCTTCTCAGCCCCCACGAGCGCGGCAGCGGCTGAACGGTGATGCCCGTCAGCGATATAAAGCGCAGGGATTTCGGCAAAGAGCTGCGTGATGCGCCGGATGTCGTCCTCGTTGTCTATCACCCAAAACGTATGGCCAAAACCGTCGATTGGGGCTATGAAATCGTATTCCGGCTCGGTTGCCGCATATTTGGTGACTATGGCATCGAGCTCCGCGTTCTCAGGATAGGCGAAAAAGACCGGCTCGATGTTGGCATTGCAGACGCGGACGTGCTTCATACGGTCTTCCTCCTTATCGCGGCGCGTCAGTTCGTGCTTCTTGATGATACCATTCATGTAATCCGGGACGTAGGCACAGACTACCAAGCCAAACTGGCGCTTGCCGTGCATTGTCTGCGCGTAGACGTAGTAACATTCCTTCGTATCTTGCACGAGCCATCCCTTTTCTTGGAATTTTTGGAAATTCTGGGCGGCCTTTTCGTAGACCTTGGGGTCATGTTCGTCTGTCCCGATGGGGAAATCAATCTCTGGACGGATGATATGATAAAGGGACTTTTCATTTCCTTCTGCCTCGAGCCTTGCTTCGTTGGAATTCAAGACGTCGTAAGGGCGAGAAGCTACCTGCTCGACTAAATCTTTCGGCGGACGCAGGCCTCTAAATGGTTTAATGGTTGCCATGATATTCAGATATATTAAAAAAACGCGGAGAACGAAGGACGGGAGGCTACTTACCCCTTTCGCACCTTTGTATCTCCGCGCTTACGTTATTATTTGTTTACTCGGAACGTTTCTACGCCATTCTTAAAATACGCTTCGATTTGCTTGGCCGCTGCAATGCCTGCATTGATGTTGGCTTCGGCCGTCTGGGCACCCATTTTCTTAGGCGTGGAGAAATACCTGCCTGGAAATTTGGTGGCAAACTCCTCATGAGCTACTGGCATGATGTCCGTTACGTATTTCAGGTCTGGACGCGCTTCCATGAGCTGAATCAATTCTGCCTCGTGGATGACCTCCTTGCGGGCAGTGTTGACCAGAAGTCCACCTTTGGGCATCCGGCCGACCAGATCCGCTCCAATCGAATTTTTCGTCTCAGCGGTAACTGGGATATGGAGTGAGATGACGTCACAGGTCTCATACAGCTGTTCGGCAGAGTCGACAGGCGTCACACCAGCTTCGGCGATTGCCTGTTTAGGACAGAAAGCGTCATAGGCGAATATTTTCATGCCGAAACCCTTCGCGATACGAGCTACATTGCGTCCCACATTCCCAAACGCATGGATACCGAGCTTCTTACCCTTCAACTCGGAGCCCGACGTCCCGTTATAGAAATTACGCACGGCCATCACCATCAGGCCGAAGGCTAACTCAGCTACGGCATTTGAGTTCTGGCCCGGTGTGTTCATGACACAAATCCCGTGAGTAGTGGCCGCTTCCAAATCGACGTTATCATAACCTGCCCCCGCTCGAACGACGATCTTCAGTTGCTTTGCAGCAGCTAAGACTTCTGCATCGATCTTGTCGCTACGGATGATTAGCGCATCCACATCTTTTACGGCGTCGAGCAACTGGTTTTTATCGGTATATTTTTCTAATAGCAGCAATTCGTCGCCTGCATCTTGTTCCACGACTTCACGGATACCTTTCACGGCTATCGCTGCAAAAGGTTTCTCTGTTGCAATCAAAATACGTGCCATATCAATGTTGTTTTTCAAAATCCTTCATGGCTTCAACTAATGTCTCTACACTATTCTTAGGCATAGCGTTATAAAGAGAAGCGCGGAATCCGCCGACTGAACGGTGACCTTTAATTCCTACTATACCCCTTCCGGAAGCAAAGGCATTGAAATCTGCTTCCAATTCTTTGTACTCATCGTTCATTACAAAGCAAACATTCATGATGGAACGATCTTCTACGTTCGCGGTACCTTTGAACAGCTTGTTGCGGTCTATTTCATCGTATAGGATCGCTGCGTTCTCCTTGTCTTTCTTCTCCATGGCTTTTATGCCGCCTTGTTCCTTATACCACTTTAAGGTTTGGAGCGCGGAATAGATCGGCAGGACGGGAGGGGTATTAAACATGGATCCTTTCTCGACGTGCGTCTTGTAATTCAACATCGTTGGTATTGGACGGTCCACATTCCCTAAGGCATCTGTCCGTACGATAATTAGCGTAACGCCCGCCGGTGCCAAGTTCTTTTGCGCGCCGGCGTAGATTACATCATACTTCGAAACGTCCACCGGGCGAGAAAATATATCTGAAGACATATCGGCCACTAAAGGTACCTTCACCGAAGGATCCTCCCGCAGTTCGGTACCATAAATTGTATTATTGGTGGTAATGTGGAAATAATCCACGTCCTCCGGCACTAAATAATCCTTCGGAATGTAAGTATAATTCTTGTCTTTTGAAGAGGCAACCACCGCCACCTCACCGAAGAGTTTAGCTTCCTTAATTGCCTTCGAAGCCCACGTTCCGGTGTCCAAATAAGCCGCTTTTTTCTTTAATAAGTTATACGGGACCATGCAAAATTGCATACTGGCGCCTCCGCCCAAGAAGAGAACTTCATATCCTGCCGGGATATCCAACAATTCCTTTACCAACGCTTGCGCCTCGTCCATGACGGCTACAAACTCTTTACTACGATGCGAGATTTCTAATATGGACAAACCCATTCCCGCAAAATCTTCTACCGCTGCAGCTGTGTTCTTGATCGTGTATTCGCTCAGGATAGAAGGGCCTGCATAAAAATTGTGCTTCTTCATGTGCAATAATTTTTAATAATATAACATTCCGCTGGCTTTTGGACCAACGCTTTTGTCGCGTCGAAAGTAGGTATTATTTTTGAAATAACAAATTTTTTCCGCGAAAATCTTTAATTTAATATCGATTTCCCCATAATTTACGCATTTGGTCCGTCAGTTTTTGTTCGGCTGGATTTTCCTGACCGAACCAAAACCGGGCGTCGGCAGCCTCCTTGGGCAGGTAATCTTGCTTTACAAAATGGTTGTCGTAGTCGTGCGCGTACTTATATTCCTTCCCATAGGATAGTTCTTGCATCAATTGCGTAGGCGCATTGCGTAAATGCAGCGGGACGGGCAAATTTCCCGTTTTATTCACAAACTCGAGCGCGGAATTGACCGCCTGGTAGGCTGAATTGCTCTTCGGGCTGCAGGCAAGGTAAATCGTCGTCTCGGAAAGGGGAATCCGCCCTTCAGGCCATCCGATTTTCTGGATGATGTCGAAACAGGCATTGGCCAGGAGCAGCGCGTTCGGATTGGCCAGCCCAATGTCTTCGGCCGCTGAAATGCAGAGCCTTCGGGCAATAAACTTCGGATCTTCGCCCCCGGCAACCATCCGGGCTAGCCAGTAGACGGCGGCGTCGGGATCGCTCCCGCGAATGGACTTTATAAAGGCGGAGATGATATCGTAGTGCATTTCTCCTCCTTTATCATACGCGGCGGGGTTCTCCTGCAGGCGTTCGGTTACTTTGCGGTCGGTGATCTCGATTTCATTGCTTTCTTCGGCCGAAATAACGAGTTCGAGGATATTCAATAGCTTGCGCGCATCGCCGCCCGAGTAGCGGAGCAGTGCGTCAGTCTCTTTTAATGTAATGTGTTTCTCTTTTAGGACCACATCTTCCGTCAGAGCCCGCCGTAGGAGTTGCATGAGGTCGTCTTTCCCGAGCGGCTGGAGCACATAGACTTGGCAGCGCGAAAGAAGCGGACGGATGACTTCGAACGAGGGATTTTCCGTCGTCGCCCCGATTAGCGTCACCACGCCGGTTTCGACCGCATTCAGGAGCGAATCCTGCTGCGTCTTGCTGAAACGATGTATCTCGTCGATGAAAAGGATGGGCGAAACGGCGTTGAAGAAGCGATTGCTCTTCGCTTTTTCGATTACATCGCGTACCTCCTTCACGCCTGAGTTAATCGCGCTTAGCGTATAGAAGGGGGCTTCCAGCTTTTGCGAGATGATATGCGCCAAGGTCGTTTTCCCTACCCCGGGCGGCCCCCAAAGGATAAAAGAGGGGACGCGGCCCCCGTCTATCATTTTCCGGAGCACCGCACCGGGCCCGACCAGGTGCCTCTGCCCGATGTACTCGTCCAACGTCTTCGGGCGTAGTCTTTCAGCTAATGGTTGCATCATATCCCAAATTATTTTTGCAAAGATAAGCATAAGATTTCCAAAAGGCATCCATTTTCTCCCATTTTTTTCTATTTAATATAGGTATGGCGGAGGGAGTACCGGTTTTATCTTTATAAAAGTTAAAAATTTGATTTTGCTAAAAAAAGTGCGATTTTTATTTGTTTTTTGCCAGAAATCAACTACCTTTGTAGTGGAATTCATTCCGACGAGTACAGGGGTGTTCGTTTTTAGGTTTTGGAATTTCCGGACGGATGCGAAAGCACCGATTTTGCCAGCCAGAGTCAAAAAATGCGTTTGAATGGGGTTTCTTCGTTATTTGAAGCCAAAAAACGCGTTTGGGCAGGGCGGAGGCGGAATTTAGGGTTTTAGAATCGGTTGGGAAAGGACAAATCGAAAATCCGGAGCGTCTGAATGCGTTGGAAATATAAAAAACAAAATTTATAACTTAATAAACAGGTACTATGGAGGAAATTTATACTCAGTTCGCGTTCTCACGTGCCCGCAATGCCGAGCACTATCAGACGCATGAGGAATTGATAGTACTGATTCCGGAAGCGTTTGCTGCATCCTTCGGTATTGGGCATTTACGTACAAATTACGTAAATATGTTCAACCGAGAGGATGTATGCTTCCACAACAACCCGGCGTACAGCCATACGAAGGAGGTAAACGCCCGCAACCGGAAGCGAATCGATCAGTTCCTGTATGTAGGCCGGCGTATCGACATCAGCAAATACTCCCACATCGAAACGGAGAAACAGGCTGGCGAGCGCCTCGCATACGTGATGAAGCCTTATTTAGGTGCGCCGCAACTCTCGCTCGCCCGTTGTACGGGTGAAATTTCGGATTTCGTCAAGCGAATGAAGGAAGAAGAGTACGCGGAAAATATCGCGACCTTAGGATTGGCCACGTATCTTGAACAGTTGGAAAAGGAAAACAATGCATTCATCGAAGTCTACCGAGCACGTTCGGCTACGGAATTCGAACGCGTTATATCGGATTCGATGGCGACGGTGAGGCCTAAAGTGGACGAAGCGTTCCGCGAATTGGTTCTTACGATCAATGCACTCTATCGTGTGAATGCGCATGTGACAAAAGACCCTGAAAAAGAGGAACAGTTGCTTGCAGTTATCAAATCGGTGAACTCTACGCTCTACCGGCTGAAGAAAAGCCTTTCGCGCATAGGTCTCCTGGGAAATGGAGCTAAAGATACGGAAGAGGAAGAAGAAAAAACAGAACAGGAGAAACCAGAGATCACGGATGTGTACTCGAAGGTGGAAGATCCGTTCGATCCGACAGGCGTCACGCGCGGAAAGGAAACGATCATGAAATGGGTCGGCGGTTTTGAGCTCGTAAACGAAAAGGGCGACGGACCGGGGAAAATTATCCTGACAAACCCGAACAATGACCTCGATGAGGAAATTAAACCGGAATCGATCCTGAAGAGGAGTAAAACGGGCTGCGAATTTCTCATGGTACCCGATTTGGCGGAAGGAACGTACAAAATACGTGTCGAAACCTTCTACGAAAACGCTCCCCTCACGGTGGAATATGCTAAGACGATCAAGTTAGTTTGAGATATCATTAATTATTAGACATTGTTAGACTTTGATAGGTCAACTATGGAAAAGAAAGGGCAAACCCGCGGGTTTGCCCTGATTTTTTTGAATTTAATGGCCCCAAAGTGGGGCGGAACGTCTCATTCGATATTTTTACGGATTTTTGTCAAGTATTGCTTGATGCCTTCCGTATCTTTATTCCGGATATCCTGCAGGAGGATTGAAAGTTCCTCCTGGATGCGTTCGATCTGGTGCGGGACGTGCGGATTCAGGAGTATCTCCGTCAAAAGGTAATCATCCTCTGAAAGCAAGCCCCGGGCCGTTTTCATATGCCGTTTGAAGGTTGTACCAGGCGCGTCTTGGTGTTTCATCGTGGCGGCAAAGACCATTGTCGACGCGAAAGGGATTCCAAGGGAGTAGGCCACTACCTCGTCGTGTTCTTTAAACGTATATTCGCGAATATTGAGATGAAGACGGCTGTAGAGGTCTTTGAAGAAGATTTTACCCAGATGATCGCCTTCGGAGATGATTATTGCGTTTTCTTTGCTCAAATTGTCGAGATTGGCAAACGTCGGGCCAAACATAGGGTGCGTCGAGACGTAGGGGAAACCGCAAGTCTCATAAAATTCCTTCAAATGCGTTTTGACAGAGGCAATATCGGAAATGATGCAATAAGGCGGCAAAAGCGGAAGGACCGCACGAAAGGCATCGAGTGTATGATTGAGCGTGACGCAATTGATGACAAGTTCGGGGTTGAAATCCTTTACCTCATCAATATGTTGCATGCGGAGCGCATTATAAATAAAACGCATCCGTTTCGGATCCTGTTCAAAGACCGCAACTTCATGGTCGAAGCTTAATAAGTCCGTAAAAAAGGAGCCCATCTTTCCGGCTCCGAGTATAAGTATTTTCATACGATTAATTATTAAAATAGAACGATGGCACACAGATTTTACAGATGCGACAGATGACTACTGATTTCTGTTTGGCTTGGAATACAAAAACGGTGGTCATCTGTCTTATCTGTGTCATCTGTGTGCCATATCTGCTATTTTTGTTATTTACAAATTAGGCTTTTTCCTCGTTCATGATAATCATTTGCTGCCGAACGGATTCTTCGTGTATTTCTTTCAGCATTTCCCGGATAAAATCGGGATTGAGGTCCATTTGTTTGCCCATGTCCGAGCGGTTCTCAAGAATTTCGCTGTAACGCGGCGATTGGAGGATCGGCATGTTGTGTTCCTTTTTATATACGCCAATTTCACGTGAGACACGCATACGTTTGGCTAAAAGTTCGAGGATTTGCTCGTCGATGCCATCGATTTGCCTCCGGAGTTCTGCGAGACTCTCCGTACTCTGTGTGGAGTCTCTAATTACAAGAAGGTTGAGGACATAATCCAGTACATCGGGCGTAATTTGCTGGAAAGCGTCGCTCCACGCTGCGTCCGGGTCGCGATGCGATTCGATCATCAATCCGTCGAAGTTTAAGTCCATCGCCTGCTGACAGAGAGGCGCAATCAGCTCGCGTTTGCCTCCAATATGGCTCGGGTCGCAGAAAATCGGAAGATTCGGCATGCGGCGGCGCAGTTCAATCGGAATATGCCAGAGGGGCAGGTTGCGGTAGATTTTTTTATCATACGAACTGAAACCGCGGTGAATAGCTCCCAAGCGGTGGATTCCTGCATTATACAGACGCTGGAAAGCGCCGATCCAAAGCTCCAAATCAGGATTTACGGGATTCTTTATGAGGACTGGAATGTCCACACCCTTGAGGGCGTCTGCAATTTCCTGTACGGCGAAAGGATTCGCAGAAGTACGGGCTCCTATCCAAAGGAGATCGACTCCCGCCTTGAGGGCTTCGAAAACGTGGTCTTTCGTAGCAACCTCCGTCGTGACATACATCCCAGTTTCCTCTTTTACCCGTTTCAACCAAGGAAGACCGATTACGCCGATGCCTTCGAAGCCTCCGGGCTTGGTACGCGGCTTCCAAATGCCTGCGCGAAATAATTTAATGCCTTTTGAAGCCAGCCCCTTGGCTGTTTCAAGCACCTGTTCTTCTGATTCTGCACTGCACGGTCCGGCGATTACAATCGGACGCTTGGGATTGATTCCCGGCAGCAAAATTGATTCAAATTCCATTTTTTCCATGATGATAAATCTTTTTTTATTCTTATTACTTTGTTTTTTTCCTATTTTGAATGCGATTCAACGCTTCCGACAGCATTTCTTGGTTGCAACAGAGCGAAATGCGGATAAAACGCGATCCGTTGGATCCGAAAATGAATCCTGGAGTCAAGAAAACGTTTGCATTGTATAAAACATCGTCGGCGAGCGCTTCGCTCCCCTCGCAATCCTCCGGAATACGTCCCCACAGGAACATACCGACTTGATTCTCGTCGTAACGGCAATTCAATGCTTCCATAATCTGTCCAGCCAACGCACGACGGCTCCGGTAGACTTCGTTCATCCGCTCGTACCACGAACGGGGCGCGTGGAGGGCCTCGACGGCCGCGTATTGCATCGGTTTGAACTGGCCAGAGTCAATATTGCTTTTAACCTTTAAAATCCACTGGACGAACTGCGAGTTCGAAGCCAACATCGCCATACGCCATCCGGGCATGTTATGTGCCTTGCTCATTGAATTCATTTCGATACAGATATCCTTCGCACCCGGAATACTGAGAATACTAAGCGGATTATCGTTTAAAATGAAACTATAAGGGTTATCATTACAAATGATAATGTTATGTTTCCGTCCGAAGTCTACCAATTTCTGATACAAAGCGCGGCTCGCGTTGGCGCCGGTCGGCATATTGGGATAGTTCGTCCACATCAGCTTCACGCCAGACAAATCCATACGTTCGAGGGCTTCGAAGTCGGGTTGCCAACCCAATTCCTCGCGGAGATCATACGAAACGATCCGGGCCTGTACCAAATTGCTGACAGAGCTATACGTCGGATAACCGGGATTCGGCACCAGTACGCCATCGCCCGGATTCAAAAATGCGAGTGAAACGTGCAAAATTCCTTCTTTCGAACCGATCAGCGGTTGAATTTCCGTCTTCGGGTCCAAATCTACTTCAAACCAACGCTTGTACCATTCGGAAAAAGCCTCGCGAAGCTCGGGGATACCTACATACGGTTGATATCCATGCTCATTTGGCTGGTGGGCATGATGGCATAGCGCTTCGATAGTCTCGGAAGAGGGTGGAAGGTCTGGACTACCTATTCCGAGGTTGATCACTTGCTTTCCAGCGGCGTTCATCTCCGCCACTTCCTTCAGTTTGCGTGAGAAATAATACTCTTGTACATTTGAAACACGCGTTGCCGGGACGATGTTCGGATTATAAACCTTGTCTTCCTTCTTCATATTCTCCTAATATTTTTAAGTCTTTTGTCAACGGACGAATCGCATCGAGCGCTTGACGATATTTAATGTAATCATTGAATGTCAAATTAACGTAGAAAAGATATTCCCATTCCCGCCCGATGATGGGCAACGATTGGATTTTCGAAAGGTTCATGTCGTAGAACGAGAGTACCGAAAGAACACGTGAAAGGCTTCCTGCCACGTGGGGAACAGCAAAGACAAGCGAGGCTTTGTTCTTCACGCAATCGCGCATCACCTCGTCGGCCGTCCAACGGTCCGCAATCGCCACAAAGCGGGTAAAGTTCCGTTTGTTCGTCTCAATACCTTCCGCCAGCACCTCCATGCCATAAATCTCGGCCGCTAATTTGCCACAAATCGCCGCGTGGCCCTTGAGATGTTGCTCCGCAATCCAGCGTGCACTGCTCGCGGTATCATCCTTTTCGACGATCTTCGCGTTCGGGAGCGTATCGAGGAAGTCCGTACATTGCATCAACGCAATCGGATGGGAATTAATTTCAACGACATCCTCCAGCTTCGTGCCCGGTAACGCCACCAACGAGTGCGATATCCGCAACTTGTATTCCCCGATCACCGAGAAACCGCTCTCGCGTATCAGCTCGTGGTTTTGCAAAAGACTTCCGGCAATGGTATTCTCGATCGCCATCAATCCCAATATGCTTGGGTCTTTTTTGATGCTTTGGATGACATCGCGGAACGTATTGCAAGGGATAGTTTCCACCTCGTCACCTTCGAAATACCGACGGGCGGCGATATCATGATACGAACCGGCAATGCCTTGAATAGCTACTTTTCTTTTCATCGTTCCTGTCAATTTGTTTTCAAAATAAAAAAGTCCCACCGGATTGCGGCAGGACTTCATATTTATGATTGATATTTTCGATTCATTTTATCGACCTAAATCTTTACATACAAACTCCTGCCTTCACTTTGCTAAAGTAAAAGTAATAAAAGTAATATGTAAAGCTAAATCGTGTCATTTTATTCGTTTGTTCTTTTATCTGCCGCAAAAGTAATACTTTTTCGGGAAATGCAAGCAAATCGTGACAAATTTTTATGTTAAATCAGACAATTTTTTGTCCGACTTGCAGACGGAGCATCTTTTCGGGCACGGCTTCTTGGATATGTTCTATCAATATCTTCGAGAGCGAATGGCGGATGAAGTCCTTGTGCGTGACGAAGTAAATCTCACGCGTGGGGCGCGGAATGGCAAACGGACGCACCAATTCGCGTTGCGCGTCACAGAGCTGGAGCGTGGCGAGCTCGGGGATAAAAGTCATCCCGAAGCCGCTTTCCACCATGTGCATAAAGGTTTCCAGGCTTCCCATGTGATAGGCCGCTTGGTGGACTTTCACCTTCTCGCGTTGGCAAAAGCGCATCAACTGGTCGCGAAAGCAATGCCCTTCGTCGAGGAGCCAAAGCCGTTCGTCGCTAATGTCGGGGGTGCGGATGATATCGTGCTTGAAGATCGGTTCATTGCGCGAGACATAACCAAAGAATTCTTCGTAGTAAAGGCGCGTGCCGCGAAGGTTCTCTTCCGTCGGTTCATTGGCAATGATGGCGGCATCGATTTCCCCTTTCGCGAGAGCGGCCAGTGTCGGTGCCGTTTGCATCTCTTGGATGCGGATATCAAGCTCTTTGTGCTGTTCGGCAATATGTTGCAAAAAGCGCGGAAGAAGATAGGGCGCGATGGTCGGGAGCACCGCCAAACGGAACGACCCCTTGAGCGATTGCGCCTCTTCAGAGACGATATCCTTGATTTGGGCTGCCTGAAGCAACACCTTTCGGGCTTGTTCCATGATTTTGACACCCGTAGCCGTCGGGCGGACGGGTTGCGTCGATCGGTCGAAAAGCTTTACACCCAGCTCGTCTTCCAGCTTCTGAATCATCATGCTCAGCGTAGGTTGCGTCACATGGCAATGCTCTGCCGCTTTGGCAAAATGGCGATAACGGTCGACCGCCAAGATATATTCCAGTTGTTGAATCGTCATTTCTCGTTTGAATATCCGTTTAGTTTGTCTGCAAATATAAGGAATATTTCGAAGCCATCCCTCCAAGAAAAGAAAATTCAGCCCTGAGAAAAACTCCGTTCATAGGCAAGAAAACTTGCGTTCCTGCCTATCCATTCTATAAATATCGTCGATGTTTTTATATCTTTAGGCTAAAGATAAAGAAATATCGTCGATATTTATACAAACATCGACGATGTTTATAGATTCTCTCGTTAGCAAACCAAGTTTTTGCGCCTTGCCGGAAAGTTTTCCTTGGGCAGAAAGACATTTGAAAGGGCAAAAAGAGGAGCGGGAAAAGGGCAAAATCCACGAATTGTGAAAATATCCCGACGCATTGTGCAACCCCATTCTGCCAATGCCTGCGTAACTTTGTCGCATTAAATTAAAAGATATTCGACATGAAAGAAGTAAGATTGAATAATGGCGTCATGATGCCTGCCGTCGGATTCGGCGTATTTCAGATTCCGGTAAATGAAACAGAGAAAGTAGTGAGCAAAGCATTGGAAACGGGCTATCGCCTGATCGACACGGCGGCCTCCTATTTCAATGAAGAACAGGTAGGTAATGCGATCCGACATAGTGGATTGAAACGGGAAAACCTCTTTATTACCACCAAACTCTGGGTGCAGGACTATGAATACGACAATGCGCTGCGTGCTTTCGACAAGTCGATGAAGCTATTGGGACTGGACTACTTGGATTTATATCTCTTGCATAAGCCCTACGGCAACTATTATGCCGCATGGAGAGCCTGCGAGCGGCTTTATAAAGAAGGCAGAATCCGAGCCATCGGCGTGACGAGCTTCTCTAACGAACGCCTGCAAGACCTTTTCCTGCACAACGAAGTGAAACCTGCCGTCAATCAGTTGGAAACCCACCCGTTCTTCCAGCAGAAAGCCGCCAACAAATTCTTGCAATGCGAAGGCATACAGCACGAAGCATGGGCACCTTTTGCCGAAGGGCAGAACGACATCTGGAACAATCCCGTGTTGAAAGCCATTGCCGAAAAGCATGGACGGACAGTCGGTCAGGTTGTCCTTCGCTGGCTGAACCAACGCAATGTGGTGGTCATTCCCAAGACAATACGCAAGGAACGGATGATAGAGAACTTTTCTATTTTTGATTTCACACTGACCGAACAAGAAATGCAGGCTATTGCCGGACTGGACACGGGGAAAAGTCCGATTTATGATGATATGGACTTGCCTACGGTGAAAGGCATCGGATTGCATAAGATTCACGATTAAAGCATCCGTAAGAAGATTACAAATGTCGGGAATAAGGGTACATAAGCCTGTTTGAATGCGCTTTATCTTTGCAGTAATCAATTTATTAAACGGAACAAATATGGATATTTTTGAAAAAGACCTTTCGGGCGTAATGGTTTCGCCCGACGAACCCGGTTACGACCAACTTATCAGCACCATCTTCGACACGATGGCTACGACTGCCGAAATGAACGCGAAAGGATGGCTCACGCCTGAAGAAGTACACGACTACCTGCGCCGCATCACGGGCAAGGAGATTGACCCCAGCACCACGCTATTGCCTCCGTTTTATGTGGACTACGGCAAGAACATCCGCATCGGCAAAGGATGCTGGATTCAGCAAGGATGCACATTCTTCGACCGTGGCGGCATCACCATTGGCGACGGGGTATTCATTGCCCCAAAAGTGAACCTCATCACCATTAACCACGACCCGAATCCCGATAACCGCAGTGCTACATACGGTCGCCCGATAGTGATAGAAGATAAAGTGTGGATTGGCATCGGTGCCACCGTTCTGCCCGGTGTACGCATCGGTTACGGTTCTATCGTTGGTGCCAATAGTGTGGTTACACACGATGTGCCGCCTATGACCATTGTCGGCGGTAATCCGGCGAAATTTATTAAGAAGATTGAAATTAAGAAATAGAATACGATATGAACAAGACTATCACTTTAAACAACGGCGTCGAAATGCCTATGATGGGTTACGGCGTTTGGCAAATTGCTCCCGCGGAATGTGAGCATTATGTATCGGAAGCCTTGAAAGCCGGATATCGCTCTATCGATACGGCACAGGCTTATTATAATGAGGAAGGCGTGGGCGAAGCCATCAGCAAAAGCGGCATTCCACGACAGGAATTGTTTCTGACTACCAAAGTTTGGATAAGCAATGCGGGTGAAGAAAAAGCGGCACGAAGCATCGACGAGTCGCTTCGCAAACTGAAGACAGACTATATCGACCTGCTGCTCATCCACCAGCCATTTGGTGATTACTACGGAACTTATCGTGCCATGGAAAAGGCATACAAGGCAGG
>CALUZR010000054.1 GCA_944325335.1 uncultured Parabacteroides sp. | reverse complement strand
TGAGTATTTACCATAAAAATACAAAGGACATGATAGATTTTGAAATCAGATCGAAAGTGCAAACAGTGGGCGAACGTAAGGGTCAGACCGTCTATTACGCGCAGCCCAAGACACAACAGAAGATGACCATGGAAATGGTGATCAAACGGATTGTAAACGAGACTTCGCTGTCGGAAGGAGACGTGAAGAATGCGCTGGTCAGCCTCTCGAACGTCGTATGCGATGCCTTGCAAATGGGGATGAGCGTAGACTTGGCCGAACTGGGCAGGCTCCGCCTCTCTGTCACCTCGAAGATGATGAATACGCAAGACGATGTAACGGTGGCCAAGGCGCTTAACAAGCCGAAGATCGTGTTCACCCCGAAGCAGAAGATGCGCGATGCGGCGAATGCGGTGGAACTGAGCGTGGACAAGGGTACGGCCGACAACGAACCCCGCATCCTCGAAGTGTACGACCTTTCGACCCGCGAGAAGAACCGCATCAACCGACAGAGCTATGCGGAGGTGAACGGACGGCATATCCAGGTGCTCGGTGCCGACGGGGTGAGCGCGGGCGAGATTATCCTCACCAGCGTGGACATGGAGGTACCTACTACGGTGGAAGCCGACGCCATCAAGATCAACACCCCGGAAAAGGTGCTCTTCAAGATGGTAGACGACCTGTCTGAGGGCAAGTACCACCTCACCTTCAAGACCTACTACGACAGCGAAGGGAAGCTCCTCAGCGAGCCCCGCACGATCGAGTACGAAGAGGAAATTACCCTGTACTAAGTACGGGAGCCATCCCGGACAAGGCGCAAGTCCGGCATCAGGGCGGTATCGCAACCGCCGGTGGCACAAATAGTAATAACACGAGCGTTCTTTGAAAGATTTAGTGAGGAGAGAAGATGGATTCTCAGGGAAAAGCATTACCTTTGCAGGGTAAAACCATCAAAAGAAGTAGATTATGGCAAGAGCTATCAGAGAAACCCCCGTACTTTACGGGAAAGATGCTTTGCGTTTCGAGAAAGAGATACGTGAAGCCAAGCCTTTAAGCGAGGAAAGACGTGCAGAAATGCGCAGGCAATATGAATCATTCATGAGCAAGGTTAATATTAAGATTGAGAAAAAGCCATGGATTTGATTTCCTACCTCTCTGCCATTCCATTTTATGAGAAGAATGACTTCACCCTCTTGCAACCTGATGATGAAGACAAGCATACTCGGCTCATGTATTTTGACATGACCCGCCTATAATCTCCTCTCCCCCATCTTTCAAATCACGCTCATTAAAAACAAAGGTAATTAATGAGCAAGATGAAACATACATTATGCTATATGGCAGCCCTCGTAGGTTTTGCCGCCTGTACGCAGGATGAACTGACGGGCGACACCGGCAAAGGCCAATACCCGTTGACGCTCACCGCCACCGTGGCAGGAGGAGCGGATACACGTGCTACGGTGGAGGGTACGTGGGAAGAGGGCAATGCCATCACATTAGTCATTAGTGAAAACAAGTACACTTATCAATACGGTACAGATAATGCTTGGACATCTTCCACTCCTTACTTTTGGAAAGAAGGAGATGATGCTATTTCCGTCTCCGCCTATAGCTTTGGAGGAAAAGCGACCGGAGATTATGCCGTACAAGCTGACCAAAATGCAGATGATGGCTACCAATCCAGCGACCTGCTGTATGCACCCGCAGTTGAGGTAGCGCATGGAAAGGAAGCCGCCCTTACTTTCTACCACCAGACGGCCAAGGTGGTGGTGAATGTGACAAATAACGGTTATCTGTCCGGCGGAACTAATGATAATGTAAGCATGACTATTAACGGTCTTTCTACTTCAGCCTCCTTTACCAGTCCTACAACTCAGACAGGTACAATTTGGGCTGGTACATGGAGTAATCATAGTAGTAATCCGCAAGACATCACTCCCCACAAGGCAGAGACCACCAATGGCTACGCCGCCACCTTCGAAGCCCTCGTCATTCCGCAAACAGTCAGCGCGGAAAGTACCTTGTTCCAATTCTATGTGGGCGATGTCGGTCCATTCCGCTACACAGTTTCGACAGAGGATATCACGTGGGAGACGGGAAAGAAGTACACTTACAATGTGACGATAATAGGTAAAGCGGAAGTCGTTGTAAACAGCGTCACGCAAGGCAACTGGGGCGACGGCGGCAGCTACGACCTCAGCACCCAGTAGAAACCATTAAGACCGACATATCAAGATTATGATTCACAAGATACTGACATATTATGCCGAACGGTTGGAGGAATACCTCTCCCGTTTCCACCGCCGCCCCGAAGGGCTTGCCACGGTGGGGATGATAGGTAACTGACATAACGAAATAAAAAGAGAATAAGATGAATACAAAACATTGGAATTTGATACAAGGCTTGGCACTGACTGCCCTGCTGCCTCTCTTCGCGGCGTGTAGCAGCGAAGGCGACGAACTGCTGCAAAGCGAGGAAAAACAGCCTGTGCAGGTGAATATTACACGCGCCACTATGAATGACGGCAACGATTGGTCGTGGCAAGATAATGACCAAATTAAGATGAGCATTACGCCTTATGGTGGAATTGCCACTGAATATACCTTAACCTACCAAAATGGTAATTGGAATAATGCGGCACTTGGTGAAATGACTCTGCCTGCCACAGTGCAAGCATGGTATCCAAGTAGTGCCGGTTATGAAAGTTTCAATTTCTCACATGATGGGAATTCTTATTTGGTTAAATCTCCCGGTTGGGACGGATATACTTCAATGGTAATAGAGGGAACTGTAAATCAAAGTTCGGAAGCAGAAATTGCCAAGTCTGATTGGATGACAGCAGAGCAGACATTAAGAGAATCTACATTGAATCTGACTTTGCAGCACAAATTATGCAAAGTAACTGTTATAATCAGCAATTATGATGATTATCAAATAGAGAGTGTTAGATTTTATACTAACCGTATTAATAATAGTGAAGGAGCAGACGCAGGGGACATGAGTATATTGGAAGTAAACCCTTTAACGGATGCTACAACGCATAAATATACTGCTATTATTTCAGCATGGACTTATGACGATGTCAATGTCAGACGTCCACCTTTGATGAGATTAAGGGTAAATGAAAAAGATTTGTTTGTGAAACATACAGAACCATTATTAAGTGGCAATGCCTATACTTTTAATCTTACAGTGAATAATCCGGATGCCACTACGACTCGTTCAGCTGGTGCTTCGGAATGCGAGTTAGAATTGGTAGACGTGGAAGATATGAACAAAAACTAATGCTCTAACAAGGATGCCAGTCATACCCCTTGTTAAGGTATTGAACATACCCCATGTTAGGGTGTTCATGACACCCCTTGCAAAGGGTATAAAAACCAAGAACGAATGCTCAATAACAAATAAATATAGGAGATAGCATTATGATGGAATTTGAAATTGATTCAAGAGTGCAGCCTATTGGCAAGCGTGAAGGGCAAACCGTATATTTTGCCAAGTTGAAAACCCAGCAGAAGCTGACCAACGAAATGGTCATCGAACGCATCGTGCGCGAAACCTCCCTTTCGGAAGGCGACGTGAAAAACGCCCTTGTCAGCCTAAGCAACATCGTGTGCGATGCTCTCAAATTAGAATTGTCAAACCATTATAAATAAATCGCTATGGTTACGATTAAAGGAATAGACCCCAAAATGATTGCCAACAACCTTGAACCGTCTGAACCGACACATCCGGGCGAACTACTTAAAGAGGAAATCGAATACCGGGGCATTTCACAGAAGAAGTTGGCGCAAGAGATAGGTATTTCATACAAAGTCTTGAATGACATATTGAATTGCCGCCGTCCCGTCACCACGAACACGGCCCTGCTTGTGGAAGCCGCTTTGGGTATCCCTGCGCATATCCTTACCGGATTGCAGATGGATTACAATATGCAGACTGCCAAGAAAGACAAGTCTTTCATGGAAACGCTGTGCTTCTGTGCCTCTTTGTTTTTATTCCTTTTTTAAAAACCCCTTAGCGTAAGGTAGAATATTACCTGGCTAAGGGGAATTACGAGGGGTCACGATGAAGGACGCCGCTTACTTAATATTGGGGAGCTCCAGCCCATACCCTTTCTTCTTGTCCTCACGCTTCAAGAGGATGGCTACGAAGAGGGCGACAATGCCGAAACACATGAAGATGACCATCGGGAGCGTGTAGTCGTAGGCCGGGCCTCCGTTCGTTGTATCGAGCTTGCAGTAGCTGTCCAATACCCAGCCAATCAGCGCCGGGACGCCCATGAGGCCCCAGTTCTGCACCCAGAAGATGAGGGCATAGGCGGTGCCGAGTTGCTTCTCCGGGATAATCTTCGGGACGGAAGGCCACATGGCAGAGGGCACAAGCGAGAAGGCGATGCCGAGCACAATCATAATGGCCGTCGCAAACCACCATACGTTCAGGATAGGCAGGGCGAAAAGGAGGTGTACGGCGATAAGCATCACCGCGCCCAGGAGCATGATGCTGGCACCCTTGCCATGCCTATCGTACAGGTTGCCAAAGAAGGGCGTGAGGAACAACGTCCCTAAAGGTAAGAGGCTGGGAATGAAACCTGCCAATTCCTGCTCTACGCCATATTTATTGACCATTAGGTCCGTCGCATACTTGATAAAGGGGAAGACGGCCGAGTAGAAGAGGACGCAGAGGAGAGCGATGAGCCAGAACCCGCGGTTACGGATGATGAGGAACACGTCCGAGAAGCGGAACGGCTCCTCCTTCTCTTCCTCTTCGCCCGCCATCGAGGCTTCGAGTTTCTTATCCATTACGATATATACCATATAAGATATCGTACCGATGCAAAGCATGATTAGGCAAAGGAGCACCGGGGCGGACACGCTCTGGAAGTACTTCGCAAAGGGAACTGTCACGGCCATGGCGAGCATCGTCCCGATACGTGCCGTCGCCATTTCCAATCCCATCGCGAGGGCAAGCTCTTTCCCCTTGAACCATTTGACGATGACCTTCGAGACGGTAATACCGGCAATCTCCACGCCCATCCCGAAGATGGCATAACCGAGCGACGCATACGCCACTTGCGCCTTGAAGCCGAGGATTTCGCCCGTCGTACCGATGTATCCCGCCACGGCCGCATATTTGATGGCGCACCCGACGAGCATCAGGATGCACGACATCATACCGGTAAAGCGGACACCCATCTTGTCGAGGATCATCCCTCCGAAGATCAGCATCAGGAAGAAGACGTTGAACCACCCGTAGGCGGAGGTAAAGAAGCCGAAATCAGTACTGGTCCAAGCCAGTTCGGCTTCGAGCATAGGTTTCAGCGGCGACATGACGTCTGTCAGGAAATAGCCGCACAACATCGTGAAGGCGACAATAGCCAACGCTGTCCAGCGGGCCGCCTTCGAATCACTTAGTTTCTTTTGTATAAGTTCTGTCATTTGTGTTATGGTGTTTTAATTCTTATTCTTCATTAAAAAGCGGCATCGCGTCGGCTACGACGAAGGTGCTGCCACCGATAAAGATGAAATCGTCGGGTGCAGCTTCTTGCAGCACGGTCTCGACGGCTTCTGCTACGGATGCATAATATTTCCCCATCAGCCCATGCTTGGAAGCACGTTTGCGTAATTCTTGTGCTGGAAGGGCACGCGAGACGGAGGCTTGCGTGAAATAGTAGGTTGCCTCCTGCGGCATCAGGTCGAGCACGCCGTCGATGTCCTTATCGTTCGAGATACCGATAATCATCCGCAAGGTATTGCACCGCCGGGCCTCGGCCTCGAGTTGCCACGAAAGGTATTCCCATCCGCCGGGATTGTGTCCCGTGTCGCATACCACACGTGGATATTGGCATAAGGTTTGCCAGCGTCCCATGAGGCCGGTCAGTTCTACCACGTGAGCAAAGGCTTCGTGGATGGCTTCATCTGGGATTTCGATACCTGCTTTGCGCAAGACTTTGACGGAGGCGAGCACCGTGATCGTGTTCATCGATTGCACCATGCCGCCTAACTCGCCGATGAAGTTACCAAACTCCTCGGTGGTGTAATGCCATTGGTTGTCCGTCCCCAGTGAGCCGTCGATAGCGAGGATGCTTTCGGGGGCGATGTAGAGCGGTGCATCTACTTCGCGTGCTTTCTCGACGAAGACCTCGCGCACTCCTTCGTGTTCAGCTTCGCCAATCACGACCGGTATGCCTGCTTTGATGATGCCCGCCTTTTCTCCGGCAATTGCTTCCAGTGTATCTCCCAGGAATTGCGTATGGTCAAGGCTGATGTTCGTGATGACGCTCAAGACGGGGGTAATGATGTTCGTACTATCCAACCGTCCGCCCAGTCCCACTTCAATGACAGCAAAGTCCACTTGCTGGTCGCGGAAATAGGCCAGCGCCATCGTCGAGGTCAGCTCGAAGAAGGAAGGCTTCAATGGCTCGAACTGTTCGCGGTATTGTTCTACAAACTGCACTACGTATTCTTTGTCAATCTTTTCCCCGTTCACCCGGATGCGTTCGCGGAAATCCACCAGATGCGGTGAGGTATAAAGTCCCACCTTATAGCCCGACTTCTGCAAGATGGCGGCAAGGAGATGGCTTGTCGAGCCTTTCCCGTTCGTACCACCCACGTGAATCGTGCGGTAGGCACGATGCGGATTGCCAAGCAGGTCGTCGAGCGCGCGACTCGTATCCAAGCCCGGTTTGTATGCCCCAGCCCCTTCGTGTTGGAATACCGGGGTGCTTTCGTAGAGGTATTGTAACGTTTCTTCGTAAGTCATGTTTCTATTTTGTTTAATTGAGTGGCAAAAGTAAGCAATTTATTCTTAATTCGGGGTTATAATAGCTGAAAATGTAACTATCGAAGGCGTATATAGGGGAATTGATGCCGCTGTGTTTCGTTTTTTATTTCCATGTTCTTTAATTTCTTCGTACTTTTGCGGCGTTTTTTGGAAACGTAAAAGATTAGAAAGAATGGAAAAGGATCAGTTGGGGCGGTTGCTCCTGTTGTTGGGGCTGACGTTCGCGTTTTGCTGCCTGTTCTTCTATGTGCCCGACCGCCTGGGGAGCCTTCCCTTGAAGCGGGTGGATTTGTTTTCGGAACTGCGCACGACGGGACATGTGGCCGCAATCGATACGCTGACGGAGACGTGGCTCGCGGAAGATACGGTGGAGGTCGACAGCCTGGCACTGCAACGGGCGGCTGCCGAGAAAGCAGGAATGGATTCGTTGGCTTTGGCGGTACGAGACTCTTTATATAAAACATTGTATGCGGTGGAAGGAAGCGACTCGACGGGCCGCCGCGTGGAAGATTATTCCGTGGGGCATGTAGGACTGACGCGCTTCTTTGCGGCGCTTCGCAATCGGGGAGACTTAGGACGCCCGGTACGGGTAGCCTTTTTGGGTGATTCCTTCATCGAAGGTGATATCCTTGTAGCGGACTTCCGGGTTGAGATGCAACGCCGCTTCGGAGGACGGGGCGTAGGTTTCGTCCCCATTGCCTCGGCTGCCGCGCAATACCGGCCGACGGTGAAGACCGCAGCTGAGGGTTGGACTACTTGGTCGATGCTGACGGATCATGAACATCCTTACACACTCTCGTGCATGACTTTCGAAGGCGATACGACTGAGGCCTTCTTTTCTGTAGAAGCGGGGAAGCGATATCCGGAGTTGGATTCTGTTCCTTGTCTTCACTTCCTCTACGAAAAGAACATACATACGGAGATGGCGGTCTCGATGAACGGGACGAAAGATTCGTTCCACATTGCCCTTCCTCCGACAGATAGCCTGACGCAATGGACCTACCGCCACGTGACCCACCGCGCTGATTTCCGGTTGACCCGTGCCAAAGGTTTCCGTGCTTTAGGCGTGGCGATGGAGGCGGACGAGGGTATCACGGTCGATAACTATTCGATGCGAGGCAACTCGGGAGCTGTCCTCGAACGACTCGATTCCGCATCGTGCCGCGCGTTGAATGCCATCCGTCCCTATGATTTGATCGTCTTGCAATATGGTTTGAATGTAGCAAACGATAGCGTCATGCAATATGGCTGGTATGCCAAGCGGATGGAAGGCGTCATCCATCATGTGCGGAAGTGTTTCCCCACGGCTGATATCCTCCTGATGGGCGTATCCGATAGAAGCCGGCAAGAGAACGGTGCCTTTTATACCATGCCTTCCGTGTTGGCGCTTCTCCATGCACAAAGGCAAGCCGCACGACGAGCCGGTGTGGTCTTTTGGAATACTTTTGGGGCTATGGGTGGTAAGAACTCAATGGTCAGCTATGTAGAGAAGAATTGGGCAAGCAAAGATTATACACACTTAGGTTTCGGGGGTGGACGCGAGTTGGCACGTATCCTTATGGAAGCCTTATTGGAAGA
Source organism: uncultured Parabacteroides sp. (assembly GCA_944325335.1). GTDB lineage: Bacteria > Bacteroidota > Bacteroidia > Bacteroidales > Tannerellaceae > Parabacteroides. The sequence goes on along the minus strand of CALUZR010000054.1, from coordinate 15,845 downwards.
GATGAAGTTTTACGAGGAGGCAGATGGGCATGAAACGAAAGAATAATCTATTTAGCATACTTCTTGCTTCTCTATATATTATATGTATAGGAGGATCTACAAGTCTGAGTGCCCAATCCCTCTTAACATTCGAGAAGGACACTCTTCCGCTTCCTTTGCCGGGGATGCTTGTCGAGAGACGCGACACGTTGCAATTTCCCGACACAACGACCGATGCGCTCCGCCATACTTTTGCCCTCTTGGATTCCCTCCGTGCGGGCAAGGACACCATACTAACGATTGTCCATCTGGGCGATTCACACATCCAAGCAGGATATTATAGTGGGAAAACGATGCGCCTCTTGCATGCTACGTTCGGAAATGCTGGCAGAGGTTTCATCGCACCGCTGAAACTCAACCGTACCAATGAACCGGCGGACTATTTCATCCGTTCCACTGTCCGCGAGTGGACAGCCGGACGTATCACCCAGCATCGCAAACGTACCAACATTGGTATGGGTGGCATCGGGATACGCAGCCTTTCCCCATCAATTAACCTACGTATACGCATCGCTCCTAAGAATGGAGCGGGCTATTCCTTTAATGAGGCCATCCTTTATCGCAAAGGAAATGCCATGCCCATGCTCCCGACTGATGAAAGCAAACCCATTGCCGAGGCTTTCTTAAGCGATACGCTATTACCCAGAGATGTACGAGCTGACACCTTTCGCCTCAGCCGGCAGACAGATACGCTGCTTCTCCACAGTACCCGGCGGAAACAGGGGACGAATACCCTGCTCCCGGCCTCTTCCTTTAATAATACCTACTTCGGACTTAGCCTCACGAACGGGAATCCCGGTGTACTCTACCATTCAATCGGCGTAAACGGGGCGATGTATGTCAACTATACTGACGAGGATTATGTGCCGCGACTCGTCCTGCTCCGTCCCCAACTCTTGATTATTTCCTTAGGGACGAACGAGAGCTTTGGACGTAGGTTCTCCGAGACCGAGTTCAGCAGTCAGGTGAAACATTTCCTGGCGATAGTTCGCCGCGAGATGCCGCAGGTGGAGATCATCCTCACTACTCCGCCCGAATGCTACCGGCGCACGTATGTAAACAAGAAGCGGGTCTTCGTGCGGAACGACAATACGGAGCGGATAGCTGCTGTCTTACGGCAAGTAGCCCGTGAAGAGGGCATCGTCTGTTGGGATTTGTTCACCGCCACCGGAGGCAAGAACTCCTCCCGCAAATGGTTGAACCAACGCCTCATGGCGAGAGACCGCATCCATTTCACCCAACGCGGCTATGAGGATCAAGGTATTCTCCTTTATCGAGCCTTCATGAAGACTTATTCTAAGTATAAAAGTTTTTAATTCATTACTATTAATGGTTCATTCGACATGTCTTTATTTGATGATTTATCCTTCTCAAAAATAGGAGAGATACTTACTTATAATCCCTCGGAACCCATGCTTTTTAGTAGTGGGCTGTTCTTCTTCCTATTCTGTTTCTTCGCGGTGTTTTATATCGCGTTGCGGAAACATACCTTGGCCCGCATCGTCTACGTCACCTTGTTCTCGCTCTACTTCTATTATAAGAGCAGCGGATTGTGGTTTGGTTTGTTGGTCTTCACCGCCACGTCAGACTTCCTCATCGCTCGTATCATGGAGCTAATGGATACCCGTTGGAAGAAGAAACTCCTGGTTACGCTTAGCCTCTGCATTAACCTGGGCATGCTTTCCTATTTCAAGTATACGAACTTTTTGATAGACATAGGTAATGCTTTCCTTCGAGAGATAGGCATACTCTTTAGTTACGAACCTTGGATGGCTTTGGAGTCTGTCCATTACGACATCTTCCTGCCGGTCGGCATCTCCTTCTTTACTTTCCAAAGCATCAGTTACGTCATTGATGTATATCGGGGACGTATCACGCCGCTACATCGGTGGATAGATTACGTGTTCTATGTTTCCTTCTTTCCACAGCTCGTGGCTGGTCCTATTGTCCGTGCGAGGGATTTCATCCCGCAGATTTATAGGAATCCGGTGGTGACCCGTGAAGAGTTCGGGGAAGGACTCTTCCTAATCATCTGCGGCTTGTTTAAGAAGTGCGTCATTTCGGACTATATCAGCCTCAATTTCGTAGACCGCGTATTCGATGCCCCAACTCTCTACACTGGCGTCGAGAACCTCTTAGGTGTCTATGGATACACGCTTCAGATCTATTGCGACTTCTCCGGCTATTCAGACATGGCGATCGGTATCGCGCTTTTGTTGGGCTTCCGTTTCAATATCAACTTCGATTCGCCTTACCAGTCTGCCACCATCACCGAGTTTTGGCGCCGTTGGCATATTTCATTATCTTCTTGGTTGAAAGACTATCTCTATATCTCGTTAGGCGGAAATCGGAAAGGGAAATGGCGTACGTACTTGAACCTGATGCTTACGATGCTGCTTGGCGGCCTGTGGCACGGAGCTTCTGTGCGGTTCATCTTGTGGGGCGCCTTGCACGGGGTCGCGTTGGCCATACACAAGGCCGTGATGGCTGCTTTCCCCAGCTTTAAGAAGGTCGGAGAGGAAATGGTGCCGTGGCGTCGGGTGGTGGGTGTATTGTTTACGTTCCACATCGTCGCCTTCGGATGGATTTTCTTCCGGGCTGAATCCATGGAGAAGGCTTGCGAGATGTTATCACAGATAGTTACGAACTTCCATCCCGAAGTGTTTACGCAATTCGTCGTAGGATATAAAGGGGTCTTTACACTCATGGTTTTGGGCTATCTTTTCCACTTCGTGCCCAAGCGTTGGGAGAATTACTTGCAGCAGGGCGTCACGCAGGCGCCTTTGGTGGTGCAGGCTACTCTCCTTGCGTTGGCTATCCTGGTGGTCGTACAGTTCAAGAGTGCAGGTGTGCAACCCTTCATTTACTTTCAATTCTAATGTATCATATTAAATATGGAACAGCATTTACAAAACATCAACAAGGTGCTTGTACGTCCCCTACGCATGGAGGACTACAAGCAGTTATCGCAATCTTTTAAAAGGGTCTACTCGGACGGTTCCGATGTGTTCTGGACGAGGGAACAAATTGAGAAACTCTTGGATATCTTTCCGGAGGGACAAGTAGTCACAGTCGTAGACAACAAGATCGTAGGGTGCGCCCTCTCGATTATCGTTGATTACGACCGCGTGAAGAACGACCACACGTATGCCGACGTGACGGGAAATGAGACCTTCAATACCCACAACCCGAAGGGTAATATCTTGTATGGTATCGAGGTCTTCGTACATCCGGAGTACCGTGGCTTACGTCTGGCGCGACGCATGTACGAGTATCGTAAGGAGCTTTGTGAAAGCCTCAACTTAAAGGCGATCATGTTCGGCGGCCGCATTCCCAATTACCATAAGTATGCTGACTCGATACGTCCTAAAGAGTATATTGACAAAGTGCGCAAGAAGGAGATCTACGACCCAGTCCTGACCTTCCAACTCTCGAACGATTTCCACGTCCGCAAGGTGATGACCAACTACCTCCCGAACGACGAAGAATCGAAACACTACGCAACCCTCCTTCAATGGGATAATATCTACTATCAGCCCAAGCCAGAGGTAATCGCCACCAAAAGTACCGTGAGGGTCGGATTGGTACAGTGGCAGATGCGTCCTTACAAATCGCTGAACGATGTATTCGAACAAGTCGAGTTCTTCGTCGATGCGGTCTCTGACTACAAGAGTGATTTCATCCTCTTTCCTGAATATTTCAACGCGCCGTTGATGGCGAAATTCAACGACAAGAGCGAATCGCAGGCTATCCGCGAACTCGCCCAATATACCGACGAGATGCTGGAACGCTTCATCAAGCTGGCTATTAGTTATAATATCAATATCATTACCGGTAGCATGCCGCAAATACGCGAGGATGGACTTTATAACGTAGGCTTCCTCTGCCGGCGCGATGGGTCTTACGAGACTTACGAGAAGATCCACATCACGCCTGACGAGGCCAAGAGCTGGGGACTTTCCGGTGGCAAGCGCGTGCAGACCTTCACGACCGATTGCGCGAAGATTGGTATCTTGATATGTTACGATGTGGAGTTTCCCGAACTCTCCCGCATCATGGCCGACCAAGGGATGCAAATCCTCTTCGTTCCGTACCTTACTGATACCCAGAACGCCTATTCACGTGTCAAGGTATGCGCCCATGCCCGTGCCATCGAGAACGAATGCTTCGTGGTCATTGCCGGAAGCGTAGGCAACTTGCCGCGCGTGCACAACATGGACATCCAGTATGCCCAGTCCGGTGTCTTCACCCCTTGCGACTTTGCTTTCCCGACCGACGGTATGCGTGCTGAAGCAACGCCCAATACCGAGATGATTCTCGTGTCCGACGTCGACCTCGACCTGCTGAACGAGCTTCATACTTACGGCAGTGTGCGGAACCTGCGCGATCGCCGTCATGACCTTTATGAGGTACGGCTCAAACGGAAGTCCTAATATGAATATCTCCGTTTGCCTGCTTATGTGCACAGATAAGATGGATAAACAAATGGAAGGTGTGTCAAAAAGCGCACCTTTTTTATGCACAAAGAAGGTGTGTCGTAATGAGCGATGCACCTTCTTTCGCGTCGTGAATTATTTGCTTATAGTCTAATGCTTGCTAACATATTATCGCCTTTCACCAAGTATTTCCCGGTAAAAGATGTTAATGCGCGATATGTTTTGCAAGTGCTCATCATGCTTATTTTGTTGTTGATGCGCCAAAGGTACGATTTGTTTTTTCTTTTATGCAAAAGGAAAACACAAAATTCAACCTTTTTAATTCCGCACCTTAAACGTCTGCTCGCCTATACATATAATATAGATGCCCTTCGGCAACGAATAGGACTGCAAACCCTCTTGCTCGGCGCGCGCTACGGTGGCTCCACTTATCGAGACAATCGCGATCGGCATCCGGCTGGGCGTTTGTACATAAACCGTACCATCTTGGGCATACGCTTTGACGCCTTCCACGACCTCGATGCCCGTGGCGTCGCCCTTGATAATCTCGCCGTTCTCTTCACCGTTCATCGCGCCGCCCTTTTCGATTACGATCGTGCCGGCATTGGCCAACGTACCGCTATTTTCGAGGGTAATGCCTTCGGGAATGGTTAAGGTGGAGCCTTCGGTGATAATCAAATTGTCTTCGATGTTCAAGTTTTCATCCAACGTATAAGCACCGATAACGGCCGTATAATAGGAATTACTACTTGCTTCTGCCACCCGACACAAGGTATTTTCCATCGTTACGCCTTCAGGGAAATTCAATTGAGTGGCTTTTGTCATCATGCTTTCATATTGAGGAGAGAAGATAGAACCGCCATTGGGGGCTGAGAGCGTTAAGTTACAATTAGTGAAAGAATACAATGCCGGATCTTCCGAAATATCAAAACAACAATCATATTCATCAGTACCGTTTGCGGTTAAAGTCAATGTACTGTTTATTGCTGTGACATTACCGTTTAGACAGGCATCCATTTCATTCGAAATCGTAATTTCGCTATCAGATATAGTTACATTAGGAGTTGTATCTATGCCATCTTTTTCACATTGAATATTTACAATGCTATTACTTATTGATAAATCTCCATACGGATAAATTCCTTCTTCCTCATGGCTGATTACATACACTTTACTATTATTTATAGTCATTGTGCCATACGAATAAAGACCTTCTCCAGACAAAGCGTTAATAGCTAATTCTTCGCATCCATCAATAGTCAAGCTTGTTTCTGCTAAAATAGATTCATTTCCACTACTTTCTATGCTCAAAGAACCTGGACCTTTAATTGTCAAAGAACCGAGACCTTCTATTGCGCTATCATCTTCTCCCGCATGGCAAACGATCTTGTTCTCTCCTTCCAATACAATTGTCGCGCCGTCTGGCAATATCATGCCTCTTCCGGCTTTCTTATCCAGCCCTTTCAATGTCAATGTTTTTGTACTGGATATCCATGAATAAGTTGCAGTGATTGAATCACCCATCTGACTAAAATCTGACGCTTGCCCCCAAGCCAACAACGGAAGCAAAGCCAACACACTGGTAAAAATCTTTCTCATGTTTGTTACTGTTTTTAATGTTTAACTTAATATTTAACGCCTCAAAAGTATGAAATAGTTTTGATAAAAGCAATAACATCGACAAAAACAGCACAATAAATCGACGAAACATAACTATAAATCGACCAAAGCATAACCATAAACGTCCGAACATATAACTATGAATTTCCAGAAGCAAAACTATGCCATTGCCTTATGCATATTCAAAAAATAATCATACCTTTGCGCGGTGTATTTAACCCTTTAAATAGAATGATGGAAAATAGACAACAGTATCAGGGGCTTACCACTGCACAAGTGGAGGAAAGCCGCCGTTTGCATGGAGAGAATGTATTGACGCCGCCGGCCAAAACGCCGTTGTGGAAACAATTCTTGGAGAAGTTTGAAGACCCGATCATCCGTATCCTGTTGGTAGCGTGGGTGCTGTCGATGGTGATTGCGGGCGTGCATTGCTGGGGTCCGGAAGCGGCTGGGCTGGCTGCCTTTCTCGAACCGCTGGGTATCTTCTTTGCTATTATGCTGGCCAGTTGTGTGGGCTTCTTTTTTGAAGTGAAGGCGAACCGGGCGTTTGATGTATTGAATACGGTGAACGACGACATATTGGTGACGGTCGTCCGCAATGGCAAGATTACCGAAGTGCCGCGAAAGGATATCGTCGTGGGCGATATCGTGATGCTCGGGACGGGCGACGAGATTCCGGCGGACGGACATCTGCTGGAGGCGGTCTCTTTGCAGGTCAACGAATCGACCCTGACGGGCGAACCGATGATCGGCAAGACAACCAACCCGGCGGACTTCGACGAAGAGGCAACCTATCCGTCGAACGTCGTGATGCGCGGGACGACCGTCGTCGACGGGCACGGCGTCATGCAAGTAGAGAAGGTAGGCGACGCCACCGGTTATGGCAAGGTGTACGAGGGTTCGCAGATTGAGAACAACATCGACACGCCGCTCCAGATCCAGCTCAAGGGATTGGCAAATGTAATCAGTAAAGCGGGCTATACGATTGCGGTGCTGACGTTTGTCGCCCTGACCGCGAAGCTCATCCTCTCCGGGCAGGAATACTCAGTGATGGAATGGATATCGCACCTCTTGAACTTCTTCATGGTTGCGGTGACGCTGATTGTCGTCTCGGTGCCGGAAGGCTTGCCGATGAGCGTCACGCTGAGCTTGGCGTTGAGTATGAACCGGATGCTGAAGACGAATAACCTTGTCCGGAAGATGCATGCGTGCGAGACGATGGGCGCGACGACCGTCATCTGCACCGACAAGACCGGCACGCTGACGCAGAACCAAATGCAGGTACACGAAACCAAGTTCTATAATTTAACAGACCAAAAGCTGGGAGACAACGACCTGAGCCACCTCATCCAAGAGGGCATCGCGGTGAATTCGACCGCCAACCTCGAGCGTACGGACGGCACGGTCAAGACCCTCGGCAACCCGACCGAAGCCGCCCTCCTCCTCTGGCTCAACGCGCAAGGCGTCGATTACCTTCCTCTGCGCGAAGAGGCCGAGGTGGTAAGCCAATTGACCTTCTCGACCGAGCGCAAGTACATGGCTACGGTAGTGAAGTCTCCACTCTTAAATAAGAAGGTATTATATGTAAAGGGCGCGCCAGAGATTGTTTTGGCAAACAGCCGCCGCGTGGCGATGAACGGCGAATATGTCCCGGCCGAAGCCGCCCGTCCGGAAATCGAGCAGCAGCTCCTCGCCTACCAGAACCAAGCAATGCGTACGCTTGGCTTCGCCTATCAAATATTGGAAGAGGGAGCCAACGAGACACCTTACACCGACGGCCGCTTGAACCAGGATTTGGACCTGACGTATCTGGGCATCGTGGCGATCTCCGACCCGGTGCGCAAAGACGTTCCCGCCGCCGTGCAAAACTGTATGAAGGCAGGCATCGCGGTGAAGATCGTCACGGGCGACACGCCGGGCACGGCTCGCGAGATTGGCCGCCAAATCGGCATCTGGAAACCGGAAGACACGGACCGGAACATCATCACCGGCCCGGCATTCGAAGCCCTGAGCGACGAAGAAGCCTTGGATAGAGTCTTGGATTTGAAGATCATGTGCCGCGCCCGGCCGACGGACAAGCAACGCCTCGTCAAGCTGTTGCAAGAGAAGGGCGCCGTGGTGGCCGTGACGGGCGACGGGACAAACGACGCACCGGCGCTGAAAGCCGCCCAAGTGGGCCTCTCGATGGGCGACGGGACGTCGGTAGCCAAGGAGGCGAGCGACATCACAATCCTCGACAATTCGTTTGCCAGCATCACCCGCGCCGTGATGTGGGGCCGTTCGCTCTATCGCAACATCCAGCGTTTCTTGCTCTTCCAGTTGACTATCAACGTGGCGGCGTGCCTCATCGTCTTGCTTGGTTCGCTGATCGGGACCGAATCGCCGCTGACCATCACGCAGATGCTTTGGGTGAATTTGATTATGGATACCTTTGCGGCGGGAGCCTTGGCTTCGTTGCCACCAAATGAAAAAGTAATGAACGACAAGCCGCGCCGGAGCGGACCGAATGGCGACTTCATCATCTCGCGCCCGATGGCCTACCGCATCTTTGGCGTCGGCATCGCCTTCGTGGCGATCTTGATGGGCTTGTTGCTCCATTTCCACGCCTCGGAGGGATTGAGCGCGCATGATTTGTCGTGGTTCTTCAGCTTCTTCGTGATGCTCCAGTTCTGGAACATGTTCAATGCGAAGGCGTTCATGGACGGCCGTTCTGCCTTTGCCGACTTGAAGGACAGCAAGAGCTTCCTCTTCGTCGCCGCGCTGATCTTGGTGGGACAATACTTGATCGTCACGCTGGGCGGAGCGATGTTCAACGTCATCCCGCTTTCGTGGACGGATTGGGGCCTCATCATCGGCTCTTCGTCGCTCGTGCTTTGGGTTGGTGAAATCGCCCGACTCATAAAAAAATAGTGCCTGACCGGTCATTTGAACCGCGCGACCACTCCGGAAACGTGCCTGACCAGTCATTCACCTTGCGCGACTACTCCGGAAGCGTGCCTGACCGGTCATTTGAACCGCGCGACTACTCCGGAAGCGTGCCTGACCGGTCATTTGAGCCGCGCGACCACTCCGGAAACGTGCCTGACCGGTCATTCGGCCTGCGCGACTACTCCGGAAACGCGCCTGACCGGTCATTTGCCCTGCGCGACCTCTCCGGAAACGCGCCTGACCGGTCAGGCATGTATTATAAAGATAATTTTGATAAGTATTTAAATAGATAGAATATGGCATGTATATTGAATATCGAAACTTCGACAAATGTCTGCTCGGCGGCGCTCTCGGTAGACGGGAACGTAGTCTGGGAAAAGGCATCGTATGAAGGACATTCGCACGCTGCGTTACTGGGCGTGTATGTAGAAGAAGCGTTGCGTGAAATGAAGGCAAAAGGCGGGAAACTGGAGGCAGTGGCCGTCAGTTCCGGTCCGGGCTCGTACACGGGATTGCGCATCGGTGTTTCGTTGGCGAAAGGGCTTTGCTTCGGATTGGGTATTCCGCTCCTCAGCATCCCGACACTGAAGCTATTGGCGCACACGGCTATCCAAACACGCCTAATAGCCGACGCGCTTTATTGCCCCATGATCGACGCCCGACGGATGGAAGTCTATGCCGCCCTCTTCGACAGCCACTTGGCGCAAGTCCGCCCCGCGCAGGCCGACATCGTAACGGAGACGAGCTACGCCGAATACCTTTCCTCGGGAAAAGTCTGCTTCTTCGGCGATGGGGCCGCCAAATGCCAACCGGTGCTTGCCCAGCCGAACGCCCTTTTCCTGGAAAATATCTATCCCCTCGCCGCAAACATGGCCCAGTTGGCCGAAGAAGCCTATGCGGCCAAGCAGTTCGAGGACGTCGCCTACTTCGAGCCCTTCTACTTGAAAGAGTTCCAAGCGACGATTGCCAAAAACAAAGTATTAGGAAACCATTCATAAAAAAATGATGCGAATCCGCTGGGCTGTGTTAGCGCTCCTTTTGGCAAGCGTCTGGACGTTGATGGCCGTTCCGGGCGGAGGCGAATGGTATGCGCGGCATATTTACCCCGTGCTGGCCGGCGGGCTGTCCCGTTTCTCTTCGTGCTTTCCCTTTTCGGTGGGCGACGTGTTCATCTACGGGAGCTTAGGCGGATTGCTTGCCTATGCCCTCTTCTGCCTTTTCCGGCGGAAAGGCGTCAAAAAGATGCTTCGCCGCGAAATGGAATACTTGGCTTGGGTTTACGTTTGGTTCTATTTAGCGTGGGGATTGCTCTATTTCAGGGCCGACTTTTACGCCCGTGCTTCGGTGGAAAGACAACGGTATTCCGAGGAAACCTTCGTTCTGTTTTTGGAGAATTACACCGATGCTTTGAACGCTTCCTACGGAGAAAACAGGGAATGGACAGAGCCAGTCGTGGCACGCGAGGTGAAGCAAGGCTACAAGCAATTGGCCGAACATTACGGATTATGCACGCCGGCGGATTACCTTCGGGCGAAATCCATGCTCTGCCCGCCCTTGATGAGCGGTGTCGGCGTGCTGGGTTATGTAGGTCCGTTCTTCACGGAATTCAACCTCACCCCCGATTTGCTCCCCGAGCAATACGCCGCGACGTATGCACACGAGATGGCGCACGTCTTGGGAATCGCCAACGAGGCAGAAGCCAACTTCTATAGTTATAAGGTCTGCACAGCCTCGTCCGTGCCAGCCATCCGATTCTCGGGATATTTCTCGTTGCTTCCATACGTGATATCCAATGCCTACCGTCTTTTACCGTCCTCCGATTTTGAGACGTGGAAAGAGAGCTTGCGCCCCGAAATCCGTGCTTTATACCGGCAAAAGCAATCGCATTGGGAAGCCTTATACAATCCTTTCATCGGCGACATCCAAGCGAAAATATATAATTGGTATTTGAAAGGAAACCGCATCCCGACGGGCACGGCGAATTACTCCGAGGTCATTTCGCTCATTATTTCCGAAAGTATGTTGTAGAATATAAAAAATAATTTGGTTAATTGATTCAAAAGGCCCATCTTTGCAGTCAGATAACCTAAACAATCTTTTTGCCTTTAATTTTATTACTATTATGGGCCAAATAAAAGAGGACCGCTCCCAGACGGGAAAGGTCCTCTTTATTTATATATTATGCGTAAATATCAGATTAAGCGATTCGTAGCCGTATCAGGGAAGATGACGGCCGGCTTGAATTGCTTCGCTTCTTCAAACTCCATCCAGGCATACGCCATGATGATGACAATGTCGCCCGGCTGTACCTTGCGGGCCGCCGCGCCGTTCAAGCAAATCATGCCCGAATTGGGTTCGCCTGGAATAACGTAAGTTTCGAACCGTTCGCCATTATTATTATCCACGATGGCCACCTTCTCGCCCGGAATCAAATTGGCCGCCTCCATCAATGCCGAATCAATCGTAATGCTCCCGATGTAATTCAGGTTGGCTTCCGTCACCGTCACCCGATGGATTTTGCTCTTTACAACTTCTACGTACATAAGCCCACTTAATACTTGATGTTATCAATCAATCTTACTTCGCCGCAATACACCGTAATGCAACCTACTGGATAGTCTGTCTCTTTCCAATCGGCAATGGGTTGCATCGTATGGCCGTCTACAATCTCGAAATACTCTACTTCCATTACAGGGTTTGCATTCAGCGCATCACATACGAAACGCTTTACCTCTTCAACCGTTTCCTTTTTGGCCAAAGCCAGACTCTCTTGCAAAGTATGGGCAATTAGAGGAGCTTCCTTGCGCTGTTCAGGCGTAAGGCGCACATTGCGGCTGCTAAGCGCCAGCCCATCCGCTTCACGTTGGATCGGGCAAGCCACAATCTCGACCGGAAGTTCCAATTGACGCACCATTTCACGTACGACAGCTATCTGTTGGAAATCCTTTTCCCCGAAATAGGCCTTATCCGGCTCCACAATATAAAACAACTTGCTTACCACTTGTGCTACTCCATTGAAATGCCCTGGACGGCGAGGACCTTCCATCACTTCAGCTACCGGACCTAAATGGAATTGGCGCGTATCAGGTTCCGGATACATTTCCTCGACCGACGGAGCAAAGACATAAGCGCATCCCGCCGCTTCGAGCAACGCGCAATCTGCCTCCAATGTCCGAGGATAAGTCTCCAAATCGTGCTTATCATTAAATTGCGTAGGATTAACGAACACACTCACCACGCATACCTCATTCTCTTCCACACATCGCTTTACCAGAGATAAGTGCCCCGCATGCAAAGCCCCCATGGTAGGAACCAATCCGATGTGCTTACCTTGTTGCCGCTCAGCAGCAAGGTATTCCTTCAATTCTTGTTTCTTCTCAACTACTATCATGTTAGATAAAGCTAAAATCGGGTGCAAAGCAACAAAAAAATGGCCATATATGAAAGATTTTTCGTATCTTTGTGCGAAAATAATAAACGTGATAACAGAATGGATGCAAAAAAAGTGTTGTTTATAACCCAAGAAATCAACCCTTATTTGAAGGAAACTGAGATTGCAACAGTAAGTCGCCAACTGCCGATGGGCATTCAAGACTGCGGCTGCGAAATCAGAACTTTCATGCCTAAATTCGGTTCCATTAACGAACGTCGAAACCAACTGCATGAGGTCATTCGTTTATCGGGTATGAACCTGATTATCGACGATACCGACCATCCACTTATCATCAAGGTTGCTTCTATACAACCTGTTCGTATGCAGGTATATTTCATTGATAATGACGATTACTTCCTCCGCAAAGCGGGTATTGCCGATGAAGATGGAACAGAGTTTGACGACAACGACGAACGTTCGATTTTCTTCGTGCGCGGCGTTATGGAGACAATCAAGAAGTTACGTTGGATTCCTGATTTGATTCATTGCCACGGATGGTTCTCTGCCCTCACGGCTTTATATATTAAACGTATGTATGCCGACGATCCTTCGCTTTGCAATGCCAAAGTGGTCTATTCGATGTACAACGATGCATTCAAAAATCCATTAAGCCCTTCATTTGCCGATAAATTAATCACAGATGGGGCTACGGAGGAGGACGTGAAAGTATTGCGCGAAGAAGCAAGTTACGAGCATTTAAACCAATTGATTATCGATATGGCCGACGGTATTGTCCAAGGCTGTGAAACGATGGATCCTGCCCTCAAAGCCTATATCGAAGCAAAGAAAACTCCTTTCCTCCCCTATCATCCGGTAGAAGAACTGGCTCCGGCTTGTTATGAATTCTACCAAAAACTATGGGGTGAAGCTTAATATTTACACATTAAAGATATGAAAATCAGAAGTACAATACTTGGGCTTGCGGGTAGCGGTCTGCTATTGGCAAGTTGTAATGATGAAATTAGTTTGGTGGGACCAAGTATTCAACCGGAAAGTGATCGCATCACCGTATGGACAGATACCTTCGCAGTCGAAGCTTCTACGATTAAGCTCGATTCCGTGTATGCACGTACCGCATCAGGTTTGCTTGGACAACTCTACGACCCCCTTTATGGCAATCTGAAAAGCGATTATATCTGTCAATTCTATTGCCCGGACAATTATACATTCACCCATGAACCGCTGAACGGGCAAGTCGATTCGATGGCGCTCTTCATCATGTATAATAATGGCGGCTATTATGGCGACTCGCTGGCTCCGATGCAAGCCAAGGTGTATGAGGTGACAGAACCCCTCGAACGCAACTACTACACGAACATGGACCCGGCGGATTATTGCAACCTGCAGAAGCTCATTGGTGAAAAGACCTATACGGCTTACGACCAAAGCATCTCCGATTCAATCCGTAACATTACGGATACAGGCGATTCACTCTATTATACGCCAAACGTGCGTATCCGCATCGACCGGGAGATTGCCCAGCGGCTCTATGATGAAACCGTGAATAATCCGGCGACCTTTGCTTCGCAGGAATCTTTCAACCAGTTCTTCCCAGGCTTTTACGTCACGACGGAATTCGGAACCGGTTCCATTATCGAAGTGGCGCAAACCTCTTTCTATATTTATTACCGGTATAAGGAACAAATTGGTACAGATGAGAATCCAAGGGATACTATTATAAAGACGCGCGAGCAATTCAACGTCACGAAAGAGGTCATCCAAATGAACCAGATGCAGAACGAAGACATTGAGCAACTCTTGGAGCCGAACGACGAGTTCATGTACCTTAAAAGCCCGTCTGGCGTATGTGCCCGCTTCGTCATTCCGGCCCGCGAATTGAAAGAGCGTGTGGGCGACCGCATCCTGAATAATTTCAAATTCAGCCTGCAAGCCAAGCCGCAAGAGGATTGGCTCTATGCCTTCGAAGCGCCCGACGATCTGCTGCTCCTTCCCGAAGATTCCGTCAAGAGCTTCTTCGAAGGACGCAACCTGAACGACGGGGTTACTTCGTTCAATGCGCAGTATTCAAGCCTGACGCGCACATACGACTTTAGCAATATTTCGAACGTGCTGCGCGTGCACTTCACCAATAATCCCGACAAAGACTTGGTGCTCTTGGCCATTCCGGTAGATGTAGGCCGCACTACTTCAAGTAGCTATGGACAAGAGTCAACAACTATTACTTCGGTAAGCAGTCTCCTCGCGCCGGCTGGAGCCAAATTGAAGAAAGACAAAGAGTCGATGACCTTTGTGCTCGTCACCAGCCAGTATAACGACATGTAAAGAAACTTTTCAGTGATAAAATAACCCATCGGCTTCGGTTCCGTCACACTCGACAGGCACCGCCAAGCCGATGGGTTTTCTTTTTATTCCTCGCCCGATATCGCGCCCTGCCTTATATCCCGTTGCCGACATGGTAAAGAACCCACCACACGCCATAGGCAAAGCAGCGCTTATCCCTATTTTCGATTCCACTTCCACGCTTTGGTAGTCTGATTTTCATAGTATGGTAGTGTCGCTTCCATAGTATGAAAGTGACGCTTCCATACTATGGTAATCGCACTTTCTCCCTATGGTAGTCAGATCGAGATAAAGTCATATAGGTCTCGATACCCATCAAAGCGGAGGTTATCATTATACCCATACGCGTGGAAGAGGTTAATAATCCAGCACTGTTGCTCGGGCGTGAGGAGCCGCTCGCCGTGATGGTAGCGGTAATAGGCGGTATTTCCACCCAAGTAAGCCTTGATACGATCGCGCAGGGGCGTATCGTCTTTTCGCTTGACCTCGGCAAAGATGGTCTTGAAACCGTAGGCGGCATGGATGACGCGCGTTTGCTTATACATCTGGCAGCGACTACCCGTGCGCGCCGCGGGATAGACTGCAGGCCCGCATATTTGCTCTTCGCGGAGGTGTTGTCCGGCAAGGAAGCGGGCGCAGGTATCCGCCTTCGGGCAATCGCTCTGAAAACAGCGATGGAACGAGGGCGGTATCTGGTCGGGGGTCAATGGAATGTTCGTGTCCATATTTCGTTTCTCCTGTTGTTTTATTAAAATATCCTGTTTTTCAAACCATCTAAAAACAGATTAGGCTGTAACGCCCATGCAGGACATCACAGCCTAATTCAATGGTTAAGTTATGCTTAGAGCGTATTCTCTACCGCTGCCTGCGCCGCTTTAATACCTTACTGGTATTGAGTTGATTAGCCTCCATTGGGAAAACAAATGAAAAACAAATGTTTTGCATATAAAATGCAGATGGAAGCAAAATATCAACGTCGTTGCAGATTTTTAGAGTTTGTCTTCGATTGCCGCTTGGGCCACTCTAATTAGATATTCATATTCAATGAGTTATGTACTATGTAGAAAACAAATAGCAAACAGTCTCGT